>NZ_JBIWCL010000021.1:0-167562 GCF_044761485.1 Streptomyces sp. NPDC097617
CGACACATCCGGACCAACGCCATACGACCGGCCCGGGACACTCCCGGACCGGTCACACCATACGAATCAACGACCCGCGAAGTACGGGGCTAGACAGCCGCACCGGCCGCACCGAGTGGGGAACCGGTCCCGTGGCCGCGCGTCATCTCAGCCCGCCTCGACACGAGTTGGTCGCGCCGAAGCCACCGCACCGACCCGGGTGACCAACTCACCCTCTCCACACGTCCGTTACCGAGTCCACCCATACCGTCGCGCAGAAACAATCAGGCATACGGTCACACAACTCCCCGAACCGCTTCCCCGCCTCCACGAAAAAGTACCTGTCGACTGGTTTCCTTTCCGGATGCCCGACTACATTGACGGCACACCGCAGCGACCAGCGCGCGGGAAGTGACCAAGGGGACGAACGCACGTGGCGAGGGCCAGACAGGAGCGGGCCGAGATCACCCGCCAAGCCATACTCTCCGGCGCGGCAACCGCCTTCGACGCCAGCGGGTTCGACGGCACCAGCCTCAGCGACGTCGTCAAGCACGCCGGAGTCACCAAGGGCGCGCTGTACTTCCACTTCCCGTCCAAGGAAGCCCTCGCCCGGACCCTGATGGACGAACAGTTCCAGGTCTCCGCGCACCTCCCCGCCGTCGAGGACCCCGGCCTGCAGACCGTCATCGACCTCACCCACCGGATGGCCCACGGGCTGCGTACCGACGTGCGCATCCGCGCCGGCATCCGCCTGGTCATCGAGTTCGGCTCCTTCACCAACCCCGACCCGACCCCGTACGACGCCTGGATCAACACCTGCCGCAGCTGCCTGACCCCCGCTCAGCAACGCGGCGACATACACCCGTCGCTCGACGTCAAGGCCCTCTCGACGCTGCTCGTCGGAGCCTTCACCGGCATCCAGGTCACCTCGCACGTCCGGACCCGCCGCGAAGACCTCCACACCCGGGTCACCGACCTGTGGAACTTCCTCCTCCCCACGATCGTCCCGGCGCAGCGCATCAGCAGCTTCCGGCCCACGGGCACCCCGGGCAGCCCGACGCCCTCCCCCACACCGCTGCCTCCCACCCACTGACTCAGGACGGCCTCGCACACGCCGTGGCGAACCACGGGGGTGCTCGCCACGGCGTGGCCGAGACCGTCCTGACCCGAACCGCTCCTGACCCGAACCGCTCCGCACCGGCCTACGGTTGCGAGGCCGACCGGGGGTGCTCCAGGACGAACGCCTGCCGGGACGCACAGGTCCAGATCACCGGCCTGACCCGGTTCTGCGCATCCAGCGCCGCCCCGCCGACGCGGTCGTCGTCCGTGACGGCGAAGGCGGCCGTGAACCGGGACGGGGCCAGCCCGGGCAGCACGCGCATCGGTCCACTGCCGGTCCAGTACTGGGCCCGGGCCTGCGGGCTGTCCGGCGGGCGCGGCGCGGCGTAGGTGAACTCCGCCAGGCCGACCGCGACACCGGTGTTCGGGCTGATCGCGTCGAAGGTGCCGCCGATCGCGCCGGGCGCCCAGGGCGCATACACGGGATCGCCGTCGGGTCGGTTCCACAGGACGGCGAACTCGGCGGCGCCCCCCGTCTCCCTCCACCGATATCCGACGATCCGGCCGGATTCGTCGATACCCCGGGTGTGGTACCCGTCCCCCGTGTCGTCGACGGGCCGCAGCACCGAGGGCGCGGTGGCCGGGTAGGCGGGCCAGTAGAGCCCGGGTGTGACCAGGAACCGCGAGCCCGGGAGGGGATCCTGCGCCTGGCCGTCTCCGGAGACCTGCCCGGCGTTGTTGAGGCCGGACGCCGTGTGGAACCGGTATCCGGCGGGTGGCGGCAGTTCGCGGCGCAGCCGGCCCCCCGACCATTCGAGACCGATGGTCCGGTTCAGGGCGGCGTCCCAGAGGCTGCCGACGATGACACCCCGGTCGTTGACCCCGCTCGCCTCGTCCCCGCCGGGCAGTACGGTGATGGCGCTCTCGCCGTGCCGGTAGCTGAACGCCTTGCTGCCCTCGGGCGTGGACACCTGCCCGACCATCAGGCCGGACCGGTTGACGTCCACGACCCGGCCCGTACCCGAGCCCGCGGGGACCGGTACCGCGTACACCCGGTCCCCGATCCAGTACGCCGCCTTCATGCCGGACATGCCGACGGCCAGGCGCGAGGACCCCGGCGCGATGGCGGAGACCTGGGTGCGGCGCACCCAGGGACTGGGATGCGGATCGTCGGTGGCGGGCAGCGTCTGAAGGACCTGGAGGGACGGCTTGCAGGGTGCGGCGGCTCCCCCCGGGGCCGCCTGGGCGGGAGCGGCCACGCCGAGCCCGGCAAGGATGCTCCCCGCCACGGCCAGGCCCGTACGCCTCGTGTGCCTCGTATGCCTCGTGCGCCTCGTTCTCGTTGCCATGAATCCCCCCGGATCACGTCACGTGGAAGCAGACTCGCAGGGAGACATCCTTGCCCCACCGGACTGGGGTGAACAGCGACGATCCGGACAATCAGCACGTCTCTTCCGGGCCCGCCTCCGGAATTCGGAGCCGTCGGGCCGCAGGGGTCAGGCGTCAGCGGGGGCGAGGGAGTCGGCGTCCTCCACGAAGCCGAGCACCCGGGCGTTGACCGGGCAGCATCCTCGCGGGACAGCGGAAGCCCGAGTCGGCCATCGCGGTACTGCGCCACCACCTCGACCGAATCTTCACCGTGCCCCGGCCCTCCACGCCCACCGAGCCCCCCACGCCCGCCGACGGGCAATAGCCCGACGCTCCGGCGAGTTCCAGGACTGTTCACCCCCGCGTGACCCGCATCTTCCCGGACGAGCCGGGCGCGGGCTGTCGAATGACCCGAGCGAGAGGTCTGGACCAATCGAGTCGCGCCAATCCATGGCGCATTGGCTCCGGTGCCACACCCTCGCAACAACTGGTCTATACCTTTGACGCTAGGGTGGGCCACCTGAAACGGGTACATGCACAGCCGTGGGGGGCTTTATGACCGTTCATCATCTTCCGCAACCACCATCCGACGAAGAGCTCTACTGGTACTTCGGACCGCAGCGCCGCTGGGTGCTCGTCAGCACCTCGCTCGCCTTCGTGTTCACGGCGGCGACCATGTTCACCTTCGCCCTGCGGACACCGGCCCTGTGGGCCTTCCTCGCCGTCCTCGGCCTCAACGTCGCGGCCCTCGCACTCTCCTCCGTCAACAGCCTGCGCCAGCGCCGGCTGACCCGGCAGTCGCACGAGGTGCTGGTCCACGCCTGGCGGCCCGCCGCGCTGCCGCACGTCGACCTGTACCTGCCCACCTGCGGCGAGCCGCTCTACGTGCTCGGCAACGCCTACCGCGCGGTCGCGGCCGTCGACTGGCCCGATGCGCTGACCGTCTGGGTCCTGGACGACGCCGACCGGCCCGAAGTCGCCGCGCTGGCCGCCTCGTACGGCTACACCTACGTCGTACGCCCCGACCGGGGCCGTCTGAAGAAGGCCGGCAACCTCAACCACGCGCTCACCCTGAGCAGCGCGGAGTTCATCGCCATCCTGGACGCCGACTTCGCTCCGAGGCCGGACTTCCTGCGCCACCTCGTGCCCTACCTGGCCGACCCCGCCGTCGGCATCGTGCAGAGCCCGCAGTGCTTCGACACCGACGAGACCATGGGGTGGATCCAGCGGGCCGCCGGCTCCGCGCAGGAGTGGTTCTTCCGCTGGATCCAGCCGTCCCGGGACGCGAGTGACGCCACCATCTGCTGCGGCAGCAACGCCGTGTACCGGCGCAGCGCGATCGACCTGGCGGGCGGCTTCGCCCGGCTCGACCACAGCGAGGACCTGTACACCGGACTCGCCCTCCACGAGCGGGGGTTCCGCACCCTGTACGTGCCGGTGCTCGTCGCCAAGGGCACCTCGCCCGACGAGGTCACCTCCTTCGTCAACCAGCAGTACCGGTGGGCGATGGGCAACCTCCACCTGCTCGGCACACCCGTGCTGCGGCGGATGCGCGCGCCCTGGCGGATGCGGCTGTGCTTCTACGAGGGCATCGTCGGCTATCTGACCACCGCGGTGAACACCTTCGTGGCGCCGCTGCCGCCGCTGGTGATGATGTTCTGGTACCCGGACCACATCCGGCCCTGGCACGTGCTGCCGCTGCTCGCCCCGCTGTGGCTGTGGCACGTGCTGCTGCCGAGGATCAGCCGGACCCGCTGGCGGGTGGAGGTCATCCGGGCGAACGTGCTGACGAGCGTGGCCGCCGCGACCGCGTTCGTGCACACGCTGCGGGGGCGCAGCGCCGCATGGGTCCCCACCGGCACGCGCGGTGCGGCGGCCCGGGGCGGGATGGCCCGCCGGGTGATCGCCGTCGCGCTGGTCTGGCTCGTCCTGTCCAACGGCGCCGCCGTCATCGGCCTCGCGCTCGCCGTGGACCGGGGCGGCTGGGAGCCCAACTGGGGTCTGCTGCTCTACCTCGTGGTGCAGTGCCAGATCAACGTCCCGCTGATCCGGGACCTCGCGGCGGAACTGCACCCGACACCAGGACCGGTACGCGCCCGGCTGCGGGCCGCCCTGCGCTCGCGCACCGGCATGCTGCCGCGCCGCTGGCCCGAGACCGTGGCCGCCTCGGCGGTCCTCCTGCTCACCGGCCTGCTGGCATCGGGGTGGGTCAACCCGATGCTTCCCTGGCTGAGTTGAAAGGCACCATCGCCATGTCCTTCCTCGTCACACCCGGCCGGCGCCGGCCCCGCAGGGGAACCGTCCCGCGAGCCGGAGAGCTGCCGTCCGGACCCCGCTCGGGCAGCGAGTCCGGGCCGAGCCCGCACCGGTCCCCGTTCCGGCCCGACATCGAGGGCCTGCGCGCGGTCGCCGTCCTCGCGGTGCTCGCCTTCCACGCCGGGATTCCCCGGACGGCCGGCGGATTCGTCGGCGTGGACGTCTTCTTCGTCATCTCCGGCTACCTGATCACCGGCCTACTGGTCCGGGAGGCGATCACGACCGGCCGGATCCGGCTCGGTGACTTCTTCTCCCGACGGGCCCGACGGCTGCTGCCCTCGGCCGCCGTGGTGCTCGCCGCGGTGGCCGTGGCCGGGGCCTGGCTGACCGTGCCGCTGCGCCGTGCCGACATGGAGTACGACGTCGTCGCGGCGGCGCTGTCCTTCGCCAACTGGCGGTTCGTGTCACAGCGGACCGACTACCTCGCCGCCGGGCACGACCAGAGTCCGCTGCTGCACTTCTGGTCCCTCGCCGTCGAGGAGCAGTTCTACCTGTTCTGGGCCCCGCTGCTGGCGGTACTGGTACTGGGCGCGGCCCGCGCGGTCCGGCGCGGCCGGGCCGTGCGCCTCGCCGTGGTGCTCGCCGCCGCCCCGCTCGCCGGCGCGTCGTTCGCCCTGGGTGCCTACTGGACCGAGCACTCCGTGTCGCTCGCGTACCTCGCAACGCCCTCGCGGGTCTGGCAGTTCGGCGTCGGGGCGCTGCTCGCCCTGCTGCCCTGGCACCTGATGCGCGGGCCGCGCCCCCTGCGGCTGTTGTGCGGCTGGGCCGGCGCCGCGGCGATCGGCTGGTGCGTCGTGACGTACGACGCCGCGACCCCGTACCCCGGTTACGCGGCGCTGGTGCCGACCCTGGCCACCGCCGCCGTGATCCTCGCGGCGATACCGGGCCGGGGCGAGCGGTACACCCCGGGCACCTGGGACGTCGGGCGGCTGCTGTCGGGGCGGGCGCCGCGGGCCGTCGGGCGGCTCTCCTACACCCTCTATCTGTGGCACTGGCCCGTGCTCGTGCTCGCCGAGGCCCGGTTCGGCACCCTCGGCTGGCCCGCGAAGACCGCGCTGACGCTGACGGCCGTCCTGCCCGCCCTCGCCACCATGCGCTGGGTCGAGCAGCCGCTGCGCCGCAGCCGTACGGTCTCCGAACTCCCGCGCCGCGGGCTGTCGGTGGGCGTCTCCGCGATCGTGCTGCCGGTGGTCCTCGCGCTGGTCGTCGGGACGACGACGCTGCGCGTGCTCGGGCCGGCCGTCCCGGTGGACACGCAGGGGCTGCCGCCGGGCGCCGCGGCCGGCCCCACGCTGCTCGCCCGCACGCCCGGTACACCGCTCGTGGACGGTCCGGTGGTGCCCAGCCCCGTGCAGGCCCGGTCGGACTTCCCGCCGGACGGGCCCTGCGAGGTCGCGCCCGCCGAGACGCGCAGCCCGGACTGTCTGTTCGGCGCGGTGGACAGCCCGGACCGGATCGTGCTGCTCGGCGACTCGCACGCCGGGCAGTGGTTCTCCCCGATGCTCGCGCTGGCCTCGCAGCGGGGCTGGGCCCTGCAGGAGCTGGTCAAGCAGGGCTGCCCGCTGCCGGAGCTGGCGGTGGACAGCCCGCAGCTCGGCCGCGCCTACCGGGAGTGCGACACCTGGCGGGCGGACTCCCTGGAACGGCTGCGGCAGCAGCCGAAGCCCCGCCTGATCGTGATCGCCTCGCTCAACCGGTACACCACCGACACGAAGCTGCTGGCCGGGGCCTGGGAGAAGACCCTGACGCCGCTGCGTGCACTGGGGGCGCCGATCGTCTATCTCGAGGACACGCCCGTACCCGGTAGGGACATCCCGGCGTGCGTCTCCGGCAGCCCCGACTCCCCCGCCGACTGCGCGTTCAGCCGCACCGACGCCCAGCTGCCGGATCCGCTGGCGCTGCGGATCGCCTCCGGCGCACTGCCGGGCGTACGGAGCGTCAGCGTGAACCCGGTGCTGTGCCCGGGCGACGGGCCGACCTGCCCGGCCGTGCTCGACCGGATCCTGCTCTACCGCGACGACGCGCACCTGACGAACGCGGCGGCCGTGGTCCTGACCAACCGGCTGGAGCGGCTGTTCACGGAGTCCGGGCTGCTGCCCGCCGCGGCCGGGGCGGACCCGGCCGGACCCGGCTCCGCCCCGGGGGCGGACGGGTGGACGCGGCTGCTGCGCGACGACTTCGACGGTCCGGCGGGCACGCCTCCGTCCGCCGCCGACTGGCTCCACGACGTCGGCACCTGCTACCCGGGCTGCCCCGCCCCGCAGTGGGGCACCGGGGAGATCGAGACCATGACCGACTCGACCGACAACGTCCGCCTGGACGGGAGGGGCGCCCTGGAGATCGTGCCCACCCGCAAGGACGGGCAGTGGAGTTCGGGACGGATCGAGACGCGGCGCTCCGACTTCGCGCCGCCGCCCGGCGGGGCGTTGCGGATCGAGGCGTCGATCGCGCTGCCGGACGTGACCGGCGGGAAGGCGGCCGGGTACTGGCCGGCGTTCTGGACCCTGGGGGCTCCGCTGCGCGACGGGTACACGGGGTGGCCGGGTGTCGGGGAGCTCGACATCATGGAGTCGGTGAACGGGCGCGACACCGTCTTCGCCACGATGCACTGCGGTGTCCTCGAAGGGGGACCGTGCCAGGAGCCGGCGGGCCTGACCTCGGGTCCGCAGCCGTGCGACGGGTGCCGTACGGGGTTCCACTCGTACGCCGTCGAGGTCGACCTCACTCCCGGCGCGCAGGAGGTGCGCTGGTACCTGGACGGGCGCGTGCACCACCGGGTGGGCGCCGACCGGATGGACCCCGGAACGTGGAAGGCAGCCGTGGAGCACGGGCTGTTCCTGATCCTCAACGTGGCCGTCGGTGGCAGCCTGCCGCTCGCCGACGGCGCCGTCGCGGGTCCCGCGACCGAGCCGGGGCATGCGATGCGGGTGGACCACGTCACCGTGTCGGCCCGGGGAGGCACGGTGTAGACGCAGGAGGGCGAGCGCCCCGCTCCCGGGCCTGGAGGGGTCCGGGAGCGGGGTGCCATGTACGGGGACGTTCAGTCGAGGACCGCGATGGCCTCCACCTCGACCAGGTGCTCGGGGACGTCCAGCGCCGCGACGCCCAGCAGCGTGCCCGGCGGTACGGGGGTGACGCCCAGCTTCCTGGCCGCGCGGCCGATGCCGTCCATGACCAAGGGCATCTTGTCAGGGGTCCAGTCGACGATGTACACGGTCACTTTCGCCACGTCGTCGAAGGACCCGCCGGCCGCCGCGAGGGCGGTGGCGATGTTGTGGTAGCACTGCTCGATCTGGGCGGCCAGGTCGCCCTCGCCCACCGTGGCCCCGTCGGCGTCCCAGGCGACCTGCCCGGCGATGAAGACCAGCTTCGACCCGGTCGTGATGGCCACCTGCCGGTAGGCATCGATCTTCGGCAGTCCGTCGGGGTCCACCAAGGTGATCGCCATGGTTCCCGCCTCCCTCTCTCGTGGTCTCTTGTGGTTACTGGGGAACCGTAGGAGAGTGAGCGCTGACATGGAAGAACGCACTTTTGAGTGACTGGGGAACCTTATGGTGACCAAGCAGTTCAGCGACTCGCCCGAGGGGGCGGAGTTGAGGCGCGCCGACTCGCTGGCCCGGGAGATCTTCTCGGACGTGGCCAACAAGTGGGCGCTCCTGATCATCGAAGCCCTGGGTGACCGGACCCTGCGCTTCAGTGAGGTGCGCGACGAGGTGGAGGGCATCAGCCACAAGATGCTCACCCAGAACCTGCGCATACTGGAGCGCAACGGGCTGGTCGTTCGGACCGTCCACCCCACGGTGCCGCCGAGGGTCGAGTACACCCTCACCGCTCCGGGCCTGGGGCTGCGGGAGACCGCCCACGGAATGTGCGACTGGACCCAGCGCAATCTCGGTCATATCGAGGCCTCACGCCGGGAGTTCGACGCCTGACCCGGACCGGACTCAGAACGCGAAGACGGCGTTCCCGTTGAGGGTGGCGGACATGGTGCAGGAGTTGGAGAACGTGTGCTTCCAGGCGACGCGGCTGCCCTTCCACACGCCGTCGGCGGTCACGGTGACCGGGGCGTAGTGCATCGGGCAGGCTCGGTCCGGGTTCGGAGCGGCCAGCAGGCGGTCCAGCGCTCCGTCGGCGGAGTTGAGGGCGGCGCAGGCGGCCCGCGGGTCCGGGTGGGTGCCCAGAGCGGTCGGGGCGCAGCTGAGGGTGGAAGCCCGCAGGACGGTGGACGCGGCGGCGCCGTCGCCCTGCGCGACCGTGAACACCAGGGCGGACGGGGCGTACAGGCTGGAGGGTTGGGCAGCCGCGACACCGGTGGCGCCGGCCAGACAGACAAGGGCGGCGGCGGAGGCAGCTGCGATGCGGTGACGCACGACGAGACTCGCTTTCGATTCGAAGGTTGAACGCGATATTTGGTTTCGATATCGCGTCCTTGCGGCACCAGACTGTCCGACCTGAGGGCAAGTCGCACACTGATGACCGATTTACGGACAGAGCGTTCGTATATCGACGACCGAATGGTCGTTCGGGCAGCTCACGAGGGGCGCACCGCGCGTAGCGGGTAGACGCCGAGGCACCCCCGGCCGATCACGACGTGCACCGCCGCCCCTGCTGACCCGCCGTCGGCCGCGCACGGTTCACCGGACGGCCACTCAGCTTGACCGGATATGCACGTCCGGACCCGCGAGCACCCCGTCGGGGAAGGACAGGGCGGTACGGATGCCTGACATGGAGTTCCCCTTGGGCGTTCGGTGGGCGAAGGTGCCGATCGATAGAGGTTCAATTGATCGTTAGAGGCTATAACGACTTGCGGTGATGGTCAATAGATTTCGTGATACCTTCTAACCAACTTGATCGGGTGAACGGTCGGACGCGGAAGGCGGCAGATGATGGCGGGAACGGACGCGGGGACCCCCCGGGAGCGCTACCGGGCCCAGGTACGCGCGGAGATCAAGGAGCGCGCCTGGGAACAGATCGCCGCGGCGGGCGCGTCCGCGCTCTCCCTCAACGCGATCGCCAAGCAGATGGGCGTGAGCGGACCGGCGCTCTACCGCTACTTCGCCGGCCGCGACGAGCTGATCACCGAACTCGTGCGGGACGCCTACCGGAGCCTCGCCGACACCCTCGGCGCGGCCTCCGCCGCCGGCGCCGACCTGACCGGCCTGGCACGCGCCCTGCGCGACTGGGCCCTGGCGGACCCCCAGCGGTACTTCCTGATCTACGGCACGCCCGTCCCCGGCTACCACGCACCCGAGGACACCACCGCCATCTCCGTCGAGATCATGACCACCCTGCTCGACGCCTGCACCACACCGGCCCGCACCACCCCCACCGCCGCCACCGCCCCCGCGGCGCAGTTCACCGCCCACCTTGCGGACCATCGCGACTGGGCCGCGGGCCGCCCCGCCCCGTCTGACGCCCTCCACCGCTTCCTGACGTTCTGGACCCGCCTGCACGGCGTGCTGTCCCTGGAACTCGCCGGTCACTTCGCCACGATGGGCTTCGCCCCCGCCCTGCTCTTCGCCGCCGAGGTCGACAGCCTCCGGACCCACGGCAATTGACGCCGAGGGCTCACTGACACACCCACCCCGCGCCGTCACCACGGACGCCGCCGCTCTTGACGACCGCGCCCGGACCCGGTCGGGCTGCATCCCGCCGCATCCGGTCGCCCGACTCCTCGAACTCGGCCATGCCGAGCAGGTGGAGGTCTGGGCCGGGCACGGCGAGTGGTTCTGCGCGCGGGAGTGGGCTCGGCTGCTCGGTGAACGCGGCCGCCAGGGGCAGGCACAGGCGCTGGCACTCCTCGACCCCTACCTCGCGACGGGCTGGTGGCCGGGCATCCACGGGCGCTGGAGTCCTACGCCCGCCTCCTCGCCCGGCACGACCGGACCCGGGAATTGCGCGCCTACGCGGCAACCGAGGACTGGATCCTCCATTGCTCTGCACCCTCTGCACGGACCAGGGCCGTCCCGACGACGGCCTGGCCCACCTCGACGCCCTCGAGGAACGGCGCGGCGAGGAGGAGTGGGACCTGTTCCGGATACGGTTTCCGCTGATGGCCGCCTGCGACCGCGTCGGCGAAGCGATCGAGCGGGCGCAGGCCCACCCCGAGGGCGGGGCCTCGTACGCGGCGCCGCACATCGCTGGGCTGCTGGCCGGGGACGGCCGCACCGAGGAGGCCGTCGCGGTCCTGCTCCCCCACGCCCCCGCGAACGGCTGCGAGCTTGCCGGCTACCTCATCGACCTCGGCCGTGTCGAAGAGGCCGTGGCCGTCCCGCACCGACCCTGATCGCCCGGTCGGAGTCCTTCGAGGCCACGGGCATGCCGGGGTACGGCGTTTCAGCGCTGCGGCGGGTGCGCGGCGAGCCAGTGACGTGCGATCTGCTCGCGGGTGGCGATCCACGCCCCGCCGCGCTGCGCCACATGGTTCAGGAAGCCGTCGAGCACGCGGATGCGGCCCGGGCGCCCGATGATCCGGCCGTGCATGCCGACGCTCATCATCCGGGGACGGTCGGCCCCCTCGGTGTGGAGCGTGTCGTAGGTGTCGACGAGGTACGCGAGCATGTCGTCCGCGGTCGTGAAGCCGTGCACGATCAGGAACTTGAAGTCGTTCGCGTCGAGGCTGTACGGCACCACGAGGTGCGGGCGCCCGTCGCCGCCACCCGTCCCCACATAGAACGGCAGGTCGTCCGAGTAGTCGTCGGAGTCGTAGAGGAACCCGCCCTCCTCGACGACGAGGCGCCGCGTGCGCGGACTCGTCCGGCCGGTGTACCAGCCGACGGGCCGACGGCCCACGAGCTGCTCGATGGTCGCGATCGAGCGGGTCATGTCGGCGCGTTCGACCTCCTCGGGGACGTGCCGGTAGTCGATCCAGCGCCAGCCGTGGCTCGCCACCTCCCAGCCGGCGGTGCCCATCGCCCGCGCCGCCTCGGGGTTGCGGACGAGGGCCTGCCCGACCGCGTACACCGTGAGGGGCGCGCCGTGCGCCAGGAGCGTGCGGTGGATGCGCCAGAAGCCGGCGCGCGAGCCGTACGCGAACATCGACTCGACGTTCAGGTCACGCCCGCCGACCACCGGGGGCGCGCCGACGAGCTCGTGGAGGAAGCCCTCGGAGGCGGGGTCGCCCTCCAGGACGTTCTGCTCGCCGCCCTCCTCGTAGTTGAGGACGAGGCTGACGGCGACGCGGGCGCCGCCGGGCCAGGCGGCATGCGGCGGCGTGGCGCCGTAGCCCACGAGGTCGCGCTGGTGCTCGGACACGGTCGGCACCCTACCGCCGAACACCTCCCGCGCCGCGGCGACCGCGCGGTGGTCCGGATCCGGGTCCGGGACGGGCGCGTGCTCCCTCGCCGTACCGTTCTAGAGTGGGGCCCCGAAGGGGGAGGGTGGTCATGACGAACCGTCACGCGGTGGTGGTCGGAGCCGGAATCGGCGGCCTGACGACCGCCGTCGCACTGCACGGCCGGGGCTGGGACGTCACCGTCTGCGAACGCGCCCCGGAACCCCCCGTCACCGGCGCGGGCATCGGACTCGCCCCCAATGCCCTGCGCGCGCTCGACGCCGTCGGCGTCGATGTCTCCCGCGCGGTCGGCGGCGCCGTTCCCGCCATGATGGGCGTGCGCCGACCCGACGGCCGGTGGCTCACCCGGGCGGGCACCGCGCAGATGACGGCGCGCTACGGCAGGGCGCCCCTCGCGGTCCCCCGCCCGGCCCTCACCGCCACCCTCGCGGGCGTTCTGCCGCCGTCGGCCCTTCGCTACGGCACCGAGGTGACCGGCGTCGACGATGCCGAGGGCCGTCCGATCGTCCGCACGGCGGCGGGCCCGGGCCTGCCGGCCGATCTGGTCGTGGCCGCCGACGGCATCCACAGTCCGCTGCGCCGCGCGTACTTCCCCGCGCACCCCGGGCTGCACTACATCGGTGAGACGGCCTGGCGGACCATCGTGGACGCCCCGGACCTGCGGGTACCGGCCATGAGCGAGACGTGGGGGCGGGGGAAACGGTTCGGGGTGACCCCGCTCGTGGACGGCCGGTACTACCTCTACGCCACCGCGGTCGTCCCGCCGGACTCCCGCTTCGCCGACCCGTGCACCGAACTGCGGCGGCGCTTCGGCGGATGGCACGAGCCCATTCCGGCCCTGCTGGACCGCGTCGGCCGCCTGGACCCCGCCGATGTCCTGCGCAACGACCTCTACGACCTGGCCGCCCCGCTCCCGTGCCTGCACCGGGGCCGGATCGCCTGGCTGGGCGACGCGGCCCACGCCATGGCCCCCAACCTCGGCCAGGGCGGCTGCCAGGCCATCGAGGACGCGGTGGTACTCGCCCGCCTGCTGCCCACCGGAGAGCGCGGGGACGAGGGGGACAGCGGGGACGACGGGGACGGCACGGACGCCGCCGTGCCGGCCGCTCTCGCCGCGTACACCGCCGCCCGCCTCGGGCGCACCGACGCCGTGCGGCTGCGTGCCCGCCGCGTCGGGCGTCTGGGCGTCCTGCGCCATCCGCTCGCGGCGGCCGTCCGCGATCTCGCGGTCCGGGCCACGCCCGACCGGCTGGCCCTTCGCGGTATGGACGACCTCTTCAACGGTTTCCGCCTCCCCGACTGAGCGGGGACGCCGGCCGGAACCGGGCGCTGCCCGGTGCTGCCCGGTGCTGCCGGACGCTACGGGGCGGTGCGGGCCGGGAAGGCGAAGCTGTAGCCCTGCTCGGTGAGCCAGGGCAGGTACTCCTTCAGCGCGGCGACGGTCTCGCTGCGGTCGCCGCCCCCGTCGTGGAAAAGGACCGTCGGCTGCTGGGGGAGCTTGCCCTGCACGGTGGAGAGGATGGCCTTCAGGCCAGGCCTGCTCCAGTCCTTGGGGTCGACGCTCCACCCCAGCGGCCGCATGCCGCTCTCGGCGGCGATCGCACGGCTGTCGGGGGTGAAGGCTCCGCCGGGCGCACGGTAGTAGCTGACGGGGACCCCGGGAACGGCCTTCTCGATCATGGCCTTGCCCTCGAGGATCTGCTGCCGCTGGTAGGCGACGGGCTTGTGGTCCATCGTGACGTCGTGGTCGACGGAGTGGTCGCACAGCTGGTGCCCGTCGGCGGCGACCGCACGCGCCAGTTCCGGGTACTTCTGAGCCTTCGTGCCGATCATGCAGAAGGTGGCCTTGACCTGGTTCTTTCGCAGCGTCTCCAGGACCTGCGGGGTCCAGCGGGGGTCCGGGCCGTCGTCGATGGTGATCGCGACCTGGCGGCCGGTGCCCTGCGCCAGCCGGGAGATCCCCAGCGGGACCTTGGCCGTGCCGTGGGCCGCACCCTGGGCGGCGCCCTTGGCCTCGCCCTTCACCTCGCCCTTGGCCGCACCCTGGGCGGCGCCTGCGGCTCCGGCCGGTACGGAGTGACCGGCCGGGGGCGCGTCCGGGGCGCGGTCCACCGAGCCGTCCGTGGTGGCGTACGCCGGAGTGCCGGCTGCCGCCAGGAGGCCGAGGAGGGCGGCCGCAGTGGCGTACCCCGCCCGTCGACGACGTGCGGGACTGGTGGTGATGCGCATGGACGTGCTCTTCCTTTGCCCTCAGCCCCCGAACCTCGCTGGTCGGTCCAGGCTAGGTCATCCGTTCGGGGTCCCTACTCGACCAAATGGCCCCTTTTGCGTGGTTCCGCGCACACGGGTCCCCCGGCGGAAACCCCACAGCCTCGGAGCGCCAACGGCTGTGGCGGCCTCCGTGGTGCGCCATCGCGTGTGAGCAGTGTCACGACCCCCGGCTCACGGCGCGGACGTGGCGCCCCAGTGCTTTCTGATCAGCGCGTACGAAGCGATGCGGTCACCGAGGTCGTGGACGGGCGTGGCCAGCATCAACTCCTCCGCCCCGGTCTCGGCGGCCAGCTGTGCGAGCCGCCGCACGACAGTCTCGGGCGTGCCGACGGCCTGCTGGGCGCGGAAGCCCGCCAGCGCCTGCCGTTCAGGCTCCGTGAAGGGGTGGGTGGCCGCCTGGGCGGGGGTGGGGAAGGGCATCTGGCTCTCCCCCTTCAGGAGGCCGGCCTTGACGACGTTCATCGGCGCCGCTCGCCGGACGGCTTCCTCCTCCGTCTCCGCGCACACCGTCTCCACGCACAGCAGCACCCGGGGCCGCTCGCACCAGCGGGACGGGGTGAAAGCCGACCGGTAGTGCTCCAGAACCGCGCGGGTGTTGTCCGGCCGGATGTGGTGCGCGACCGCGACCGGCAGGCCGAGTTCGGCGGCGAGCGCGGCTCCTGCGGGGCTCGACGCCAGCAGCCACGGCTCCGGCAGCGGTCCCAGCGCCACCTCGTCCACCAGGAACGACAGGATCGCGGCCACGTCGGAGCGGTACTCGGCGTCCGTCGCAGGTCCGGCGCCGCGGCGCAGGGCCCGCGCGGTGGCTTCGTCGAACGTGCCGGGACCGCGGCCGATGCCCAGGTCGATACGGTCCTCGTGCAGGGCGGCCAGCGTGCCGAACTGCTCCGCCACCGTGATGGGGGCGTGGTTGGGGGCCAGCACCCCGCCGGAACCGAGACGGATGGCCGAGGTCGACGCGGCCGCGTGCGCCGTCAGCACGACCGGTGGGAACGCGCCGATCGCGGGAGAGTGGTGATGCTCCGCGTACCAGATGCGGTGGTAGCCGAGCTGCTCCAGTCCTTGGGCGAAGGCCGTGGTGTCGCGCAGGGTGTCCGCGGCTCGGGTGCCCGTTTGCACCATCGCGACTTCCAGCGCTGAAAGAGGTATGTCGAGCATGGCGTCAGCATAGGGACCGCGGGTGGCGGCGCGGGCGAGCGTGATCGTTTTCGCGCCACACCGCCGTGCCGCCGTGCCGCCGTTACGGCCGGGTGGGTGACTCAGTGCCCCTTGAGCAGGGCGCAGACGAAGTTCTCCTGCACGGTGCGCAGTCGGGCCAGCAGCGCGGGCTTGTTGCTCTTGCTGGTCTGGGTGTTGATCGAGAAGGTCAGCGACCGGGTGCCGTCGGGCGTCGTGGCGGCGAGCTGCGTGTACCCGGGGAAGTTCCCGGTGTGTCCGTAGAGCACGCCGCAGCGGGTGGTGTACTGGAAGATCGCCAGCCCGGCGGCGTTGGTGCCGGGGCCGGCCGGCTCCGAGGAGTCGCCGGGGCGGAAGGTCAGCTGCTCCTTGCGGGTCTGTGCCGACAGCAGCGAGGGGCCGCCGTAGGCGCGGATGAAGGCGCCCAGTTCCCTGGGGGTGGAGACGATGCCGCCGGAGGCCCAGACACCGGAGGCGCCCACGGCCTCGCTGATGTCCTCCGGTGCGGCCGGCGGTTGGACGTCGTAGCCGTGCAGGTACGGACGCGGGAGCCGGTATCCGAGGGGCAGGCTGGTGCGGCGCAGCCCCAGCGGGCGGTACACGAGCTCCTTGAGGAGGTCCTCGTAGCTGCGGCCGGTGGCCGCCTCGGCCATCAGCGCGACGGCGATGTTGTCCGAGTTGGAGTACTCGTACAGGGAGCCGGGGGCGAAGTGCAGCGGCTCGTCGGCCACGAAGTCGAGGAGGGTGTGCGGGTCGAACACATGACGCGGGTCGGCGGTGAGGATCTCCAGGAAGCCCGGGTCGGTCGAGAAGTCCGGCAGGCCGCTCGTGTGCTGGAGGAGCTGGCGCAGCGTCACCGCGTGCCAGTCCTGCGGCTGGCCGGGCAGGCGCTCGCCGATGGTGTCGTCGAGGGAGAGCAGGCCCTGGTCGACGAGCCGCAGGGCGACGGCCCCGCTGAACGCCTTGGCGATGCTGGCGATGCGCATGTGGTCGTCGGGGTGCGGCGGGCGGCCGGTCGCGATGTCGCCGACACCGGCCGTATACACCTGCGTTCGGTCGCCCCGGGTCAGCATGGCGATCACCCCGGGCGGGCCGTCCTCCTGGGCGACCAGCCCGTCGAGCTGCCGCTGGAGGCCCTTGTCGTGGCGCGGGCGGCCATCGCCCGGGCCCGGGTCACCGGCCGCCTGCGCGGGCTGCAGAAGCCCTCCGAGCGCGGCGGCGGTCAGGACGGTGGCGGACAGTCCGGTGCGGAGGCGGCTTCGGCGGGCACGGGCACGGGCACGGGTCGGCATGTACGTGGCTCCTGGTGTGCGCTGGGACGGCCGGAGCGAGCGTCACCCGGCCCGGCCCAGCAGTAGCAGCCCGAGCGGCACGCCGGGGTCGCGGCGCGCGCCGCCACCCCCCGGTTGGCTGTGTAAGTCACCGTCCGATACCGGCGGTCGGAGTACCGGGTGGTCAGCGGCCGGGCGCGCTGCCGGTGCCGCCCGGCAGGGGCGCCACCTGCCGCGGTTCGACCAGGAGTTCGCTGCGACCGTCCAAGCGTCCGGACGGGGTGCGGCGGGCCGCGCGCACGAGGTCGACCGCGTCCGCGCCGACGAGGCCTGCCGGTCCGGACCGGCAGGCGGTCGAGGCCCGGCCGGGGACGGCCTTCGAGACGCGGCAGTCCGTCGCCGCGTACCGGCCGAGCCAGGGCGCGCCGGCGCGCCTGCCAAGGACAGACCGCCCGGCCGCGTCACCCGGCACGGTTCGACCCGCCCGCGCCGGGGCAGCCGCTCACGGTCAGCCGGACCGGCGCCGCTGCCGGAGGCTCCGGCAGGCGCAGGCCCGGACCGCCGGGCGTGATCGAGCCGAGGACGCTCGTGTGCCGGGCGCCGGTGCAGGAGGGGACGGTGCCCGGCAGACCGTGCGCGGTGAGCCAGCCCAGAACGGCGAAGGCGTAGGCCTCTTTCGCCCCCGCAGGCAGCCCGAGTTCGTCCGAGGACCGCACCAGGCACCCGCCGACCCCGGCCAGTTCCTCCCGCAGCCAGTCCATCAGTACCGGGTTGCGCGTCCCCCCGCCCGACGCGATCACCTCGGTCGCCCCGAAGGGCCGGATCGCGTCGGCGACGGTCCGGGCCGTCAGCCGCGTCAGGGTGGCGACGACGTCCTCGGCGGGCAGCGGCCCGCACGGGTCCAGCGCCGCGCGCAGATAGGGCAGGTGGAAGAGCTCCTTGCCGGTCGTCTTCGGCGCGGGACGGGCATAGTACGGATCGTCCAGCAGCCTTCGCAGCAGCGGCGGGTGGACCGTGCCCCGCGCGGCGAGAGCTCCGTCCGCGTCCATCGAATACGCCTGGCCCGAGGCGTCGCGCCCCGCCAGCGCGCGCACCGCCGCGTCGATCAGCGCGTTGGCCGGGCCGGTGTCGAAGGCCAGCGGTTCACCCACGATCCCGCCCGCCCTGCCTGACCCGCCCGTCCCGCCCGCCGCGTCCACTCCGCCCGGCACGACCGTCACGTTCCCGATCCCTCCCAGATTCAGTGCGACCGGCACCCCGGGCCGTCCCCGCAGCCACATCACGTCGACGATGCTGACCAGCGGCGCGCCCTGTCCCCCGGCTGCCACATCACGGGTACGGAAGCCGGAGACGACGGGCCGCCCGGTCGCCTCGGCGATCCAGGCCGCCTCGCCGATCTGGAGCGTGCCGCGCACCCGGCCGTCCTCGGTCCAGTGGAAGACCGTCTGGCCGTGCGACGCCACCAGGTCGGCCCGTCCGCCGCACAGTTCCTCGTCCGCCCGCACCGCCGCCGCGGCGAGGGCCCGTCCGATGCGGGTGTCGAGACGGCACACCGTGGCCAGGTCCGCCCCGGCGGGCGGCAGGGCCCCGGCCAGTTCCGCCCGCAGCTCCTCGTCGTAGGCCGTGCTGATCATCCCCAGGGGCGTGAGCACCAGGGTATCGCCGTCGAGGGAGAGGTCGGCGGCGGCCGCGTCGATCGCGTCGTACGACGTGCCGGACATCAGCCCGACCACGCGCAAGGTGCTCACCGCAGCGCCCGCTCGTGGTCGTCGCCGCGCAGCGTCAGCAGCGCGGCCACGCTCACCGCGCAGGTCGCCGCGGCGTAGTAGCCGGGGACGTCGACGTTCCCGGTGCGCGCGACCACCTCGGTGATGACCAGTCCCGCACAGCCCGAGAACACGGCGTTGGACAGCGCGTACGCCAGCCCGAGCCCAGTGCAGCGCACCCTGACCGGGAACATCTCGGCCAGCATCGCGGGCCCCGGACCCGCCATCAGGCCGACGCCGGCCCCCGCGGCGAACAAGGCCGCGCCCTTCGCGTATGCCGGTCCGCGCGGATCCTGCACCACGTGCAACAACGGGAGCGCGAGCGCCGCCACCAGCAGGGCCCCCGCCAGCATCACCGCCCGCCGCCCGATCCGGTCGCTCAGCCGGCCGGCGGGCAGGATCGACGCGGCGAACCCCAGGTTCGCCAGGACGGTGCCCAGCAGTGCCTGCTGGAAGGTGGTGCCGAGCGTGCTCTGCAAGTAGGAGGGCAGGACCACCAGGAAGGTGTAGCCGGCCGCCGACCAGCCCATCATCCGCCCGACGCCCACCACAACGGCCCGGGCCGTCTCCCCGGCGCGCGGCCGGGGCCGTCCCGGGACGGGCGGCTCGGCCTGTACGCGGGCGGGCGGTTCTTCCGGGGGCAGCCGCAACCGCAGCCGCAGCGCGACGAGTCCCAGCGGCAGGGTCAGCAGGAACGGCACCCGCCAGCCCCACCCGTGCAGCTGCGAGGTGGTCAGTACGCTCGCCAGGGCCACCGCCACGCCGGCGCCCGCGAGCAGGCCGAGGGCCACCGTGAACGACTGCCAGGCTCCGTACAGGCCCCGGCGGCCCGGCGGCGCGCACTCCGTCATGACCGATACCGCCCCGCCGAACTCCCCGCCCGCCGACAGCCCTTGCACGATCCGCAGCAGGGTCAGGAGCCACGGCGCGGCGGCGCCGATCGAGGCGTACGTCGGCAGCGCGCCGATCATGGCCGTGGCACCCGTCATCAGGCAGATGACCAGGACGAGCGCGGGCCGCCGGCCCACCCGGTCACCGAACCGCCCGAACACCGCGGCCCCGACCGGCCGGATGAAGAACGCCAGGGCGAAGGACGCGTACGCCTTGACGAGCCCCTCCACCTCGCTGCCGCCCTCCGGGGTGAAGAACTGTGCCGCGATGACGGTGGCGAAGTAGCCGTAGATCCCGAACTCGTACCACTCGATGAAGTTGCCGACGGATCCCGCCACCAGCGCCCGGCGCGCATCGCCCGGCCGAACCGTCGCAGGAGGCCGCACCGGAGCGGGGACGGGTGTGGTCATGGGTCAAGCGTGCTGACCGCGGGGCAGCTCCACAAGCGCCGTCCGCCATCTGCCGTACGCCGGCGCGCCCCCGAGAGAGGGCATGGGCCGACAGGGTCTGGCGGGGCCGGGGGCGGGTTGCGAGACTGACGGGATGGAAGATCTTCCCGCATCCCGGATCGACGCGTACCTGAGGCGGATCGGGGCGGGGTGGCCCGGGTCGGCGAGCGCGGCGGCGCTGCGCGACCTGCACCTGCGGCACCTGCGGACCGTCCCCTTCGAGAGCCTGTCCATCCACCTGGGCGAGGAGATCGTGCTGGAGGCGGACGCACTGCTCGACAAGCTGCTGACCGGTGGCCGCGGCGGATTCTGTTACGAGCTGAACGGCGCGTTCGCGCTGCTGCTGGGGGCCCTGGGCTACCGGGTGGAGCTGCTGCAGGCCCGGGTGTACGCGGCAGGCGGCGGGCAGGGCGTCCCCTACGACCACCTGGCACTGCGCGTCGAGAGCGAGGACGGCCGTCCGTGGCTGGTGGACGTGGGCTTCGGCGACCACAGCCACTTCCCGCTGGCCCTCGACGAGCGCGGCGAGCAGCCCGACCCGGGAGGGGTGTTCCGGATCGCGGTGGCCGACGGCCCCGAGGGGGACCTCGACGTCCTCCAGGACGGCGCGGCGCAGTACCGGCTGGAGACGCGCCCCCGGATCCTGCCCGACTTCGTGACCGGCGCGTGGTGGCACAGCACCTCGCCCGTGTCGGGATTCACCCGCAAGCCGGTGTGCTCGATGCTGACGGAGGGCGGCCGAACCACCCTCAGCGACCGCGTCCTGACGGTCACGACCGCCGGGAAGCGGACCGAACGGCCCCTCGCCGACGACGCCGAGGTGCTGGCGGCCTACCGCGACCACTTCGGCATCGACCTGCCCCGCGTCCCGGTCCCCCTCCACCCCCGTCCGTGACGGCCGAGCCCCACCTCCCGTGCGCCGCGCCGGGTGTCAGCCCGTATCGGCCCGGGGCATCAGGCGGGTACCGCACCAGCTGCAGTAGCGGGCGTCGGCCTCGATGGCGTGCCGGTGGCACTGGTCGCAGACGAGGTGGACCGGGCACTGCGGGGTGAGCGGTTCGGTGCGGGGAGGCCGGCCGATGGACATGCCGGCGCGCCTGCGGTGCGCGGTGAGGAACACCAACCCCTCGGGGCCGGCCCGGAGCGAGCGGGGGGCTCCGCGCGGCAGCAGGATGAGGGAGCCGGGCGAGGCCTCCGATACGGCGCCGTCCAGGCTCAGCGAGCCGCCGCCCTTCACGACGAGGAGCAGTACGTCCACCTCGGGCTCGCGGTGGAGGGCGATTTCACCATCGGGCAGGAGACGCACCAGGTTCGCGTCGAGCTGCCGACCCTTGTGCCGGAGCCGCCACAGGGCGCCGCTCCGGCCCTCCGCGGCGGCCTCGATCAGTCCTGTGACCGTGACACCCACGGCTCCTTGCTCGACCACCACTTGTCCTTCCCTCGCGTCCGGCCGCTCTGCCGGCCCACTGTGATCGACTATGAGATCACCTCGGCCCGTGTCCGCACCAACCACCGGGGGCGAAGCGGTCGCACGAACGCAAGGACATGAGCGATCGGCGCGCCGGTTCCGGCGCAGCGGTGTGTTCCCGGCCTCGGGCGTGGGCGAAGGCGGGTGGAGGAGGGATGCCACCCGTTGGGGTCAAGATCCGCCGCGTCACGGGACTGTCCCGGCGGACGACCGCCTCGTAACGGTGCGGAATTCCGGCGGGAACCGCCGTTCCGGCTGGTCGGCGGCGCGCCCTGGGAGGGTGGGCACGTGTCGGACCCGAGAGTGCGTGTAACAGGAAGGTATTGGCGGGCGGTTGGGTGGAACGGCTGTACGGGCCGGGCGGGTCCTGCTGTTCGGAAAGGCTCGCTCGTACCGACCCGAACAGCGGGACCCGCCCGGCACCGCCAACCGATCGATCCTGAGGAAGAAACGATGCGCGTTCACAAGCTGACCCTCGCCGCCGCGGCCGTTGCCGCGAGCCTCTCGCTCACGGCCTGCCAGAACGGCGACGACGGCGCGGGGGAGAGCGCCCCGTCGTCCACGTCCACCGCGTCGGCCCCGGCTGGCGCTTCGGCCTCGGGCAGCTCGGATCAAGGCGGCGGGAAACCCTCCACCGGGGCGAGCTCCGGCGGGAGCGGCAAGAGCGACACGTGCCGAACCGACGAGCTGGCGATCACGGCCGCGGAGCACACCATCGGCGGTGACACGGACGGCACGGTCGCGGTGACGCTGAAGAACCGCGGTAACCGGGACTGCTCGATCTCCGGGTACCCGGGCGTCGACCTGAAGACCGACTCGGGCTCGCTGTCCGCGCAGCGCACGGGCCAGCAGCCCGACACGGCCGTCCTCAAGAAGGGGGAGTCGACCTACTTCGGGATCAGCTACCCGCTCAACACGTCGGGCGGCTCCGGCGTCCGCGTCACGGGGCTGGTGGTGACCCCGCCGGACGAGACGAAGTCGGTCACCCTCGCCTGGCCGGGCACCGGCTCACTGCCCGTCACGGAGGGCGGCGGCTCGGCGGTGAAGGTGGGCCCGGTCGGGAGCGCCGGTCAGGGCGGCTGACCCGGACACCCCGTCCGGACGCCCCACGGGGTCCGCGCCGGGAAGGACCGGCAGGACAGCCGACTGCCCCGTACCCGGGTGGTGACCCGCGGGGACGGGGCAGGTCCGTTTCCGCAGGGCCGCGCCGCCCGGTCGGGCGGGCGGCGACCGGTCAGACGGCGACGGTCACGCCGCGATGGTCAAGCCGCGGCGGTCAGGCCGTCGGCGGGGTCCAGTCCGCGGGCAGGCCGGACTGGGCGAGGACCGTGGCCAGGCTGTAATGGTCCTTGTCGGAGGCGATCCGGCAGCCGTTCCTGTCCAGGTCGAGCACGGTGGTCATTGGCACGGCGAAGGGCTTGGGCGCGCCCTTGAGGTGGCCGGCGTACACGGCCCGGACCGTGACGCGGTGGCCTTCGACGCGGGTGGTGCGCACGGTGACGTGGACGTTGTCGATCAGGCTGTCGGCGCGGGCCTTCCACCCCGAGATCTCCTTGCGGCCCCGGAAGGTGGCGGACACGGCCTCGTCGGTGTAGGTGCCGTCGACGGTGAACAGGGCGCCGAGCGCCTGCGGTTCGGTGCCGTTCCAGGCCCGGGCCCAGGCGCTGACGATGCCCGGCGTGCGCCGGGCATCACTCTGCGCGGCATAGGCGGCGGTGGATGCGGTGGCGCCGAGCACCGCAGTGGCGGTCAGCACGGTCATGGCACGGAGTGCGCGGGACGTCATGGTGGATGCTCCTCGGGATACGGATACGGATACGGATGCGGGGGCGAGCACGGGGGCAGGTGCGGCCTGGGCCGCGTCCGTCCGGATACGTGCAACGTTCATGGGCACAGACTCCTGGCGGTCGGTGTCCACCTGCCAGGCCCTACGGGGCCGTTGACTGTCCAGCCCTGCCCACTCCTGTCCACCCGGACCGGCCGGCCGGGCACATCCCGGGCACTCCCCCGGCATCCCCGGGCACCCCGGGTGCCCTCCCTACGCCGACCGGCCCAGCGAGCTCCGTACGTACGCGCCCGGCGTCTGCCCGAAGTGGCGACGGAAGGCCAGGATGTAGCCGTTGGTACTGACGAACCCCACCCGGGCCGCGACCGCTCACCAACTGGCCCTGTTCCAGAAGGCTCAGGGAGTGGTTGAGCCGGAGCCGGGTGCGCCATTCCGAGAAGGCCATGCCGGTTTCCGCGCGGAAGGCCCGGCGCAGGCTGGTCGAGCTCGTGTAGAGGTTCTCCGCCCACTCCGTCGCGGTGCGCGGGTCGCTCGGGGTCCGGGCCAGTTCCCGCGCGACCGCTCCGGCAGTGTGGCTGGTGGGCTGGGGCAGCGGGAGGCAGTTGCGGTGCCCGGCGGACAGCACGGCGAAGACCTCCGGGTCGTCGTCCCGGGCGAGGGTGCCGCGCATCCGGCCGAGCACCAGCCGACGTTGGGCGTCGGTGATGTTGATCGTGGTGACGTGGCCGCCACCCCGGCCCGGCTGCGCGGCGCCCACCGGTCGGGCGTCCGCCGCGCCGTCGTCGTCGCCTGCGTACTCGTCCTGATGCTGCTCGCGCTGCTCGTCACCTCAGTGCTGCTGGGCGGGGTCAAGCGGATGGCGGCGGGTGACATCCTGCCCGCCGCGTTCGGCATGCGCACCGGGCTCGCCGACTACGTGATCTTCCGCATCCGGATGCCGCGCGCCCTGGCGGCGCTGCTCGCCGGAGCGCTCTTCGGCCTCTCCGGCGCCCTCTACCAGCGGCTCATCCGCAACCCGCTGGCCACCCCGGACATCGTCGGCATCTCGGCGGGCGCCGGGGCCGGCGCCACGACCATGCTGCTGTTCGCCCCGGCGGTTACCTACGGGACCTCGCCGGCCGGCCTCGGCGGGGCCTTCCTCCTCGTGGCGATGGTCCTCGCGCTGAGCCGGCGCGGCGGGAGTGTGGACACGTACCGCATGGTCCTCGTGGGCATCGGCCTGAGCGCCGTGTGCACCGCCTACGTGAACTACCTCTTCACGGTGGCCGGGCAGCACAGCATCGCGCAGGTGATGCGCTGGCTGGTCGGCAGCGTCAACGACGCCACCTGGGAGGGGGTCTCCACCCTGGCGGGCACGCTCGCCGTGTGCGGACTCTGCACCGCCCTGCTCGGCCGGTCCCTGGGCAGCATGGCCCTCGGGGACCAGCTCGCGCTGGGGCTCGGCACCCGGGTGGGCGCGGCCCCGATCGCGACCCTGCTGGTCGGGACCGCGGCCGCCGCGCTGGCCACCAGCGTCACGGGCCCGATCGGTTTCGTCTCGCTGATCAGCGGTCCCATCGCGGTCCGGCTGGTGGGCGCCGACCGCTCGGTCGCCCTGGCCGTCCCGATCGGCGCCGTGATCGTCCTCGGCGCCGACGTCCTCGCCCAGCACGGCCCCCTGATCAGCCCGGTGCCGACGGGCGTCCTCACGGCGCTGCTCGGCGCCCCCTACTTCGTCTGGCTGATCCTCCGGCGCAGGCAAGGAGCCACCGTATGAGCGCACCACCCGTACGCGCCTCCACGGACGCCGGTTTCCGGCTCGAAGCCCGCGGCATCAGCGCCGGCTACGACCGCACTCCGACCATCGAGGAGCTGTCACTCGGGATCGAGCCCGGCAGGATCACCGCGCTGGTCGGCCCGAACGCCTGCGGCAAGTCGACCCTGTTGAAGTCGGTCGCCCGGCTGCTGCCCGTGGCCGCCGGATCGGTCCTCCTCGAGGGCCAGGACATCCACGCGCTGTCGACCCGCGAGGTGGCCCGACGCCTCGGCATCCTGCCGCAGTCGCCGATCGCCCCGGAGTCCATCACCGTCGGCGACCTCGTCTGGCGCGGACGCCATCCGCACCGCCGGTTCGGTCAGCGGCGCACCGCCGCCGACGACGAGGTCATCGCGGACGCCCTGATGGCGACCGGTACGGCCGAGCTGATCGACCGGCCGGTCGACCAGCTCTCCGGAGGCCAGCGCCAGCGCGTGTGGATCGCCCTCGCCCTCGCCCAGGACACGCCGACGCTGCTCCTGGACGAGCCCACCACCTACTTGGACATCGCCCACCAGATCGAGGTCATGGACCTCCTCGCCGACCTCAACAAGCAGGCCGGCAAGACGATCGTGCTGGTGTCCCACGACCTCAACCAGGCCGCCCTGTACGCCTCGACGATCGTCGCCATGCGCGACGGCCGGATCGTGCGCCGGGGCACTCCCGAAGAGGTACTCACCGAGCAGACCGTGGCCGAGGTGTTCGGCCTGGACTGTCTCGTCGTCCCCCATCCCCGCTCCCAACGGCCCCAGATCCTCCCCCTGGGCCGTCGTATCCCCGCATAGGAGAACCCACCACCATGTCCGTCCTGAACAGATCGCGCCGCCGTCCGGCCCGCGCCATCGCCGCCCTCACCGCGGCCGCCGCCTGCCTCGGCCTGCTCACCGCGTGCGGTGGCGAGGACTCGACCGCCACCAACGACAAGCCGGCCGCGTCCGGCGCCGACGCGGCCGCCGGGTTCCCCGTCTCGCTCACCAACGCGTGGGGCAGGACCGAGGTCAAGAAGAAGCCGGTGAAGGTCGCGACGGTCTCCGACGGCGACACCGCCATCGCACTGGCCCTCGGCATCGTCCCGGTCATCACCCCGGACGTCGAGGACGGCGCCAAGGTGCCCGAGTACAAGCAGCGCGCCATCGACAGGCTGGGCACGGGCAAGCTGAAGACGTACGACGACACCGACGGCACCGCCTACGAGGCCATCGCCGCCGAGGCCCCCGACGTCATCCTCGGCATGAACACCTGGGAGATGGACGCGGACTACGCGAAGCTGCAGCCGATCGCCCCGGTCGTCACCTTCACCGACAAGACGCACGGCGACACCCTGACCTGGCAGGACCGCCTGAAGACGGCCGCGAAGGCCCTCGGCCTGAGCGCCAAGGCGGAGGAGGTCATCGCGGCGAACGAGAAGGCCACGACGCAAGCCGCGGCAGCGCACCCCGAGTTCAAGGGCAAGACGTACACGTACACGGTCGTCCACCCCGAGCAGATCAGCTTCATGTCCTATGCGGACCAGGACCCGGGCGTCTTCGAGAAGCTCGGCCTCACCAAAACCGACAAGGCGAAGAACTACGCGCCGAACAAGAACGCCGTCAGCCTGGAGAACCTCGACCAGCTCGACGCGGACGTCCTGCTCGTCACCTACCCCTTCGGCGACCGCGGTGTGATCAGCGCGACCGAGCTGGAGTCCAGCAAGCTGTTCCAGTCGCTGAACTCGGTGAAGACCAGGCACTTCACAGTGATCCCGTCGGAGAACTCGCTGTCCTCGGCCATCGCCTACCCGGACGCGCTGAGCGCCCCGTGGGTGGTCGAGCAGCTGACCCCGCTCCTCGCGAAGGCCGCCGCCGGCCAGTAGCAGCCGCGCCCACCCCGCGGCCTCCGCCTGGGCCCGCCTCCCCCGGAGGCGGGCCCAGGGCGTCTCTGATCGCGCACGTGCGGACAGGCCGTCGATATCCGGTCCTGATCCCGGTGTCCGGCGGCGGGAGATCCCGGCGCGGACGCGTCCTGGCCGTCTACGCGGCATGGGCCCTTCGGCTCGTTGTCGGCCGCGGACTGCCCGGGTCAGTGGTGCCAGGCATGGCCGCCCGTGTTGTGGATGAACCGCTGGAGGACCTTCAGCGTGGTCACGTACTCCTCGTCCGGGATGTCCCGGTGCCGCTCCTGCCACAGCTCTGCCTGGGTCGCGGCCAGCCGGGCGTAGAAGTCCGTTCCCCCGGCGCTGAGTTCGAGGCGTCCTTCGGGGTCCTGTATGACCCAGCCGCGGGCGACGGTGGCGTCGATCTCCTCGTCCAGGTCGTCGATGCCCGCGGCCGCGTAACCGCTCAGCACCCCGGTCACCCCGTCCCGGGTCGGCGGTGTTTCGGCGTTCGCGATCCGGTCCAGGATCCATGCCTGCGGCTGGGTGGTGCCGATTCCGGCGAGGACGGCCCTGATCCGGGTGACGACCGCCTCGGCCGCGGCCCAACCCCAGTAGCCGATGGGCTGCCGGACCAGTTCGACGTCAGTGTGCGAGTACTCCATGGCGGATGCGCTCCGTTCGCTCTTTCGAGATCCCCTGTCGCACAACACCGTAGGAGCTCAAGCGCACTTGAGGTCCAGCCTCAGGGTCCGGCCGCGGCGTCGAAGCGTGCGCACCGGATCGTGGAACCGGGCCTCCGGATTGCGCGCACGGTGCCAGTGACGTGGCCCGCGGGTTCGATGCGGCGCGCGTCCGCAGACGTAGCGTGGCCGCAACCCGGATCTACCGGCCCGGATGTGAAGGAGCAGTCAGATGTCCACCCGTAGTCCCCGCTCGGTCGTCACCTTCCCCATCGTGCTCAGGGAGCTGACGGTGGTGCGCGTCTCGGACGTCACGCCCGGGATGCGGCGGGTGACCCTCGGCGGGCCTCAGCTGCACGCCTTCGAGCACGCGGGCCTGTCCCTCCCGCCGCTGCGCACCGAGGGCTTCGACGACCACGTGAAGTTCTTCTTCGCCGAGGAGGGCCGGGATCCGGTGTTGCCGCGGCAGAACGTGAGCAGCCTGGACTGGCCCTCGGACGGCCGTCCGATCTCCAAGGACTACACGCCGGTGCGGTTCGACCCGGTGGCCGGGGAGATCGACTTCGACTTCGTCCGGCACGACGGCGGGATCGCCTCGTCCTGGGCGCAGCAGGCCGCTCCGGGCCAGGTGACCTGGATCGCCGGGCCGAAGATGTCGCACAGTCACCCCGAGGGCGCGGACTGGCTGCTGGTGATCGGCGACGAGACGGCGCTGCCCGCGATCGGCCGGTGGCTGGCGGAGATGCCCGCGGAGACCCGGGTGCGGGTGTTCGTCGAGGTCGGTGAGGACAGCCACCGCCAGGAGCTGCCGACGCGGGCCGACGCCGAGGTCACCTGGCTGGTGCGCGGTGCCACTCCGGCGGGGCGCAGCGAACTGCTGGAGCAGGCGGTGCGGGACATGGAGTGGCTGCCGGGCACGGTGTTCGTCCGGGCGGCCGGTGAGGCCGTCACACTCAAGGGCATCCGGAGGCACCTGTCGGTGGACCGGGGCGTTGCGCGCGAGCAGACGCACATCACCGGCTACTGGCGGCGCGCCGAGGTCGCACCCGGCCTCGCCGCGCCCGCCGACCCCGATGTCCTGGAGGGCGAGGACGCGCACGAACGCCTCCACGAGCTGACCGACCTGGCGCCGGGGCTGGCGATCCGCGTGGCCGTAGCCCTGGGGCTGATCGACCTCGTCTACCAGGGCGTACGGGAGCTCGCGGAGCTGGCGCGGCGCAGCGCGACCGAGCCGCGCACGCTGGGCGCTGCTGAAGTACCTGGTGGAGATCGAGGTGTTCGAGCTCGCCGACGACGGCTACCGGCTGACACCGGTGGGCGAGGAACTGGTCGAGGACGACCACTCGTTGGAGGAGTACGACCTGCGCGGCTCCCAGGCCGCCTTCGACCTGTCCCTGGCGGGGCTCGCCGAGCGCCTGACCTCGGGCGCGAACGGGTGCCGTACGGCGTCCGGCGAGAGCCTGGCCGACGCGCTGCGCACCGACGTACGGCTGGGCGCCTCCGCCCGTACGGCGATCGAGGACGAGGCCCGCTGGGTCTCGACCGGCGTGGCCGCCGCCTACGACTGGTCGGCGGTGGATGTCCTCGGCGCGGCGGGCACCGGCGCCGGCACGGTCGTCAACGCGCTCGTCAAGGGGTTCCCCGGCCTGCGGGTCAAGATCGCCGCCCTGCAGTCGGTGCTGGACGTCCTCGGCGAGCAGATCCTGGATCCGGAGGTGCTGCCCCGGGTGGAGCTCGTGGCGCAGACCCGTCCGGTGCCGTCGGACGCGGGGACGCTGCTGCTGTGCCGGCTGCTGGAGTGGCTGCCGGACGAGGACGCGGTGCTGACCCTCACCGAGGCCGCGGCCGCGCTGCCGGCCGACGGGTCCCTGGTCCTGGTCGAGCAGGTGGAGGCGGCCGACCCGGACGACATCGACGCGGTCCTGCACCACCTGCGGCTCACGGCGGCGTTCGGCTCCGGCCTGCGCTCCGTCAAGGAGGTGACGGCGCTGGCGGAGCGGGCCGGGCTCACGGTGCGCGACTGCCGTGACGTCGGCTGGGACCACCGCCTGTGGGTGCTCACCCCGACGGGCTGACGCGGCAGGTCTGCGGCACCGGCCCGGGCCGTCTGTGCGACTGTGGGGTCATGGTCTCTGAGGTCACGGCCGCGGCCTGGGCCGGGCAGCAGGTCGCCGCCGTCCGCGACGACCCGGCCGGGCGGATGTCCTTGATGGAGCGCTGCTACTACGGTCCGTTCGGCAGGGCGCCGCGGCACCTGCCGTTCCGCAGGGCGGCCATGTCGTTCATGCGCTGGCAGCTGCGGCGGGGCGTGCTGCAGCCGGCCTTCAGCGACCGGCCGGGCAGCCCGTGGTGGCGGGCGGTGAACGAACGGATCCTCCGTGACGGCTGTGAGGCGGTGGGCCTGAGCGGCGCGCTTGCCGGACCCTCCTCCTCGCTCACCGTCGACCACTGGCTGTCCTTCGCCGACCGCCCCACCGCCCGGGCCTGGTACCGGGCGCACAACGGGAGCGTGGTCGCCGCCTACCTGGAGAACCGCGACCTCGCAGAGGCGGAGAACGAGACCGAGCGCTTCTTCATGAACGTCGTCCTCTGCCGCGTGCTCTACGCCCACGCGCTCGTCGCGGCGCCCCGTATCTCCCTGGGATGGCTGCGCCCGCTCGCCCCGGTCCTCGGTGATCCGCGGCTGGAGATGACCGGGATCTTCCTGCAGCTCTCGCGCGTGCTCCCCGACGAGTACCCGCTCCACGACAGCGTGCGGTCCCACCTCGACAGGGAGATCGGCTTCGGCCGCCTCCTCGATTTCGGGGTGATCGCACCGCGACTGCAGCAGCTCTACGCGTGGTCGGCCCGCGAGCTCACGGCGCCCGGCCTGCTCGACTGCATCCGCGGCGGAGCGCTGACCTACGCGTGGTCGTTCGACGACCGGCACGTCTGGCAGCCTCCGGACTCGCTCGCCGTCCGGCTGATCCAGCGCGCGCTCCCGCCGTCCTGAGCCCTGCCCGCCTGAGCCCCGCCCGCATGAGCCCCGGCCGCCGTCCCGGAACGGTGCTCACGGGCGGTCAGCGGCCGACGCCCTCCCCCGTGCGCTCCGCCTGCGGCCCCAGCTGCCTCAGTTCGGCCAGGAGCTCGCTCTGGCCTGCCAGAAGCTCGGTGAGGATGCGGCGTGCCGCGCGCAGGAGCTCCGCCACGTCCCCGCCGGCGAGGGCGTAGCTGACCGTCGCTCCGTCGCGTATCGACACGACGATCCCGGCCCGGCGCAGGACCGCCAACTGCTGGGAGAGGTTGGACGCCTCGACATCGATCGCGGCGAGGAGGTCGCGTACGGGTACGGGGCCGTTCTGCAGGAGCTCCAGGACCCGGATGCGGACGGGGTGCCCGAGCATGCGGAAGAACTCGGCCTTCGCCTGGTAGAGGGGTACCTGCATTCCCATGAGTGCTCCTGCTGTTGCTTCAAGCCTTGCTCGAGGGCGCGGGGCTTCCGGTCGGCCCACCACCCATACGTTCGTACGGACGGGCCCACGCACGCCTGCGGATTACCGGTTTCAGATGTGCCGGATTGAAGAATTCTTCAACTCGCGGGCATGCGTGGGCGCGGATGTACCGGGTTCAGAGGTCCAGGTCGGCCTCGATGCGCTTGAGCTGGTGGCGGGCCATCGCCAGGTTGGACTTGGCCTTGTCGAGCACGAGGTACAGGAACAGCCCGCCGTTGCCCCGGCCCTTGAGGAGCCGGATCAGGTGGTACTGGCCGCCGAGCGTGATCAGGACGTCCTCGATCTCGTCCTGCAGGCCCAGCATCTCCATGGTGCGCAGCTTCGCCCGGATCACATCCGTGTTGCCCGCGGCGGCGACCGTCAGGTCAAGATCCTTCCCGCCGCCGAGGGTCCCCAGCGCCATACCGCTGGTGTAGTCCACCAGCGCGGCTCCCACTGCGCCCTCGATCGACGTCATCGTCTCCTTCAAAGAGACCTCAACGTTCGCCATCGGCATGCTCCCTTGCCTTCAACGGTCCCCGCCCGGCGCTCGGTTCCTCGTGACACCGGACGGCTTGTGATGCTGACGCTACCCAGCGTGCGTGGCGGCGTGGGGGGGGAACGAAGGAATGCGTGGAATGTCCATGGACAGGTATCGGCCGGCCGGGGCACTGAGCACGCTGCGAGCGCCGGCCCAGAAGCGAGCGCTGCGGCGGGCATCTTCGGCCGAACGGCGGGACGCGGGCGCCCGGCGCGAGTTTCCCCGCGGTGCCGGGGCATGCGTAACCCCATGACCATCTACGTCGTGACCCTCCCCGGCACCCTTCTCACCGAGCTGACCCCCGAGGCGCGCACGGAACTCACCCGCGCCCTCAGCGGGTCCGATCCCCGCGATACGGACCTGGGGGCGGCCGAGGACCTGGACCTCCTCACGTTCTACCCGGACTCGTCGGCCTTCAGCCTGCGGCTCGAGGTCGAGGCCGCCGATACGGCGAGCGCCGAGGCCCAGGCACTGGACCTGGCCCAGGCCGCCCTGCGGACCGTCGGCCTGACCGGGGAAGCCGCTCCGCTCGGCGACCCGGTGATCACCGGAATCGCCGGGGCCTGAGGCTCGGGCGCCCCCGGCTGAGATGATGGCCGGATGCCTTCTTTGCCCTCTGCCCCTACGGACCTGTGGCTGCGCGGGGTCGCGGCCAACGCGGGAGCGCCCGCCGAGGTCCTGCTGCGCCTGCTGGACCCGGTCGCCGGGGAGGCCCGGCGGATCCTGTGCGAGGAGCGCCCCCTCCCCCAGGAGGTCATGGACGCCGTGATCGCGCACCCGGAGGTCAGGGTCCGCCGGTCCTTCGTCCGCAACCCCCACATACCGCCGGACCAGCGCGGCCGGCTGGCCGAGGACCCCCACAGCATGGTCCGTGCGCACCTCGCCGCAGGGCCCCGTCCGCGCCCGCGCCAGCCCCGCCCCCTGCCCGACGACGTCCTCATCGCCCTGCTGACCGCGGAGGACGGCGACGAGCCCCTGCTGCTCACGGCGTCCGAGATCGTGCAGGAGCTCATGAGCTCCTACCAGCTCCCCAACTCCTTCCGGTACAGGACACTCGGGCACGACCACCCCGGAGTCCGGTGCCTCGCGGCGGATCTGTGGTCCCGGCTCACCTCCGAGCAGCTAGACGCCCTGCTGGCCGACCCCGACCCGCACGTCCGCTCGCGCGCCGAGTACCGCGTACGGGCGGCGGACCCCGCGGCCATGGAAGCGGAGCTCCCGGAACACGGCCACCACCGGTGGCTGATCCTCAACAACTACGCGCTGTCGGATGCGGTCGTCGAGGCGTCCCTGGCCGATCCGGAGTGCCGGTGGTCCCTCGCCGTCAACCCGTACACGCCCCGCGGCGCCGTCGCCCGGCTCGCACGGGACGCCCGCCCCGAGATCCGCGAGCGGGTCGCCGCCCGGGCGGATCTCGATCCGGCCCTGTGGGCGCAGCTCGCCGAGGACCCCGACGAGCAGGTACGCACCCGTGCGCGGGTCCAGCCGCTGCCCCGCACCCCGGCGCAGTGCGGGGCCATCGACCATGAGATGGACCTGGACGCCTGCGACTGCACCTGCATGATCCTGGAGCCGTACGAGGACCCGGAACCGGACTGGTACCGAGCGTGCGCGCTGTCCGGGGAAGTGCGGCTGCGCCGGGCGGCCGCCCGGTGCTCCACGCTCCCCGCCGACCTGGTGGCACGGCTGGCGGAGGACCCGGACGAGGACGTGCGCCACCGGCTGGCCTCCTGGCACCCCCTGGCACCGTCGGCGACCGTCCTCGCGGCCTTCGTGGCCCGCCCGCGGCAGCGCTCCCACCTGCTCACGCAGTCCCGGCTGCCGCGGACCGGGCTGGCCCACCTCCTCGGGCACGAGGACCCGGAGGTCCGGGCCCTGGCCGCGGCCGATCCGACCGGGCGGGCTCCCGTGGAACTGCTGAACGACCCGGACGAGCGCGTCCGCCGGGCGGCCGCGGCCAACCCGCTCCTCTCGGGGAACACCCTGGAAAGGCTGCTCCAGGACCCCTCAACGGCCGAAGGCGCGGCGGCCAACCCGGGACTGCCCGCCGCACGGCTGCACGCTCTGCTCGATTCCGGCCGGCTGCCGCGCTGACCTGGCGCCGGCCCGCGCGCGGGCCGGCGCCCGGCGGCACGCCCCGAGCCGGATCCCGTACGGAACGGGCGGGCCCCCGGGGCCCGGGCCGGTGCAAGCGGGCCGCCCGCATCGCACCTGGTCAGCCTGCCTGTGGAGCTCGGTGCGAGGACCGGCGGCCGGTCGATCTCGAAGAATCCGCGGCGGTGGGCCCACGGCCCGGGGCGGGCGGGCGTCTCTGATCTCCAGAGCGCTATGCCCCCATTACGTAGATATTCTGTGAAGTGTGATCGAGTCTGGACGGCCGCGGCACCGCCGGCACCCCGGCCCGGGAAGACTTGTGCGGCTGTCGCCGGTCATCCTGACCGTCGTCATTGCCAGCCTGGCGTATTCCACACCGCCGGAGATGGCCTTCAGCCGCCTCCTGCCCGCGGCGCCGGCGCTCGCCGCCGCCATGTGGCCGGTCCTTCCCACCGTCCTGCTCGGAACGGTGTGCCTCCTTCTGATGATCGGCCTCGGCTTCGTCTTCCCCGACCTGGGGACGTGGTGGACGGCCTCGGGCATCATCGCGGTCACCGTGGCCGCCGCGTACGGGAGCCACATCCGGCTCCAGCGCGAGCGCACCCTCTTCCAGGTGCGGCTCGTGGCCGACGCGGCGCAGCAGGTGGTGCTCAGTCCCATGCCGCGCCGGTTCGGCGCCATCGAGATCGAGTCGCTGTACCTCGCGGCCGCGGCCGAGGCACGCATCGGCGGGGACTTCTACGAGGTGGTCGACACTCCGTTCGGGGTCAGGCTGCTCATCGGTGACGTCCGCGGCAAGGGCCTGCCCGCGGTGGGGGCGGCCGCTGCGATCGTCAACGCCTTCCGGGAGGCCGCCTACGGGGAGAGCGACATGGTCGATGTCGCACGCCGCATGGACGCCAGCAGCACCCGCTACAACTCCGCCTTCCCACCCGAGGGGCCGATGGAGCGGTTCGCCACCGCGCTCCTCGTCGAGATCCCGCACGAGGGCAGACGTATCGACATCCTCAACTGCGGGCACCCTCCGCCACTGCTCCTGAACCGGGGGCAACTGCGCACCCTCGAGTCGGACACCCCTTCGCCGCTGCTCAGCCTCGCGGAGCTGATCGGCGACCACTACAGCGTCGACACCTTCGACTTCGCCCCCGACGACCTGCTGCTTCTCTATACCGACGGGATCGCCGAGGCCCGTGCCCGCGACGGCGAGTTCTTCCCGTTGGCGGCCTGGATGGGCCGACAGCCTCCGACACCGCCGCGCGAGCTGCTCACGGCTCTCCACCGCGACCTCCTGCGCTACAGCAGAGGCCGCCTGGACGACGACGTCGCCGCACTCGCCGTACGCCTGTGCAGACCTTGAGCCGGGGGGCGGCCCGCAGGTGCGCGCCGCCCCCCGGGCATCACTTCGACTGGTAGACGCCGAAGACGTCGAGCACCAGGTCGGCGTCCTGGTAGCCCTGGTTCCAGAAGGTGATGACGCCGTGGTCGCCGTCGCTCGCCTGCACCAGGTTGGGGACGATCGCGCCGGTCGTCCAGTTCAGGGTGGAGGAGCCGGGGCGCGGCGCGGCGGGCGCGGCGGGCTCGCCGTCGGCCGGCAGCGCGTAGGGGCTCGGCGCAACCGAGAGGAACCCGTCGCCGCCGGTCTCGGTGACGGTGGTGTTCAGCACGTAGGCCTCGACACCCGTCGCCGCCTCGGGCGTGAACCCCTGAGTGATGTACTCCCGGGCGCGGAACCTGCCGCCGGGCCAGCCGTAGGCCTCCTCGCGGGTGTCGAGCGTGCGGAACGGGGTGAAGGGCAGGAAGGCGGCCTTGCTGCCCTTGCTGTAATAGCCGACGACGTCGACGACCACGTGGGCCGGCAGCCAGGCACCGTTGAACACCTTGATCGTCCCGTCAGCGGCCACCGGGACGATCACCGCGTTGGCGACCGTCTGCCCGGCCACGAAGTTCAGGTTCGAGGCCGTCGGGACCGGCCCGTCGCCGGAGAAGGCGGTCAGGTGGCCCGTCCCCTGGGGTTCGGTCACCGTGACGTTCAGGGCCACGGCCGTGATGCCCTCGGGCACCCCGCGCAGGCCGCCGATCCCGGTCGTGAACGCGCTGCGCGCGGCGAGCTTGCCCCGGGTGGTGCCGAGACCCTCCCGGGTGTCCACGAACCGGGCGGGCGTCATCGAGGTGTAGCCGGCCGCCTGGGCCCGGGTGAAGTAGCCGGTGACGTCGGCGATCAGGTCGACAGGCTGCCCGCCGCCGTTGTACAGCTCGATGTACCCGTCCTCGCCGACCGGCACGATCACCAGGTTCGGGACGGACCGGCCGGCCGTGTAGTTCAGGTTCGAGGTCCCCGGGCGGTCGTAGCCCGCGCCGGGCCAGGCGGTCACGTACCCGCTGTCGACGGTCTCGGTGACCGTGACGTTGAGGGCGACCGCGGTGACGCCCGCCGGAACGGCGGCGTTGCCGGCCACCTTCACCCGGGCGGAGCCCTGTCCCGGGACCTTCGCCACGGGTGCGCCGGTGCCGGTGCCGTAGCGGGTGTCGAGGAGGCGGGTCGGGGTGTGCGGGGTGAAGTCGGAGCCGGGGGTGAGGAAGGCGCCTCCGTTGACGGCCTGGACGGCGTTGGTGGTGTCGCTCACCGTCACCTTCACCTGGTACTCGCCCGACTTGTCGTACGTGTGCGAGTGGTGCAGCTCGGCCGCGCCCTGGGCGGTGGCCGTGTCGGACTTCCCGTCGCCCCAGTCGATGACGACGCCGAGCGCGAAGTCGGCGCTCGTGATCAGGGTGGTGAGCTCGATGCCGTGCGCGGTATAGCTCGTGCCACTGACGTCGACCGCGAGGGTCGGGTTGGCCCCCGCGTCCAGTGCGGCCGGCGCCGGCTGCCCGTCCTGCGGAGCCGGTGCGGCTTGCGGGGCCGGTGCGGCTTGCGGGGCCGGTGCGGGCGCTGCCTGCGCGCTCTGTGGTGCGGCGGTCTTGGCGTTCGCCTTGTTCTTCCCCTCGACGGCGGTGGGCAGGGCGGTACGGATCGTGCGGTCGGCCGGGCTGTGGAAGCCCTCGGAGGTGGATGCCTCGGCTATCGCGTCGGCCACGCCGGCCGCGACGGGTACGGGATCCGCCGCCTGCGCGGTGCCCGGAACGATGCCGAGACCGGCCGCCACGAGGGCAGCGGTCATTACGAGTCGGTGGTTGCGCACCGGCCCCCCAGGTGTGGTGATGAGCGAAGAGTGGCCACCGTATGGAAGGTTCCGGCCAAGGGTCACGAGGTTCTGTCGCGATTCACTCCTTAGGGGTCAACGCTTTACCCGCTGTGCGGTTTGCGATCGACAGCCCACCGACAGACAACCGACAGGACAGCGACCGGACGCAGTCGGCACGGCGCCCCTCGGGCGGCGCGTTCCTAGCGCATTTCCGTCCGGGGCACCACCGGAGGACTAAGCGATGCGGCCGGAATCGATCGGAATGCGAACGCGGATTCCCGCACGATGAACGGGCCGGCAGGCCGTCGACCAGCCGTTATCCAGCCACTGACGGCACACGGACCTTTCTCGTGCCGAAATGTGTCGTCACCGATGGCGCATAACGGTTCCTCCGGTCCGATGAACTCCAACGAAAGCCCACGTGCTGGTAGTTGGGCGTAGTTATGCTCCCGCCCACCGGTCAGAAGGTCCCCCTTTTTCGATAGTTCGAGGACATCGATGGAGCAAAGAGACATTCCCCCCGAAAATTCCCACCGTGCGGGCAGGGCAAGCCGTATGCTTCCCGCGATCGCAGCCGTGGCCGCCGCCTGTCTGGTCGGGGCGCTCGTATCCTCATCGGCACCGCTCGGCACCGCCCTCATCGCCGCCGGCGCCCTGTGCACCGCAGCCCTTTTCGTCGAAGCGCTGCGGCGCGGTCGCGCGGTCGCAGCCGGCCGCGCCCGGATCGCGGCCCTCCAGCACGTCCTGGCACGGCAGGAGGCCGAAGCGGGCCGGCTGTCCGAATCGGTGCTGCCCGAGGCCATCGAGCGCCTGCGCAAGGGCGAACCGGCCGAGGATGTGCTGACCGCCCTCGGAGGGCGCGGCGGCCGCGGTAACCGCTGGGGCGACGACGAGGCCCTGACCCCGCGCTTCAGAGCCGCCCTGCAGGCCGTGCTGGCCCACGTCATCGACGCGGTCGACAACGAGGAGAGCCTGCGCGACTCGGCACAGCGGGCCTTCGTGAACGTCGCCCGGCGCGTGCAGGCGATCGTCCACCAGCAGGCCCAAGAGATGCGCGAGATGGAGGACCGGCACGGCACCAACCCGGACGTGTTCGGCGACCTCCTGCGACTCGACCACGGCACCGCCCTGATCGGCCGACTCGCCGATTCCATCTCGGTCCTCGGCGGTGCGCGCCCGGGCCGCCAGTGGAGCCGGGCCGTCACCCTGTACAGCGTGATGCGCGGTGCGATGTCGAGGATCATCGACTACCAGCGCGTGGAGCTCCATTCGGTCTCCGAGGTCGCCGTCGTCGGTCCGATCGTCGAGCCGCTGATCCACACCCTGGCGGAGCTGCTCGACAACGCCACCCGGTACTCGCCGCCGCACACCCGCGTCCACCTCACAGCAGTCGAAGTGCAGTCGGGCATCGCCGTGGAGATCGAGGACGGCGGCCTGAGCATGAGCGAGGAGGCTCGCTCACGGGCCGAGAAGATGCTCGCGCAGGCGCAGTCCGGCATCGACCTCAACGACCTGGGCGAGACGCCGAGGCTGGGCCTGGCCGTGGTCGGCCGGCTGGCGCAGGCGTACGGGTTCCAGGTGTCCCTGCGCTCGTCCGCGTACGGCGGCGTCCGCGCCGTGGTCATCGTGCCGCAGCACCTGATCACCACCGCGTCCTCCGCGACCGGTCTCGCCCACGGCATCGGGTCCTCCTCGGGGCCCCGTGCCGTGGCCGCCACCCCGCGCGAGCACCCCGTCCATCACCCGTCGGTCGGCGTGTCCGCGCCCCGGTCGGCTCCCGTTCCGGCGCCCGGGCCGGCGCCTGTCAGCGGCGGTCCGACCGCCGAACGTACCGCGACCGGCCTCCCGCAGCGGCGCCGGAAGGACCGTGTCGCCACCTCCGACGCATGGCCGGCCGCGAGGCCGCAGCAGGCGGACGACAACGGCCCCGGAATGTGGCTGGAGGCGTTCCACAGCGGACTGTCCGGTGAGCCCGGTCACGACGCGCAGGACGCCCCGGACGCGTCGGGTTCAGCGACCAAAGGGGCGTAAACAGTGATGACTCAGCGAAGCAGTATGGACTGGATGCTCAAGGACCTCGCCGCCGGAGTGCCGCAGACGCGGCACGTGATCGTACTGTCCGCGGACGGGCTCTGCGTGGCGCAGTACGGGGCAGAGACGGACACCGCCGACCGCCTGGCGGCCGCCTGTGCCGGCCTGCAGAGCCTCGCTGGAGCGGTGGCCGCAGAACTGCCCAGCTCCCAGGGCAGAATGCGGCTGGTCGTGATCGAGATGGACGGCGGGTTCTTCTACCTGATGGCCGCCGGCGACGGCTCCTACCTCGCCGTGCTCGCCGACGAGGGTGTCGACGCGGGCCTGATGGGCGCGCAGATGCGTGCCCTGGTGACCCGAATGGGGGACCACCTGAGCAGCCCGCCCCGGCATGACGGGCAGCCCGCGTGAAAGAGCCGCCCTCGAGCTGGGAGGACAACATTCCCGAACGGCTCTACGTCATCACCGGCGGACGCAGCGGACCCTCCACCGCCGTGCAGCTGGACCTCGTGACCTTGGTGGTGGCCAAAGGGCCTCCCCGGCCCGAGATGCAGCCCGAGCAGGCGACCATCCTGCGGATGTGCCAGTCGCCTCTCTCGGTGGCCGAGATCGCCGCGTACGTCGGCGTGCCCGTGAGCGTCGTCACCGTGCTGGTCGGGGACCTGATGGCCGCTCAGCGCGTGTACGTCCGCCCGCCCGTTCCCGCCGCGCAGCTACCCGACCTTGCTCTGATCGAGGCAGTGATCGATGGACTTCAGAAGCTCTGACCCGCCCGCCGGGCCGCGCCACGCGGACATACTCCCGCAGACGGCCGCGGCCGCCGTGAAAGTCGTCATCGTCGGCGGCTTCGGCGTGGGCAAGACGACGATGGTCGGCGCGGTCAGCGAGATCAAGCCGCTGACGACCGAGGAGACGATGACCAGGGCGGGTGTAGGCGTCGACGACACCTGGGGCGTGGCCCGCAAGATCACCACCACCGTGGCCATGGACTTCGGCCGCATCAGCATCAACGACGAGCTGGTCCTGTACCTGTTCGGGACGCCCGGCCAGGAGCGCTTCTGGTTCCTGTGGCGCGGGCTCTTCGAGGGCGCGCTCGGAGCGGTCGTGCTCCTCGACACCCGTCGGCTGGAGATCAGCTTCGACGTCATCGGACGGCTGGAGGAGCGGGGAGTCCCCTTCGTCGTGGCCGTCAACTCCTTCCCGGGGGCGCCCGAACACCCGCTGGAGGAACTGCGCGAGGCCCTCGACCTGCCCGCCGCCGTTCCGATCCTCGCCTGCGACGCCAGAAGGCGGGACTCGTCCCGCGATGTCCTGCTGACCCTCATGCGCTACCTGCACTCCCAGGCAGCCACCCAGGAGGCAATGTGAGTACCAGCCCCACCCCACCGCCGCAGTGCCCCGCCCACGCGGCGGCGACGGCCGGCGGCCTGTACCGGCTCCACGGAGCGGAGGCCCAGGCCGATCCCCTCGCGTTGTACGAGAAGCTGCGGGCCGAATACGGCCCGGTGGCTCCCGTGCTGGTGAGCGGGGACCTCCCGGCCTGGCTGGTCCTCGGTCACCGGGAGAACCTGGACGTGGCGCGCACGTCCTCGCGCTTCGCCCGCGATCCGCGGGGCTGGCGCGACATGAGAGAGGGCCGGGTGCCGGCCGATACCCCGCTGGGCCCCATGGTCTCCTGGGTGCCGGTGTGCAACTTCACCGACGGGCCCGTTCACGAGCGGCTCCGCTCGGCCGTGGTGGAGTCCCTGGAACGCTTCGACAAGCGCGGCATCCGCCGCTACGTCACCCGCTTCGCCAACCAGCTCGTCGACCAGATCGCGGGCGAGGGGTACGCCGATCTGGTGTCGGCCTTCTCCGACCAGCTCCCCATGCTGGTCATGACGCAGCTCATCGGGGCACCGGACGAACACGGCCCCCTGCTGGTCAACGCGGCGCGCGACATGCTCCAGGGAACCGAGACGGCTCTGCAGAGCGACCGCTACGTCACCACCACGCTGGAGAACCTGGTGATGGAGCGCAAGGCCGAGCCCGCGCGCGACCTCGCCTCCTGGCTGCTCGAGCACCCCGCGAACCTGAGCGACACCGAAGTGCTGATGCACCTGCGCGTCGTGCTGATCGCGGCCTACGAGACCACCGCCAACCTGATCGCCAACACGCTGCGGACCGTCCTGACCGACCCGCGCTTCCGGGCCAGCCTCTCCGGAGGCCACATGACGCTGCCGGACGCACTGGAGCAGGTCCTGTGGGACGACCCGCCGATCAACACGATCATCGGCCGCTGGGCCACCGGTGACACCCTGCTCGGCGGCCAGCAGGTGAAGGCCGGCGACATGATCCTGCTCGGGCTGGCCGCGGGCAACGCCGACCCGCAGATCCGGCCGGATCCCGCGGCCTCCGTCCACGGCAACCGTTCCCACCTGGCCTTCAGCAGCGGTCCGCACGAGTGCCCGGGCCAGGACATCGGCCGCGCCATCGCGGACACCGGCATCGAGGTCCTGCTGGACCGGTTGCCCGACCTCCAGCTGGCGGTCGACGCGAGCGAGCTGCAGTGGCGGGGCACTCTCATGTCCCGGCACCTGCTGTCCCTGCCGGTACGGTTCTCCCCGCACTCCGTGCCGAACCCGCAGCCCCAGGAGGAGCAGCCGGCCGGGCACCCCGTACACGCGGTCATCCCGCCGCAGCCGACGGCCCCGCCCGTGGCGGGGGTCACCAATCGCCGCCGACGAGGCGTCAGTTGGTGGCGGCGGCTGCTCGGCCACCACTGACGGGCACTGACGGCCGCTTCGGGCCGGGGCCCCTGGCCGCACCGATCGGTGCGGCCAGGGGCCCCTGTCATGCCTCACTCGCGCAGGCGCTGCCACCAGGAGGCGAGGGCCGGCAGACCCGGCGGCGGCCCGGTTCCGTCGACGCTGGGGGCGTCGGCGTACCGGACCGCGAACCGGGCTTCCGCGAGCGGTAGTTCGTAACGGTTGCGCGGGCTCGCGTACCGGGGCGCCCTGGTCTGCCAGGCGATGGAGCCGGCCACGTAGTGGCCCAGCGCCGCCAGGTGTCGGCGCAGTTCCCCGTCCGCGCCCGCCGGGCCGTCCGGGCCGTCCGGGCTGTCCGGGCCGCCCTCCAGCTGCGCCCGCAGCGTCATGAAGAGGACCAGCACCCGGTCCCGCAGGGCCACCGCGAGGGGCACCGCCGCGGCGGGCGAGCAGTTCTCCTGCTGGGCGAGGACGTTGACGAGATTCACTTCCCGCGGCTCCAGGTGGTCGTCCTTGTCGTAGGAGAACAGGTCGTTGTCCGCGCTGACGACGAATCCGGCCGCGTCCGTCAGTGCCGTCAGAGCGGGGGAACAGAGCACCTCCGCCGGAAGTCGGTCCCCGCGCGCGACGTCGGACCAGGTCAGCGAGAAGCGCGTACCGTTCGCAAGCGGCCCCATGGCGACGAAGTCGTTCAGAGTCGGCATGGTCCCGGCCTCGGCCTGTGCGGCCCGCCAGGCCGCTCCGAGCAGCCAGTCGCGCGTCCCCTCGACGAACCTGCGCAGCTGGTAGGGCGTGAGCATGGCATGGGTGCGGCGCACCAGGTCCAGCAGTGCCCGGGTCATCGGCCCGTCGGGCAGCACCGACGCCCCAGGGTCCTCGATGGTCCGCAGCAGACGTGCCCCGTGTTCGACGACGGCCCCCGTCCCCACCTCGTCGGAACCCGAATCCTGCCAGTCGTCGACGGCGTTGGCCCAGTAGTTCCACTCGGTGAAGAGCAGGACGGCCTCCACGTTCCCGCCGGGGATGATGCGGCAGGAGAAGTCGGTGCTGTGGGTGGCGAGCCCCCATGCGCGCTCGACCGGATCGGGGTAGATGCCGAAGTCGTCCAGCCATGCGATCGCCCGGACCTCCACCTGTTTCGCCTCGGGATGGACGAGGTCGCGCTCCAGGGGGCAGTAGAACGACGGCAGGTGCGTACCGAGGAGCGAGGGTCGCGGTGAGGCCGGCACCGGTGCTGGTGCTGGTACGCGTGCTGTTGACCCCGTCATCGGCGGTCACCGACCCGGAAGTGCAGCAGCCGCGTCTGCACCGCGTGGTCGCGCCAGAGTCTGAAGAACCTGCTGTGGGCGAGCGTCGACTGCTCGAGCCGTTCGCCGCTCCAGGCGCCGGCCTCGGCGCCGGACCCCGAGCGGACCCGGTCGAGTTCGGCGGTGTTCCACGCCATGGACTGCACCCAGAACTCCGTCACCGCGTCCGTCACGTCCTCCTCGTGCTCGAGTTCAAAGCCGGCCGCCCCGGCCGCGGCGAGGTACTCGTCCCGCAGCCCGAGCCGCGTTCTGTAGTAGTCGTCGATGAACTCGCGCCATGAGGAGCGGCCCACGAAGTGCTCCTGGATCCCGAACCACCCGCCGGGGACCAGCGCCTTGGCGACGACCTCGAAGAGCCGGGTCCGGTCGGTGTATCCGCTGCTCTCGTTGGCGTAGACGGCGTCGTAGGCACAGGTCTCGTCCAGGTCGTGCACATCCGCCAGTACGGGGTTCACCCGCTCGCCGACTCCGGCGCTCCGGGCGAAGTGCCGGACGATCGGGATGTGTTCCGCCGCGACCGTGAGGCTGGTGACCGCTGCTCCGTGCTCCTGCGCCCAGTACAGCGAGGTCCCGCCCAGGCCGCAGCCGATGTCCAGTAGCCGCCGGGGAGGCGCCTCGTACGCGCCCCACGACCGGGCCGCGTGCTCGACTATCAGTTCCTGCGCGTCGAACATGTGCTGCTTCAGGACGTCCTGGGGGACGGTGCTGTCCGGCGGCCCGTCCGGATACAGTCCTACGTGGAAGTGGACACGGGGGCCCGGGCCGTACTTGTGCAGGATCTCCTGTGTCTTGTGGCTGTAGTAGAGGCGTATGGGATCGTCCTCGGCCGAGCCCCGGTCGCTGCCTAACGACGATACGTGGGAGGTGACGCGCATGGGGTGTCCGCCCTTTCGTGGGGTAGGGCCGCCTCCGGGACGTGCGGATACGCTGCCACCGCACCCACCGCGTCCCGTTCGGCACACTGTCGAAGCACGGATCATCGTGGCACTTCGCGGGCCCCACGTCAGCCCACTGGAGCAACACGGAACAGCGTCCGATTCCGGCCGGAAGCGCTCTGACCGGCACACGCGTTGCGCACACCCCTTCTCTCCCCCGGCCCGCCCCGGTCGGTCAGCCGGGCCAGGTGCCCGTGACGCGCCGCGTCGCGACCGCTCCGGAACGGTCGACCGCCGCTTTGACGACCGCGAAGATCGCGCCCTGGAGCGCCGCGGCCATCAGGATCTCGCGCCAGGAGCGGTCCTCGTCGGTGGCGTCAGGGGCGCCGTCCGCCCCTTCCACCAGCCTCCAGACCTGCTTGAACAGCACTGCCGCGAGCGCGCCGCCGAGGGCGCCGAGAGCCAGCCCGACCGGCTTGTACGCGATCGCCGAGGCCTTCATGTGTGCCCCCTGTTGTGCCGTACCAGCAGGATGACGAGCACGGCCGCACCGACCGCGAGCAGTGCGGCGGTCCGCTCGGCGCGGGGTGTGGCCGCGTGTTCGATCCCGCCCCGGATCCGTCCGGTGACGCGGGCGGCCTTCTCCGTGGCCTGTGCCTTGACATCGGCCTTGGCCGCCAGTGCCTCGACGGTCCGGCCGAGTTCGTCGCGGGTTCGTTCGATCTGTTCCCGCAGTGCTGCGGGGGTGGGTTCGTCGGGCTGGCTGCTCATCGGTGCGCCTTCTCTCTGATTGCGGCCACATCGGCCTTCAGGCTGTCCATCGCCTGCTCGGGCGCCGGCGTACCGGCCTTCGCGATCTGCTTCCTGCCGGCCATCGCCACCACGGCGGCGGCCACGGCGAGCACGGCGGTGACGATCAGGGCCGAGGCCCACACGGGCAGTACCAGCGCCAGCGCGGCGATGCCCGCCACCACCAGGGCCTGGGCCGCCAGGACACCGAGGAGTCCGGCTCCTCCGAACAGGCCGCCGCCCGTCCCCAGCCGCTTCCCCTTCTGCGTCATCTCCGCCCGCGCGAGCTGCATTTCCTGGCGTACCAGCTCCGAGATCTGCTGGGAGGCCCGCGATACCAGTACGCCCACCGAGTCATCGGCGCGGCGGTGCGTCTGTCCGTTCGTTTCCACGATCATGCCCACGGTGTTCCACCTCGTCCTCGAGTCGTTCGGATGCACCCCGTGCCCGGTCACCGGGCCGTATCGGGGATCCCTCCATACGGCGACGGTCCTCGTCGCTCCATGCCCTGGTGTCACGGGGCCGCACGTACGGCTCCTCGTCCTCGGGCAGTCCTCCTGCGATCGCCCGGCGGCGGGTCAGCTCCGCGTCGAACTCCAGCCCCAGGAGGATGGCCAGGTTGGTGATCCACAGCCACACAAGGAAGACGATCACGCCCGCGGCCGTGCCGTACGTCTTGTTGTAGGAAGCGAAGTTCGCGACGTAGACGGCGAAGCCGGCCGAGGCGATCATCCAGATCAGCAGGGCCAGGAAGCTGCCGGGGGTGACCCACCTGACGCCGCGGCCCTTGGCGTTCGGTGCGGCCCAGTACAGGAGCGCGATCATGGTCGTGACCAGGAGCACCAGGACCGGCCATTTCGCGATCGACCACACGACGAGCGCGCCGTCACCGATGCCGAGTGCCTCGCCCGCCCGCCGGGCCAAGCCGCCCGTGAAGACCACGATCAGGGCGCTCGCGCAGGCCAGGAGCATGAGCGCGATGGTCAGGGCCAGGCGGAGCGGGAGGATTTTCCACACGGCCCGGCCTTCGGGCACGTCGTAGACGGCGTTCGAGCTGCGGATGAACGCCGCGACGTAGCCGGACGCGGACCACAGGGCGACGACGAGGCCGACGACCGCGACCAGCGAGCCGATCCCGCTGCGGCCCTGCAGCTGCACCACGGCGTCACTGATGACGTCCCGGACGGAGCCGGGTGCCAGCCGCCGCAGGTTGTCCAGTACGCGCTGTGTCGTCGACTCACCGGCGATGCCCAGCAGGGATACGAGCACCAGGAGGGCGGGAAAGAGGGCCAGCACCCCGTAGTAGGTCAGGGCCGCCGCGCGGTCGGCCAGCTCATCGTCCTTGAACTCCTTCGCCGTGCCGCGCAGCACGGCCCGCCACGATCGTTTCGACAGGTCGGAGGGCCGGTCGGGGGCGCGTTCGCCGACCTGGTCGTCGTCTTCCGCGCCACGGTCCGGCGCCGGCGTCGGGATGCGTTTCATACCTTGCGGCTTTCCGCGACGGCGGCAGTCATGCCCGTAGGCCGGGTCGAACCTGTTCCCTTCCGCTCGCACGCGGCTCACGGGCGCAGTCGGTGCATGCCCCCGGTGGCGCTACCACCACCGGACCGGGTATCGGGCGGCTCCGCGGCGTAGGCGGGACGCGGCGAATCCGGCGAGGACGAGGACCACGGTGGCGCCGAGCAGCAGGGGGACGAACCGCGTGGGCGCCGGGGTCTGGAGCACGACGACGACGGCGGTGGCGCAGGCGGGTGAGTGCGGGGTGCGGGCGAGGGTGGTGGCGGCGAAGGTCAGTCCCCCGGCCAGCGCCGCGCTCCAGGGGCTGCTCTGCCACAGCGCGAGGACCACGTATCCGGCTCCGGCGCCGAGGAGGTGAGCGACGATGACGCTCCGGGGCTGGGCCACGGGCAGGCCGGGAGTGCTGTGGAGGACTCCGGCACTGGCGGCGAGGGACGGGATGAGCACCGGTTCGCTGATCATCGTGCCGATGGCCGCGAGCACGAGCAGGCCGGTGGTGACCGCGCCGATGCTGTGGAGGGACGCGGCCGCGGCATGCCGGGCCACGTGCAGGCGCCCGCGCCCGCCCGGCAGCGGCGGCCCGTCTGCGGGCGCCTGGGGGCCCGCCGCGCGGGGGCGGGGCAGCACGGAGTCAGCTTTCACGAGGGCGGCTCCTGGCACGACGGCGTACGGGTCGGTCGGCGGAGCGACGGGAGGGTCGCGCCGTCGGCCACCCTGCGCCGCCGGCCTGTCACCGGTCTACAACGCCTGGTCGCACGGCCCGGCGTACTGGAGATCCCGCGGGCCGGGAGCCTGCGGAGCCCCGCGCCTACATGGGATCCATGGTTCCGGAGCCGGGCCCGTTCACCTCTTCGCTCTTCTCCCGGATGTGCAGCGCCTTCTGCGTGAGCCGCCGCTGCTCCGCCGGATCGGTGGCGTACTGGGCGGCCTGCTCCAGTTCCTGGGCCTTGTCACGCATCTCCTGGGCCCGCTTGACGGACGGGTTCTCGAAACTCACTTCGACCTCCTCGGTCGGCCTGGTCGGTATCCGGCTACCCACGCATCCGTGGGGCATTCACCAGGGCCACCCGCGAAACCCCGGTCCGCGTAGGAACCCCGCGTCACGGAACCCATTGATCCACTGCCGGCTCTCGGGAAGAGTCCGCGTCATGGAATTCTTCTGCTACCACCGCGATCGCGCCGGCTCCCTGCCCCTGCGCATGGAACTGCTCGAACGCCACTGGTCCTACATGGACCGGTACGAGAAGGAGCTGATCGCCCGGGGTCCGACCTTCGTCCCCGGCGGTGACGCCCCCAGCGGCAGCGTGCACATCGTCGACCTCCCGGATCCCGCCGCCGCGCGTGCCTTCGCCTTCGACGAGCCCGGGTACCAGGCCGGGGTGTACCGGGACGTGCTCCTGCTCCGCTGGCGCAACCTGCTGGGGCGCACCATGTGGGACTTTCCCGGCGGCCGGACCGGGGGCAACCGCTTCCTGGTGCTCGGCCTCGGCCCGGTGGAGGCCGCCACCGACCTCGCGCTGCCTCCCGGCGAGGACGAGCTGATCGCCTACGGCCCCCTGCTGTCCGACGACGGCGCCGCCCGGCTGGGTACGGCCGCGCTGGTGCGGGCTCCGGACGCCGGTACGGCGCGTACGGCCTTGGCGGCGGACGGCCATGCCGCTGTCGAGGTCCACGCGTGGGAGTTCGGCGGGCGGCGGTGACCGGCGGCCCGGGAGCCGGCCCGGGCCGCTCGGCCCTTCAGCGTGGAACCACCCAGCTCGGCGCCCAGGTCCCGGCGGCGTCGTGGCCGGCTGCCGCGGCGGCGAGGTGCTCGCGGAGGACGGCCAGCGCCGGGTGCGAGTTGTCACGGTGCCACAGCAGCGAGTGCGGGTACACGGGTGTCGGGCCGGTCACCGGGATGCGGCGCAGCCCGTGGCCGGCGGGCCAGACGAGGCGGGTGTGCTCGCCCATGAACGTGGCCAGGGCTGGCGTGTCGGCGACGGTGTCGAGGAGCGCGTCGGAGCCGAAGTTCGGGCCGGTGGCCTCGATGGTGAGGCCGAACTCGGCGACGAGGGCGTCGTAGTAGGCGCCCCACTCGGTACCGGGGACGATGCCGGGCATCCAGATCCGGTGTCCGGCGAGCCGGGCGAGTGGCACCGACCGGGCACCCGCCAGCGCGTGCGCCGGGCCGGTGAGGAGCTGGAGCGGCTCGTCGAGGACCCGGACGGAGCGAATGTCCTCGGGAAGGGGCCGGCCGGGCGCGGCGACGGCGCGGAAGGACGCGTCGATCTCACCCGACCGGATCGCCGCGAAGGCCGTCTCGATGTCGAGCAGCATGACCACGTCGAGGTCGATCTCGGGGTGCGCGCGGTGGAAGCCGCGCATCAGGCCCGACGGGGCAACGCGTGAGGCGATCACGTCGACGCGCAGCGGGCGGCGTCCGGTGCGCACGGACGCGACCGCGCGCTCGGCGACTCGCAGCAGCTCGCGCGCGTGGGGGAGGAAGGCCTGCCCGTCGATGGTGAGCTCGGCGCCGCGGGGCGTACGCGTGAACAGGCGCACGCCGAGGGTGCGCTCCAGCGTGGCGATGCGTTTGGACACGGCCTGCTGGGTGACCCCCAGCTCGGCGGCGGCCTCCTGGAACTGCCCCGCGTCGGCGGCGGCGACGAAGGTCCGGACGGTGTCGAGGTCCATACCGGCACCCTATGTGCACAACCGGTGGTTGTGGCTGATGGCTCCGTGGTTGTTTGATCCCCGGGGATGGCTCTCGCTTTGATACATCCGATCGCGGATCGGTTGTACGGGTGAGGGGCATCGGGCATGCGGAGCGGACAGTGGCCGGGGCGCAGGTTCGGGTGGCTCTGGGGAGCGTACGGGACCAGCGCGCTCGGGACCTGGCTCGCCTTCGGCGCGTTCCCCCTGATCGCCGTCCAGGTGCTGCACTGCGGACCGGCCGGGGTCGCCGCGCTCTCCGCCGCGGGGGCCGCGGTGGGCGCGGCCGTGGCGGTGCCGCTCGCCCCGTGGGTGGAGTTCCGCCGGAAACGGCCGGTGCTGATCGCGATGGACCTGGTGCGGTGCGCGGCGCTGCTGAGCGTCCCCACCGCGTTCGCGTTCGGTGTGCTGACCTACCTTCAGCTCCTGCTGGTGTCGGTCGTCGTCGCGGCGGGCGACATCACCTTCCGCGCCGCCTCCGGCGCGTACCTCAAGGCGCTGGTACCGGCCGAGGACCTGCTCGTCGCCAACGCCCGGTTCGAATCCACCGCCTGGACGACCACGATCATCGGACCGCCGCTGGGCGGCGCGGCGATCGGGCTCCTCGGCCCGGTGGCGACCGTGGCGGCGGACGCGGTGAGCTACTTGCTCTCGGCCCTGGGCATCTGCGCGACGGGCGGGCACGAGCCGCAGCCCGGGCGCCGAAAGGCGCGGCGCGTCCGGGCCGGCGACCTGCTCGACGGCTGGCGGTACATCCTCGCCGACCGGGCACTGCGTCCGTTGTTCTTCAACACCACGGTGTTCAACGGCCTGCTGATGGCCGCCCAACCCCTGCTGGCCGTCCTGATGCTCGGCCGACTCGGGTTCGCGCCCTGGCAGTACGGCCTCGCCTTCGCCGTGCCCTCGATCGGCGGGCTGCTCGGTGCGCGCCTGGCCCGGCCGCTCGCCGCCCGGTTCGGGCCGCGCCGGGTCCTGGTCGCGGCCGGGAGCCTGCGCGCGATCTGGCCCGTCGGGCTGGCTTTCGTGGGACCGGGCACCGGCGGGCTGCTGCTGGTGGTGGGCCTCGAATTCGGTCTCATCCTCTGCTGCGGGGTCTTCAACCCCGTCCATGCCACCTACCGCCTCGAGCGCACCGCGACCGACCGGATCACCCGCACGCTGTCCGCCTGGGCGGTGACGGCCAAGGCCTCGACCGCGCTGCTGACGGCCGTCTGGGGCGTGCTGGGCGGCCTCCTCGGGCCACGTACGGCCATCGGCCTGCTCGGCCTGCTCCTCCTGGCGACCCCGCTGCTGCTCCCCCGCCGCGCGGCGGCGCTCCCCTGCGAGCCGGAGCCCGGGAGCGGGCCGGGACCGGAGTCGGAGCCGGCACCGAGCCGATCCTGACGGACCGGCACCGACCGGCGGGCGGGCGGGAAGCAGCCGGGATGCGGTTCAGCCGGTGCAGGTGATCGAGAAGGGGACCGGGTTGGAGAGGGTGCGGGTGGGGCTCTGGAGTTCCACGGCCATCCCGGTGGTCAGGGTGCCCACCTTGGTGTAGGTCGTGAGACGTACGGTGTCGTGTCCCGTGGGGTTGGCCTTGTCCCCGATCGACATGGTGCGCCAGTGGGGATCGACCACCGAACCGTCGCCCGACACCCATCGGTAGGAGATCAGCGTCGGCTCGGGCGCGGTGAAGGTCGCGGTGAACGCCGGGGCCCGGCCCTCGGGGGTCGGGCAGCTGCCGGTGTAGGTCGTGTTCGCGCCCGCCACCGACACCCGTACGCCCGAACCGGTCGCGGCGTCCTTGTCGTTGCCGGCGAGTGCGTAGGCGACCCCGCCGGCGATCAGTACGCAGGCGGCCGCGCCGGCCGCGACGAAGGTCACCGTACGACGCTTGCGGGGCGGGGCGTCGTCCACGACGGGCGCGGGCACGACGGGCGCGGGCACGACGGGCGCGGGCACGACGGCCACAGTGGGGCTGGGCTCCGCCGCGGTGGTGGGTGCCGCCGCGGTGGTGGGTGCCGCCGCGGTGGTGGGTGCCGCTGCCGTGTCGGTCGCGGCCTCGGCGACGGGTGCCGCTGCCGTGGCGGGTTCCACGGGAACCGGGAGGATCCGGGAGGCGGCCGTGGTGGCGTCCGGTGCGTGGGCGATGTCGCGCAGGGCTTCGGCGACTTCGATGGCGGGGGTCCGCTCCGCGGGCTCCTTGCGGAGCAGCCCGGCGATGACCGGGGCGAGCGCGCCGGCGCGGGTCGGCGTGGGCGGTTCGTCGTCCACGACGGCCCGCAGGGTGCTCAGCGCGGTGTCCTGCCGGAACGGCGAGATGCCCTCCACGGCCGCGTACAGCATCACGCCGAGGGACCACAGGTCCGACTCGGGGCCCGAGGGGCGGCCGAGGGCCCGCTCCGGCGGCAGGTACTCGGGAGAGCCGACGACCTCGCCGGTCATGGTCAGGGCGGTGCTGCCCTCGACCATCGCGATACCGAAGTCGCTGAGCACGACCCGGCCGTCCTGCGCGAGCAGCACGTTGGCCGGCTTCACGTCCCTGTGCTCCACACCGACGGCGTGCGCGGCCCGCAGCGCGCTCAGCACCTCGGCGCCGATGTGCGCGGCGCGCCGCGGGGTGAGCGGTCCCTCGGCCCGCAGCAGATCGGCGAGCGACTGCCCGCGGACCAGTTCCATCACGATCCAGGGCCGGTCGTCCTCCATGACGACGTCGTGGACCGTGACCACGTTGCGGTCGGGTATTCGGGCGGCCGCCCACGCCTCCCGCTCCAGCCGGCTGTACATCCGTGCGATGTCGCCGGCCCGCAGACCGGCCGGTGCCCGTACCTCCTTGACGGCGACCTCCCGGTGCAGGGTCTCGTCGCGGGCCCGCCACACGGTGCCCATACCGCCTTCGCCGAGCCGGGACAGTAGCCGGTAACGGCCCGCGATCAGGCGTTCCGCGCCCGCCTCCCCCGGCGTTGCCACGGTGGTGCCCGTGTCCGTGTCCACGGCAGTCTCCTCAACCCCCACCGCGGTGACGGCCGCGGTGGCAGCGGTATCCACACTGGTCGCCGCGGTGCTGGCCGCGAGGGCGGTCTCCGTCACGGTCTCGGTTTCCTCGTTGTGCATGGGGGCGGTCTCCCTTTAATCGCCGGCCGACGCAAACATCACGTACCGACCGGGCCCCGGGTTCAGCGGGGCGCAAAAGATTCTCAGAAATGGTTGAACCGAACACGTTCTCGATGACGTGTTGCAGTCGTACGCGGTATCGGCAGCGTCGTTTTCAAGGGGTGTGGAGTGCCATCGGTCATCGTTGGGCGCACGGGTCCGTTCACCGGACAGAGCGTGGTTCTGGGCAGCGAGCCCCTCAGCTTCGGGCGCAAGAGCGACAACAGCGTCGTGATCGTAAGCCCCAGCGCCTCCCGGCTGCACGCCGAGATCCTCACGGAGGACGCCGGGTTCGTCCTCTACGACCGGGACAGCCGCAACGGCACGTTCGTCAACGACCAGCGCGTCACTCGGCACGTACTGCGCCCGAACGACTGCGTACGGATCGGTGACGAAACGTTCCTCTATGAGGCGCAGGACGCCATGGAGACGGTCATGGACCTCTCCCTCATGGACGTCCCCCGGGCGAGCACCGCCGACCCCGGCATGCTGCGGGTCACCATCACCGGCGGCGGCCCGGTGGGCCTCGCCTTCGCGCTGGCGCTGGACGAGATGCTGCCCGGCCGGACCGTCATCACCCTCTACGACGGGCGCTGGACCAGGAAGGGCTCCGCGGTCGTCTGGAAGGACGCGACCCAGGGCAACTTCCGCCGCCAGCAGGTGGTGACCGTACAGAGCCGGCAGTACCTCGCCCTGTCGCAGGAGCTCCTCGCGGCGCTGTTCGACGACGACGGCGCCTACTCCGAGATGTGGCCCGTCGGCCCGGACTCGGTCGACGGCCGCCCGCCCCGCAACATCCGCATCGCCCACATCGAGGACCGGTTGCTGGACCTCGCGAACCGCAGGCCGGCGATCCGGCTCGTGCCCAAGCGCTTCGACGTGACGGAGCAGCAGAACCGGCTCACCCAGGAGCACGTCCTTGTGGTCTGTGAGGGCGGCCGCTCCCGAACCCGTGAGCACTACGCCGACCGTTTCGGCTCGGCCGACGCCTCGATCTACTCCCTCGACGGCGAGCATCTTCAGGACGTCGTGCTGGGGCTGCGGGTCAAGTCGAAGCTGCCGGACCCGATGAGCGTGCTGCTCACGGTGTCGCAGAACCGCTTCCTCCTCAATTCGCTGCGCGGCGAGGGCTTCCTGAACATGCGGCTCACCCGGGAGGAGGCCAAGAACGTCATCGGCATCGACCCGGTGCGCCATGTCTTCGAGGAGTGCATCGCCGCCCGCCCCTGCCTGATGAGCCGGCAGGAGGAGGACAACGAGTTCCGCTGCCCCACCCACGGCACCCTCTTCCTGCCCGCCCTGCTGCGCAGTTCGCCGCTGTGGAAGGAGATCCGGCAGGGCCTGAGCCTGTTCGGTGTGGCCGAGGACGACCTGTCGGCGATCACCTCGTTCCGGCTGGACATGGTGCAGCGCCCGCGGTTCACCGCGCAGTTGCACCGGCCGACCGCGACCAGCCCCGGTACCTACGGCTTCCTGCTGGGCGACGCGGCCAACGCCATCCACTTCTGGCCGGGCCGCGGCCTGAACAGCGGTCTCGCGTCCGCCACTTCACTGGCCCGTTCGCTCAGCCGCGCCTGGCAGGGCAAGCCGCTGCGGGACGCCGACTTCATCCGGCACGAGGCGGCCATGTCCATGCTCCAGTACCGGCACAAGAGCCGGGCCTGGAACGCCATGGTGACCACCGACGAGCAGGGCGTCACCCGCGCCATCCGGGACATCATCGCGCGCAGCACGGAGGCCGGCCCCGGCACCGGGGCCGACGCCGCGGACGGGAGCGACCTCGACGCGCTGCTGGAGCGGATGACCGAGATCCGCGACCGGCTGGGATCCCGGCTGCCCGGCCTGCCCACGGACGCTGAACTGCGCGCCCACCTGGCCCCGATCGCGCCCGCCACCCTGCGCACGCTGCGGGAGAGCGGCGCCTGGGACACGCTGATCGTCGGCGGCGAGGAGGCCGACATCGACCTCTTCTACCAGTCGGAGTCCCCCGTCTTCGTACCCCGCCCGGCCGACCCCCGCAGCCTCCTGCAACCCCAGGCCTAGACGCGGACCAGCACGCCGCCGGGGCCCGCCGGGACGGGCCCCGGCCGGCGGGCCTCCGCGCGGCTCGCGCGTCACAGACTGGTCAAAGTCCGGCACAACCGCCCGCACGACCACCCGGGCCCCGCCACAGTGGCGGGATGCGCACACATCGCCCCCTTGCCCTGCTCGCCGTCGCCGCCGGATGCCTCGCCCTCGCGGGGTGCGACCCGCAGGCCGCCGACACCGGCCCGGCGCCGGGCGCGCCCGCCACCACCCGAAGCGCCGCCGCCCCGCCGAAGGCGGGAAAGACGGCGGCTGTCGTCCCCGACTTCGTCGGTCAGATCCTCCAGGGCGCCCAGGACGGCGCGCAGGCGGCGGGGTTCTACCTGCTCTCCTCGCACGACGCGCTCGGCAAGAACCGCAACCAGGTACTCGACCGGAACTGGAAGGTCTGCACGCAGACCCCAGCCGCCGGTACGGCCACCAGCACCGACACGAGGATCGACTTCGGCACGGTGAAGAACGAGGAGGTCTGCCCCTAGGAGAAGGGAGGGCTTGGATCACCGTGGCAACGCACCATGGGCCGGCTTGCCGTCGACGTACGTGCCGATGACCTCGATCGCTCCGATCCGCGAGGCGTCGACCCGGCGCGGGTCGTCGCCCAGGACGGCCAGGTCGGCGCGTCGCCCCGGGGCCAGGGTGCCCGCGGCGGTGTCGCAGTGGCAGGCGAAGGCGCCCGCGACGGTGTAGGTGCGTAGGGCCTCCTCCACGGTGATGCCCTCGTCGGGGCCGATCAGGGCGCCGGACGCGGAGGCCCGCTCCACCATGAACTGGATCGCCCGCAGCGGCGATCCGTCGGTGACGGGCCGGTCGGAGCTGCCCACCAGGGTGACGCCGTGGTCGAGGAACCCCCTGCCCCGGTAGAGCCACGGCGCCCGGTCCGCGCCCATGACGGCCGCGTAGTCGTCACCGAAAGAGCGCAGGAAGTTCGGCTGGACCACCGCGCTCACGCCGAGGCCGGCGAAGCGCGCCAGCTGGTCGGGCCGGATCAGTCCGGCGTGTTCGATACGGTGCCGGGCAGTCGGCCGGGGCCGCAGCCGCTGGGCTCGTTCGAGGGCGTCCAGGGCCAGGTCGGCGGCGCGGTCGCCGATGGCGTGCACGGCGAGCTGCCATCCGGCGAGGTGACCGTCGACGATGGTGTCGGTGATCCGCTCGGGGGTGTCCTGGAACTCGCCCGCCCCTTCGCTCCCTTCGTAGGGGCGGGTGAGGGCGGCGGTACGGGCCATCATGCCGCCGTCGGTGTAGACCTTGAGCGCGCCCAGGGAGAGCCAGTCGTCCCCGAAGCCGGTGCGCAGGCCGAGGTCGAGTGCGCGCGGGATGCCGTCGCAGGCGTGGGCGGCCACGGGTCTCAGGGTGTCGGCGGCCGCCATGAGCTGGACCCGCAGCGGCAGGCGCCCCTGGTCGCGCAGGAGTTGGTAGGCGCCGAGCTCGACCGGGCTGTGGCCGAGCAGCCCGCCGCCGATGCCCGCCTCGGCGCAGGCGGTGACGCCCTCTGTGAGGCAGGCGCGGCCGGCGCGCTCGATCGCGTCGGCGATCTCCTCCTGTGCGTAGGGAAGGCGCAGTCGGCGGGCAGTGGTCATGGCGCTCTCCGCGAGGAAGCCCTCGCCGTGGGCGAGTTCGCCGGGGAGCAGGTCGAGGACGGCGCCGTTGACCACGCAGCCGTGTCCCGAGTCGTGCAGCATGAACACCTTGCGGCCGTCGCTGACCTTGTCCAGTTCGGCGGCGGTGAGGTGCCGGCCCAGGGCCCGCTGGTCGTAGCCCGCGATGTCCACCCATGCGCCCCGCGGCCTGCGGGCGACCGCCTCCGCGACGACGGCGAGTACGTCGTCGACGCGCTCGCAGGGCGCGACGCTGGGGGTGGCCGCCTTCAGCCCGGTCCAGGCCAGGTGCACATGGGAGTCGATGAACCCGGGCAGCACGGTGGCGCCCTGGAGGTCGACCACCTCGCGGGCCGGCAGCGAGGTGACGGCCTCGTCCAGGCCCACGATCCGGCCGCGCCAGATGCCCAGGTCGTGGGCGACGGGGTGGTCGGGGTCCATGGTGAGGAAGGTGGCGTTCGTCAGCCTGGTGCAGAGCATGGGGGCAGTTCCTCAGGGGGTGGGCGCCGCGCGCGAGGCCGGTACCGGTACGCGGCCGTGGGTGACGATGGACTGGAGGATCTCGCCGACCCTGACGGCGGTGTTCGACAGCAGGGAGGACGTGATGCCGTGCGTGTGCTCCGTTCCTCCCTGGAGGTAGACGCCGCAGCGCAGTTCGGGCTCGCTCCGCACACGGTAGTCGCGGGCGACGCGGACCCGGCCGAGGTCGTCGCGCAGGCAGTACTTCTCGACGTCCCCGAGCAGTCCGAGGCCGTCCGCCGAGCGGTATCCGGTCGCGTAGACCAGCGCGTCGGCCTCCAGGGCCTCCTTCTCCCCCGTGACCAGTGATTCGACGGTGACGAGGACGTTGCCCGGGGTCTCGGTGACGTCCGCGAGCCGCGACACCTTCAGGAAGCGCAGCCGCTCGGTACCGAGGACCTTCTCCTGGTACTCCTGCCGGTAGAGGTCGTCGATCAGGTCGATGTCCACCACGGAGTAGTTGGTGTTGGCGTGGTAGTCGATCAGTTTGCGCTTGATCTCCTCGGGCGCGGTGAAGTAGTCGTCGACGGCGGCGGGGTCGAAGATGCGGTTGGCGAAGCCGCTGTCGTCGGCGGGGCTGTAGCCGTAGCGGGAGAAGACGGCGCACACCTCGGCCCGGGGGAAGGTGCGGTGGAGAAAGGCCACGTTCTCGGCAGCGCTCTGGCCGGCTCCGACGACGATGAAGCGCGAGGGGTCCGCGCCGCCCAGCTCCGCGACGCGCATGAGGAGTTCCGAGGTGTGCCAGACCCGTTCGGTGCGGTCCACCCCCTCCGGCATCTGCGGTCGCAGGCCGGTGCCGATGACGAGGTTGCGGGCCCGGTGGACCACCAGTTCGGTGCCGGAACGGGCGGTCACGTCCAGGTACTCGATCACGCCGTCGCGCACGACGGGACGTACGGCGACGACCTCGCAGCCGTAGGAGACCATGTCGTCGACCTTGGCGGCGGCCCACTCGAAGTAGTCGTGGAACTCCACGCGCAGTGGGAAGAGGTTCTTGTGGTTGACGAAGTCGATCAGGCGGCCGCGGCTCTGGAGGTAGCAGAGGAAGCTGTATTCGCTCGCCGGGTTGCGCAGTGTCACCAGGTCCTTGAGGAAGGACACCTGCATCGTGGCGTCGTCGATCAGCATGCCGCGGTGCCAGCCGAAGCGCGGCTGCTGCTCGAAGAAGTGGGCGGTGACCGCCTCCTGAGGTCCGACACCGGCGTTGTGCTCGCTGAGTGCGATCGCCATGGCCACGTTGGAGGGGCCGAAGCCGATGCCGATGAGGTCGTGGATCAGTGGCGCATCATCGGGAAGATCCTGTGACATGTCACTCCCAGTCGTGCGGGGGCAGCCGATTGCTATGCGTGGGGGAACCGGGGGCAGGGCACGCCGAAGAAGCCGAGCCCGAGAGAAACTTAGGGAAGGCTAACCTGATGCACTGGAGCTGTCGATGGGCAAATCAGATCGAGTCACCATCGATTTGCAGCTGAACTCGCTTCAAAATAAGCGACGTTGCAGAGTTAGGTAAGGCTTGCTTTACTCATTCTGCAATCTGTCGCCGCTCCAAGGAGGAACCCCCATGCGGGTCGTCATGTTCGGCTATCAGACGTGGGGGCACCGCACCCTGCAGGCCCTGCTGGATTCCGAACACGATGTCGTTCTGGTCGTCACGCACCCCAAGAGCGAGCACGCGTACGAGAAGATCTGGAGCGACTCGGCCGCCGACCTCGCGGACGCCCACGGCGTCCCGGTGCTGATCCGCAACCGCCCCGACGACGAGGAGCTGTTCACCCGTCTGACGGAGGCGGAACCGGACATCATCGTGGCGAACAACTGGCGCACCTGGATCCCCCCGCACATCTTCAACCTCCCCCGCCACGGCACTCTCAACGTTCACGACTCCCTTCTGCCCAAGTACGCCGGCTTCTCTCCGCTCATCTGGGCGCTGATCAACGGCGAGCCCGAAGTGGGCGTCACCGCCCATCTGATGAACGACGAGCTCGACGCGGGCGACATCGTGGTCCAGCGCGCCGTAGCGGTCGGCCCGGCCGACACCGCAACCGATCTGTTCCACAAGACGGTCGACCTGATCGCGCCGGTCACGGTAGGCGCCCTGGACCGGATCGCGGCGGGCGAGACCGAATTCACCGTCCAGGACCGCTCGCAGGCCAGCTTCTTCCACAAGCGCTCGGCGGAGGACATCCGCATCGACTGGAACTGGCCGGCCGAGGACCTCCAGAGGCTGGTCCGCGCCCAATCGGCCCCTTACCCGGCCGCCTTCACCTTCCACCGCGGCAAGCGACTGGAGGTACTGGCCGCCGTCGTCTCCGAGGGCCGCTACGGCGGCACGCCCGGCCGGGTGTTCTACCGCGAGGGCGAGGGCGTCGTGATCGTGGCCGGTGCCGATGCCCGCACCGGACGCAACCACGGCCTCGCCATCACCCGGGTGCGCACCGGGGACGGCGAGGAGATGCCCGCCACCGACTACTTCACCACCATGGGCGGATACCTCACCAGCCGGCCGCCGAGCCGCTGAGCCGCGGCGTCGACCCTGGCGCCGGGGAAGCCCGGCGCCGGGGCGGCGACCTGCACACGAACTGGGACCTCGGCGGGGAGGACATCCTGCTGCTGACGTCCGCGGAATCCGACCTGAACAGCGACTGCCTCGCGGACGAACGGTCCTCGGACTACGGCACGTTGATCGAGGACGCGGAGTGGGGCGTCGACGACATGATCTGCGTCCGCGTCTCCACGGATCTGCTCCTCGTGCTGGAGGTCGCCACCATCGAGGACGGCCAGGACGACTATCTGGAGGCCGTCGCCAAGGTGTGGAAGGGCGAGTGAGCGGCCGAACGAACCAACGGCCGAGCGGCACCATGATCATCGCCGGTAGGGTGGGAGGGACCGCCCCTTACGCCTTCCGACGAAGCGATCCGTACCTGTGAATGACAGAGACCGAGCACCCATCGACGACACGCGCTTCGGCGCGATCACGGTCCGCCAGGACGGCCAGGACCGCATCGAGGTCCACGGCGAGGCGGTCCCCCGCGTGACCCTGGAACGCGACCCGGCGGCCGAGGCGGACCCCCAGATCGCCATCGGCACCCGCGACCGGTCGCACCTCACGATGCGGGTCGACGGCGCGGAGGTCGACCTGCTCCCCGCGAAGGGCCGGCTGGCCAGGCACTCGTACCGGGTGGACGTGGAGTACGACGGGGCGTCCTACCGCCTGGTCCCGGACTCCGTCCCCAGCAGCCGACTGACCCGCGACGGCACGCACCTCGGCGACTTCTCCTCCGACGGCGACGAGACGGTCATCGCCGAATGGCGGGAGGACCGCGAACTCCGCCCGGCGGACGCCGCGATCGGCTACGCCCTGGCCTCGGCCTTCGGTACGGGCGCCCAGCCCATGTGGATGATGATCGCCGACGGTGTGAGCAGCGCACTCCCTTAGGAGTCGGTCTCCCCCGGCCTGATCACGGGACCGGCGGGGTCCGGGACTGCGGCCCGGCCGAGGATTGCGTCCAGTTCGCCGGACCGATCCAGATGCCATCGCAGCGCCGCGGGCCCGCCGTCGTGGCGGCGGGTCAGACGGGCGTGGATGACGGGCAGTTCGGCGCGCCGTCGGCACACCGTGAGATCCACGCCGACGGTGCCGTTGATCAGGAGGGCGCGGCGCCCCGGATACTGTCCGCGGGCATCCCGGCATCGTACGTCGAGGCCCGCGGACCCCGGATGCGCGCCCTTGTCCGGACCGGCCGAAGGGAAGCCTCAGCCGTGCCGCGGCAGATCCCCCTCACGATTCGGCTGACCGCCCCGCCCTCGGATGGCTACTGTACGGATACGGAGTATTGCCCCCGGTCACCCGAGGAGGAATCCTGTGCCATCGCCCTGCGACTCCAAATACGCGCCCGCCGGCGATGTGGGCGCGGCACTCATGATGATCGACTCCCGGCTCAAGTCCATCTACTCGGGCAAGTCCGGGACCGACCCCGAACAGCAGCAGTTGACAGACCAGTTCACCGCGTCCCTGGGTCCCGAGGAGGCCAACGACCTGGTGGACGGCGCGTGCACACTCATCTACATGTACGTGCAGTGGCTACGGATGGCGCACGAGGACCAGGACACGGACGTCATCGAGTACGTGGTGCCGGGTTTCGTGGCGTCGATGCGACTGATGCGCAAGAGCGTACGGCCCGAGGTCATTCCCACCATGGTGGGGATGATCGTCGCGGCCGCCACCGGCCTGAGCCCCAACCTGTGGCGCAAGCAGTACGGGGATTGGACGGGGGACGAGATGAACTCCCTGGAAGCCACCGCCCTGTTGCTCGCGGAGCACATCAACCGGCTCACCGGCGACAACGACTTCGCCACCCGCATCATCACCGAAGCCCTGTACCGCTCGGACGAGGACTGACCCCCGGCACCCTCGCGCGAGCCCGCCCGGCGCGCGCGGGTGCGGACGCCTACTCGCCCAGGGCGCCGCGAACCCGCGCGAGGCACTGCCTGACCTCCGCGGTCCGTTCCTCCCGCATGTCGAGCGGCACGGAGACGACGATCTGCGTGCTCGGTCCGTCGTGCACCTCCACCACGTACGGGTCCTCTGCGATGAACCGCAGGTAGGCCGTGGGACCCCCGCGCGGCCGGCCGGCCGTGAAGAGTTCGCCGGGATCGACGCCCTGTTCCGCCCCCTCGACGGAGTCGAATCCGAGGCGGACCGATCCGTTCACGAAGTCGCTCGCGATGACGATGGGCGCGTCGTAGTACCGGGCTCCGGCCCTTTCCATGCTCGCCGTGGTCGAGAGCAGGCGAACACTGACGCTCTGGCAGGGGTCGGCCAGGTGGATCAGGTCCATCACATCAGGCCGGGTTTTCATGTCCATGGTCGGAAGCTACTTCAGGCCTCGGACATGGCTCTTGGGCGGGTTAAGAGCGGATCAACCAAACCTTAAGCCTGCCTTGGTCGGCTCCAGGCCGCGCCGGTGAGGCCCGTCGGTGCGCCCCACAGCACGCGCATCCGCTCTTCCGGGTCGGGGGCTGTGACCTGCAGCTTCGGGCGCGCTGCGGGAGCCACACGCTCGCGATGCACCGCTGCGCAGCCTCCCAAACCTCCTCCCGGGCTCTTTCGTAAAAAGGCAACAGGACTGCTTCTGCGCATGATCCCCGCCGTAAGCAGGAGGTCCGGGGGGACAGCGTCCATCGGATTGAGGAGTGCCAAGTGTCCAGAAAACGGACCATGAGTCTGAAGAAGAAGCTCATGCTCTTTGTCGTTACGGGAGCCCTGGTGACGGGAGGGGTCGCCGCCACCGTGGCGATCGGCAATGCCGCCGCGCCCGACGTGGTGTGTCAGGGGTCGACTGTGACCTTGTCCGGTGAGGCGGGTGCGCCGGCCGCCAGCAGCGGGACGTTCCCCGTGGGGACCAAGCTGAAGGTGACCAACCTCGACAACGCCAAGTCCACCACCGTCACCGTGACCGGCCCCTCCGGAAGCTGCGCCCTGCTCAACAACGCAGCCTTCGAAAACGTACGAGAACCCGGCAAGAACCTCATCCGCCGCGCACGCATCGAACGCGTAGCCGGCGGCAACGACGCAGCCGCACCGGGCCAGGCCGCAGGCACAGGCGCAGCCGCACCGGGCCAGTCAGCAGGCGCACAAGTACCGCCCGCCACCGCAGAAGTCGTCTGCCCCGGATCCACCGTCACCCTGTCCGGCGAAGCAGGCGCGCCGGCCGCCAGCAGCGGGACGTTCCCCGTGGGGACCAAGCTGAAGGTGACCAACCTCGACAACGCCAAGTCCACCACCGTCACCGTGACCGGCCCCTCCGGAAGCTGCGCCCTGCTCAACAACGCAGCCTTCGAAAACGTACGAGAACCCGGCAAGAACCTCATCCGCCGCGCACGCATCGAACGCGTGCCCTAAGCGTCGGGTCGACGCACGGCGGGGGCACGGGGTGTACCGGCCCCCGCCGCGGCGTCGTCTGTCACGGCGCGGTGACGCGCACGAGCCGTCAGCGGCGCCGCCCGCGCAGCCGGTTCAGCAGCTGGCCGGCCTGGGTGCGCCTGCGGGGGTCGGCGGCGGCCCGCCGGACCGATGCGACGGCCCGCTGGCCCTGCGGGCCGCGCGCGAACTGCTTGATTCGGGTCAACAACGCTGACATGTCGCCTCCTTGGGGTACTCACCGGCTCGTGTACCCCGAGGCGCGGCAGGTATGTCCCCGCCGAGGACCCCGCCCCCACGGCGGCCGTCAGGCGGGTTGCGGCGTGAGTCGCTTGTGGCCCTTGCGGTCGTAGTACAGGGTCATGGCGAAGCCGAAGATCAGGGCCAGTACGGTGCCGACCGCGATCATGATCCAGGAGCGGGTGAGCCCCGCGTCGCCGCGGGCGTCGAAGTAGAGGATCGCCCGTACCCCGTCGCTGAGCTGACGCATCGGTTCGAAGTGCGAGAGGAAACGGTAGAAGCCGGGTACCGCCTGGAGCGGGACCGTCGCGCCCGACGACGGCAGACCCAGCACGATGAACACGAACATCGACACGAGTTGGCCGATCCCGCCGAACGCGGCGTTGATGGCCTGCACCCCCAGCCCGACGGCGAGGGCCGCGCAGTAGGAGTAGATCCACAGGAGCGGCAGGTGGGTCGCGTCCATGCCCAGGATGGCGACGCAGGCCAGCATCACCAGGGAGACGCTGACGAGCGTGATGCCGGCGGTCATCACCATTTTCAGGATGAGCGTCTGCGTACGGTTGATGGGCACCGTCGGTCGGCGGGTGTGCCAGGGGCCGATCTCGTTGTCGGCGTATCCGAGGGCGGTGTCGACGCCGTTGCTGATGACGTTGCCGCCCATGAATCCGGCCAGGACCAGCAGCAGGGTGTAGTAGAACGCCGTCAGGCCGAGACCGCTGTGCGCGCCGATCGGGTGGCCGACCTGCGTGACGACCTCGACCGGGTCGGCGAGCAGCAGCTTGGCGGTGGGGCTCGCTTGGGCGCCGGCGGCCGCCGTGAGCTGTTCGCCGACGGCCCGGGACGCGCGGTGGGCGGCCTGCGTCGTGATCTGGCCGGCCAGTGAGGAGCCGAGGCTGCCCTTGCCGGGGTTGGTGAGGACGGTGATGGTCGGCAGTTCGGTGGCCGCGGACGTGGGGAGCGCCGTGACGGCGTCGGTGAAGCCGGCGGGGACCACCAGCGCGCCGTAGATCTTGCCGGAGTCGAGCTGGTCCTGGGCCTGGGCAAGGGTCAGCTCGCGCCAGTCGGCCTTGCCGCCGGCGGGGTCGGAGGCGATGGCGGCCGTGATCTGCGTGCCCAGGTTCTGCTGCTGTCCCGCTGGCGGCTTGCCCGTGTCCTCGTTGACCAGGGCGATCGGCAGGTCGCGCAGTTCCGCGTTGGGGTTGACGATGCCGCCCATGTAGAGCAGCGACAGCAGCAGGGCGAGGAGCCCCGTAAGGATCGTGGGAACCAACCACAGCTGGGGGCGGCGCACCAGGGCCGCTGCGGTGGCTTCGGGGGCGTCGGTCGGGGACATCGGTCTCCGTAGCTTCCCGGCGGGCCGGGATCGAAGGACGGTGGAAGCGGCCGGGCCGCACGGCACCCCCAGGATGGTCCCCGCACCCGGGTGGGCCACCGCATCCCTCGCACACCGCCCGCGATCCCGCGTACGGGACCACCGGAACAGCCCACCGCGAGCCGCGCCGAGCTGCCACCGGGCGCCGGAATCCGGTCAGGCGCGTTCGAAGGCGTGCGTGTGGCCGATGATCGAGAAGCCTCGGCGCTCGTACCAGTGGCGCGGCCAGTCGAGCGCGTCCGCGGTCAGGAAGCGGACGTCGCAGGCGTGGGAGGCGGCGCGGTGCAGGGCGGCGGCCAGGACGGCGTTCGCGTAGCCGTGGCCGAGCTGGTCCTGCGCGGTGATCAGGTCCTCGATCTGGGCCGTGCCCGTAGCCTTGTCCACGTAGAGGTCGGCCCACGAGGCGACCTCGCCCGCCTCGGTGCGGGCGCCGATGAACTGCACGATGTCGGCCCCGCGTCGGCGGGCCGCGCGCCGGTCGACGAGCTGGCGCACTACCTCGTCGTCGACGTCCGGGAGGAAGCCCCGCCAGCGCCGCGTCAGCGGAACGCGCAGCGCGTCGAGGTCCACCTCCTGTGCGGGGCCGCCGTCCGGCACGGGTCCCGTGTGCAGCATGACCAGATAGGTGGAGTGGGTGTAGCCGGCCCGGATCAGCGGTTCCGCGCACGCCCTGCCGGTCTCGTCGTCGATGACGGAGACCAGCCGGTGCGGCAGATGACCGAGAGCCTCGTCCGCGAGGGCCGGCAGCGCCTCGGGGTCGACGGCCGCGTCGATGACGACCTGGTTGTTCGACCGGGACTGCGCGTACGTGTCGTCGTACACGGCGAACCCTCCGGGAAGGGCTGTGGTGCGCGCGGCCTGGCGGCGGGCGAAGTCGGACAGGAAGGCATGGACGCGCTGCATCTCTGGGCTCGGCATGCGGGGAGCCTACGCGGCCGCGGCCCGTGCACGCCTTCGAATTCCGCGGCGGCCGGACCTCACAGGCACAGGACCACCAGCGCGGTGTCGTCGGTGATACCGGCCGCGGGCATGAGCTCGGCCAGCAGGGCGTCGGCGATGTCGTCGGCGGCGGCGGCGCGATGGCGTACGAGGGAGTTGGCGAGCCTGGCGAGTCCGACGTCGATGTCCTCGCGGCGGCGTTCGATGAGCCCGTCGGTGTAGAGGACGAGGACGGAACCCGCGGTGAAGCCGACCTGGGCCTCGGGGCGGGGGGCGTGCTCGGGCCGGGCGCCGAGCGGGGGGTCGGTGGCCCCGTCGAGGAAGGAGACCGTGCCGTCGGGGTGGCAGAGGACGGGCGGCGGGTGGCCGGCGCTGCTGTAGGTGAGGGTGCGGCCGGTCCAGTCGATGAAGACGGAGAAGGCGGTGGTGGACTCCGCGCCGTCGATGGAGCGGGCGTACAGGCCGAGGACCTCCAGGGCCTGGGCCGGGCCCTCGGCCACGTGGGAGGCGGCCGACAGGGCGCTGCGCAACTGGCCCATGACTCCGGCCGCCGCGAGTCCGTGGCCGACGACGTCGCCGACGGCGACGGCGGTGCGGCCGGGCCGTTCGACGAGGTCGTACCAGTCGCCGCACACGTTCAGGGCCTCGGTGGCGGGCCGGTAGCGCACGGCGACCTGGTGGTGGCCGAGCGGGCGCGGCGCCGGCAGCAGGGCCTCCTGGAGGTGGAGGGCCACGTCGCGCTCGTGGGCGTGGGACCGGCGCAGGCGTTCGTTGACCTCCTGGAGCTCCCGTCCGCGGGTGTAGATCTCGGCCTCAAGCACCTGGGCGTGTTCACGGCCGCTGGCGGCGCCGGCGCCCGCCCGGATGATTTCGGTGACCTCTTCCACCCTGTGCAGCAGGAGCGCCAGGGTGCCGTCGGGGGCGAGGACGGGGACGTTGACGGGGCTCCAGTAGCGCTCGTTCCACATCCCGGACCCGTCGGGGTACTCGACGTCGTAGCGCTGCACGGCCATGCTGTCGCGCTCCCCGGTGGCCTTGACCCGTTCCAGGGAGGCGCGCAGGTTGCGCATGCCGGTGGCCGCCGGATCGGCGGGGTTGTCGGGGAAGGCGTCGAAGAGGTAGCGGCCGACGAGTTGTTCCCGGGTGCGGCCGGACACCGACAGGAACGACGCGTTGACGTCCAGGTACACCAGATCAGGGGTGAGCAGCGCGACCGCGCCCGGCAGGGCTTGGAACACCGCCTGATAGTCGATCCCGGTTCCGTCCACGTCCACCTGTTCGCGCGCCACCGCCCGGTCATGGGGTCGTTCCCACGATAGGGGCGAGGGTGCGGGGCGGGCCCGCCCAGACTCCGGGATTGAGCCGTTCGGCTCAATCCCGGAGGTACGAGGGACCCCGCGGCACCGGCGCTCAGGGACTCAGGGACTCAGGGCCCCACGCGCTCAGGCGGTCAGGCGGTCAGGCGGTCAGGGAGCGATCGGCAGCTGGCGCTTGTGCTCGGTGAGCCGGTAGCGGCCGACGATGGCCCCGAAAGCCGCCCCGTCGACGGGCTTGCCCTCCAGGAAGTCGTCGATGTCGTCGTAGGTAACGCCGAGGGCGTCCTCGTCGGGCTTGCCCGGGTCCAGGGTCTCCAGGTCCGCGGTGGGGGTCTTGTGCACCAGCTCCGACGGCGCGCCCAGCTCGTCCGCGAGGGCCCGTACCCGCCGCTTGGTCAGACCGGTGAGCGGTACGACGTCCGCCGCGCCGTCGCCGAACTTGGTGAAGAAACCGGAGACGGCCTCGGCGGCGTGGTCGGTGCCGACCACCAGGCCCGCGTGCGCGCCCGCCACCGCGTACTGGGCGATCATGCGCTGCCGGGCCTTGATGTTGCCGTGCACGAAGTCCTGGTGGTGCGCGTCGCGGAAGGCGGTCCCGCCGGCCAGCGCGGCCTCCAGGGCGGCGTCGCTCGCGGTCTTCACGTCCACGGTCAGGACCCGGTCGGCCCGGATGAACTCCAGCGCCAGCTGCGCGTCCTTCTCGTCGGCCTGGGTCCCGTACGGCAGTCGCATCGCGAAGAACGCCGCCTCGTGCCCGGCTGCCCGGACCCGCTCGACGGCGAGCTGGCACAGCCGGCCGGCGGTGGTGGAGTCCACACCGCCGCTGATGCCCAGGACCAGTACCCGCAGGCCCGTGGAGGTCAGCCGGTCGGCGAGGAAGGCCACGCGGCGCTCGATCTCCTGCCGTGCGTCGAACGACGCGCTCACCTGGAGATCCCGGGCGATCTCCTGCTGCAGGGATATGGACGCCAGGTCGGTCACGATTGCTCCTCGCTCGGGCCCGTGCGCGGGTCGGCACGCGCCGCCCTGCCGGGGTCACAGTCACATGTACGGGACGGAAGCACTCTAGAGGAAGCCCGCGAGGCCCCGGCCCCGGTCGCGACGGCGGCCCTCATGGCGGTCGCCAGGAGCCGTCGTCACGGAGTGTCAGTGGCCCGTGCGACGATGCAAAGCATGATCGTCTCGCTCGACGCCCTGTTGCCCGTTTCCGGTCCGCACACCTCGACGACGTACGCCGACTGGGTCACCGCCCATGACCCGGGCGCGGCCTCCGTCGCGCGGGGCCTGATCGAGGACATGCGCACCGAGCTCGGCCGGTCCCGCGACAAACCGGGCCGGTTCGTCGACACGATGACGGTGCGGGCGCGGCGACTGCTGCCGGCGCACCTTCCCTGGTTCTGGGACACGGTCGGCCACCGGCTGATAGGCCACGGGAGCCGGCCCGGCGGGCGGGCCTACGCGGCCGCGCGCGCGGCCGAGGCCGAGCACGGGCTGTCGGTGGATCCCGGCTACCGCCTGGCCAACGCCCTGCTGTTCGCGGCGGGCGGGGCCATGCCGGCCAAGGAGTTCGGCGCCCATCAGCGCTTCCTCGCCGACACCCTGGACCCGGCGGCGGCGCACTCGGCCCTGGAGGTCTTCCTGACCGCGTGGGCGGGCTCGCGGGCGAACCTGCCGGCGGATCTGGTGCGGCGGGTGCGGGCCTCCGCCAAGGCGGCCGGGCACGGGGACGAGGAGGCCGCCCGGATGGTGGGCGCGATCCTGTCGGTCGCCCGCGAGAAATCGGTACCGGAGGCGCTGCTGACCGCCGCGGAGCCGGTCCTCACGGCCCATCCTCCGGCGGACGCCGTCCTGGCCGGGCTGGTGGAGGTCTTCCCCACCGGGGTCACCGACGGCGGGGCCTGGCTGCGCATGCTGATCGGCTGCGGCGCGGCGCGGGCGATGGAGTCCGGGCGGCTGGTGCCGACGGGCGGACTGTCCCACTGGGTCGGTCACTTCGTCCGCATGTACCAGTACGCCCTGCAGTCCGGCGGCGGGGTCGCACGGCAACCGCTGCCCGCGGAATTCCTCGCTCTGGTCGGCCGGTTGGGGCCGCGGCTGCGGTCGGTGGGCACCCCGGTCGCGGTGCACACCACCCGGTACCACTACCACGGCTTCGACGCGGACGTGCTGGACGCCTGCCTGGCGGCCGGGGCCCCGGTCGTCGACCCGGGCGCGGAGGTCCGGATGCGTTTTTGGGGTGAGCGCTCCCGCCGGGACCTCGTCGCACTGGCCGCGGACCCGGTGTTCGGCCCCCGGCTGGAGGGGACGGTCCATGCCGGCCTCCTCCCCGACCACTGGACCGTGCGCGAGCGCCGCCCGGGGTCCGCGGTGACACTGCTGCCGGGCAACGAGGGCATCGCCGGCGAGGTGGCCGCGCGCGTCGGCAAGCTCGTCGAAACGGTCGCGGAAGGCGGCACGGCCGGGGCCGAGGAGGCCGTGGTCGAACTGGAGACGCTGCTGGACCGGCCGACGGTGACGGCCCTCGGCGGGATCGCCGACGCCCTGGCGGCAGCGGACGCGGCGGGCACGCTGCGCCGCTCGCTCGCGGCGGGACTGCCGGAGGAACTGGCCTGGCCCGCCCTGGAGGCGGTGTACGCGGGATTCGCGGCAGCCGAGGCGGCCGATGCGAAGGACGGGACACACGACGGGAAGCAGGACGGAGCGCGGGACGGGACTCGGGACGGCGCGCCGGACCCCGCACTGCCGGGCGTGGCCGGGGTGACCTGCACCTGGCCGGTGCTGACGGTGTTCGGGCGGGACCGGGCGGTCGCCGTCGCCCCGGACGGGGAGCGCGGCTCCTGCCGGTTCACGGTTCCCGAGGGCGCGACCATGTTCGCCGTGCACTACGTGGGCGGCTCCTTCCTGGTGAGCTGGTCGCTCAAGAAGAGCCCCTACTTCTGCGACACCGCCGTCTGGGCCGACCGGCCCGAGGAGCCGTTCGAGCCCGCGCAGGTGAGCGGGCTGGTGCCCTTCGGCGGCAGCCTGGACGGGGCGTACGGCTTCCAGTTCGAGACCGCCGACGGGGGCGGCCGCCACGGCGGTCTGCGCGTCCTGCGTCCGGGCGGCACCGAGGGCATCGACGGCGACGAGCTGCTGCTCGGCGACGGATCACGGATCTGGACCAATGCCGTCTTCGGGAAGCGGCCGTGGGAGGTGGTGGACCGGGTCACCGGGGAGCGGCGGGGAGCCGAGCCGCTGCCGGACTTCCCCGGCCGCCCCGCGAGCGACGATCCGGGGGCGCGGCCGTCCGGGGTGGGGATGAGCCTCGCCACGGAGGCGCTCCAGCTGGCGCCGTTGCCCGCCGGGTTGTCCGACTCCCCGCTGGGCAGCCGGAACGGGCTGGTCGGAACGCGCGTGCTGTTCCGTACCCGGCACCGTGACCACGCTCCCGACCACTACCTGGTGGAGAGCGTGGACGGGCGCACGGCCCGGTTCGATATCGACCGGCCGGGTCAGGAGCCGTGGGGGCTGTGGGCCGCACCGGAGGGCGCGGTGGAGGACGTGGTCCTCGCCGAGGCTCGGACCCGTACGGGCGTGCGCGCGTACACCGCCGACGGGGTCCTGCTGTGGGAGCTGGACGGGCACCAGTCGCCCCGGCACCCGCGGGTGCGGCCGTCCCGGCGGGTCACCGTGTCGCAGGGCGTGGCCCTGCCGCCGGCCTTCTGGTACCTGCTGCGCACGCGCGACGCGGTCGGGTCGCGGGCGCTGCGCACCGTGGGACGGCAGCGGGCGCAGGCTCTGCTGGCGGCCGCCCTCACCGGTGAGCAGGCGCTGCGCGCCGCCGTGGCCCGGGAGTTGCCCGAGGTCACCGACCCGGTACTGGTGGAGGCGGTCGTGACGGTGGCCGGGCGGACCGCCCGCGTGGAGGAGCGACGGCGGGCCCTGCACCGGCGGGTGTCCCTGCTCGCCGAGGCCCCGCCCGTCGTGCTGCGCCGCTCCGCGCGGGACACCGAGCTGCTGCCCGCACTGTTCGGGCTGCTCCCGGTCGAGGAGGGCGAGGCGCATCGCCGGGTCCGGGACGCGGCCCTGCCGGCGACGCTGAGCGCGCTCGCCTCCGACGGCGCCTGCCTGGCGGGGACGATCGCGGAGGAGGTGCGGCGGCTGTCGCCGCCGGCTCCGCCGCGCGACTGGTCGCAGCTGCTCGGTGCGATCGACGCCGCGGCGTGGCGGGCCGCGGTGGCACCGACCCCGGACGCGGAGCGGGCCGCGCTGCTCGCGCTGCTCGACACCTGGGCCGACCAGCCGTTCGCCGTTGCGGGCAGCCGGTGGTGGGTGGGCCGGACGTCCGACTCCGGGGCCCTGGACGGACTGCGGGCGGGCGGGACGGCCGTGGCGTCCGCCACGGTGCGCGGTGGGGGCTCGCTCACCTGGTTCGTGGCGCCCGCCACCGGAGATCCGGACTCCGACCCGGTGCCTGCGGCGGTCGCGCAGGCACGGCCGGTCCGGGTGCGGCGCGACGACGCCGCCCGGCTGCGGGCCCTGGTGGCGGCGGTCGCGGAGCACGGGCCGGTCCCGGTGCCGGAGTCGGCGGCCACGCGGTTCGCGGAACTGACCGGTGTGCGCAGGGCCGTGGCACGGCTGGTGGTCGCCGGTCTGGTCGGCCGCGCCCACCGCGACGAGGACCGCGACCTGGCGCGCAAGGCCCCGTACCGGGCGAGCGCGATGACGTCCGAGGCGTACGAGGCGCTGCGCGCGCGGCTCGGCGGCGCCGGACGCCGGGCCGTCCTGGCGGCCGCCCTGCCCGAGGAACCGGCCGAGCTGTGGCGGCCTGGCGGGGTCGACGCGGCCGTGGAGCGGATGGCTGGGCTGTGGCGGGAGCTGCTCGGGGCGCTGCCCGCCGTGGACGACGAGGCGGCGGATGCCCTGGAGGCGGAGCTGGGGCTTTCGCAGGTGTGGGCCCGGCGGCTGGCGGGCGGCTACGGGGCGGCGGCGGACGCGACCGTGGAGGCGGCCGGCTGGGAGCTGGCCGCGACCCGGTACGGCGTGGGGGTGGAGGTGCGGGCCGTGCCCCCGGCCGGGCCGGAGCTGCCGTACCGCACGCCGGTGGGTCTGGACGTGCGGCGGATCGCGAGCGCGCTGGTGTGGGCCTGGACGGACCGGCCCGTCGGCGATGCCGCGGTGGCCGGTGCGATGGACGTGTACGAGCGCCTGCGGGCCGAACTGGCGCGGCCGGAGCTGCTGCTGGCGCTGCCCGGCGGGCGCGTCCAGGACACCTCGGAGCGGATCGCTGAGCGGTTCGGGCCCGGCCGGCTGCCGGTGGCGATGGACAACCGCAAGGAGGAGGGACCGGTTCCCGTGACCGCGCACGACGGGGGACCGCTGGTGGTGTGCTCGCCGGGCGGCGCCTCTTTCCTGCGGCCCGCGGCGGTCGCCGACCCCGAGGTGTGGCGGCGGGTCCGCGAGGTCACCGACCTCGCGGAGGAGTTGGACCGGGTGGCGCCGCTGCTGGCCGGTGGCGGGCTGGAGCGGATGATGCTCCGGGCCCGCTCCACACCGCTGCCGCCCGGTGCGTACGAGGCGGATCCGCGCCGGTCCTGCCCGGAGCTGGTCGCGCGGGTGGCGGAGCAGCTCGGCGCGGGCCCGGACGCGGCGGCGCTGTACCTCCAGGTGGCGACGCTGGCCGCCCCCACCGACCGCAACGTGCGCCGGTGGAACGGCTGGTCCGCGAAGCGCCACAAGGAGGTCAGGGCGGAACTCCTGTCCACCGGCGCGGTCGTCGAGGCCAAGCGGGCGCGGGCGGGCCGGACCGTGTTCCTGCCCGGGGAGTGGACCGAGCTGAAGGCCCCGAACCTGCCGCTGGAGACTGTGAAGCTGGCGAGTCACCTGGTGCGCCCGCTGTGGGGCAACTCGATTCACGCGCCCTTCGGCCGGGTGCTGCCGACGGCGCCCCTGCACGAGATGTTCACGCAGGCCTGGGAGCGGAGGCCGTAGCGAGCGACTTTCCGTTCATCGGATCGTTGGTCCGGTCGTGAGGGAATCCGAGTTGTCTGATGCCGCGTGGGCGGCGATCGCGCCTGGAGGAGATCAACGGCGACCTCGCCGGCAGGCTGCCGTTCGCCTCTCACGTCTCGTCGGTTGAACTCATGGTGCGCGACGCTGTTCCTCTCCCCTCGCTCGGAAAGCAGGTCGGAGAGACAACCCCTGCCGCCCGGCTCCGGAGGCGGTCAGTCGCAAGAGGTATCGAGCCAGCGGCGCACCGTCGTGCTCAGCGGCGGCTCGTTCGGCTTGTCCATCGCCCCCTGGGCCACCCATTCGGCGAACCGGCGCAGGACCCGCGAACGATTCGGCGCGGTCAGCACCGAGGTACTGATCGAATGCTGCCACGTCGTGGCAAAACACAGCACGTTCCCGTCGAGCGAGAGCATGCGGAACTCAGGGCGCAGCGGCGCGCTGCCGAGAGGCCCGGCCGCGCCCTTGCCCATGATGTCCCAGTCGTCCTGCAACTCGACGCAGAGCCACCCACCGGGCCTGCCCTCCACGGGACTGTGGGGAAGCAGGAATCTGCGGTCGGCCTCAGAGAAGAGCCCCCCTTCGACCGCCAGTCGGTACCAATCGGCGTTCGCCCTCTCGTGCAGGAGAGGGTCGATGACATCCAGCACCGATTCGACGCGGCCTTCTTCAGGTGGACAGCTCGGTGCCTGGCCGGTGATGAACGACGGTATGAGTCCCACGGGCTCGACCCACCCGTCCACTACCTGAAGACCCGCTGCGGCAAGAGATTTCATCATCCCCCACCTTGCCTTAGGCGCTGATCGGCGCACGGAGGAGGGTGAGGGTGACGCTTCGTCTCGACAACGCCCGGGCGCGGCCCCGACCGACGGTGCCGGCCACTCACGCGGTCGGGATGACGAGTGCCTCGCCCTCCGGATCCGACGTGTGCGCCGGTCGTGGCCGCTAAGCACCAGCCGGCGAGGCTCTCTCCGCCCCGTGTCCTGCGAAACGACCGCGCGGTTCGACGCTCTCGAACGCGGTGTTCCAGCCCAGCCCGAGGCGACGGCGGGCCCCGCAGGAGCCCTGGAGGAAGTCCTGGTCGAAGTCGGCTATGGCCGGGGCGGCGTGGCTGAGTGCCTCAGCACGGCTCGAAGCTCGGCTGGACGGGGCCGATCTCTCCGGCGGCAACCAGTTCCTCGAGGTCCTCCGGCTCCAAAAACTCCAGGGCTTCGGGTTCGATGCCGTGGTACCGGTCCACGTCGAGCAGCCGACGCACGAACGCGAGGGCGAAGCCCGAGAACGGGCCGTCGAAGGTCTGACACCCTTCTTCGTGGGCCATCGTGACGATCTTCCACCGGTCCGGATCCGGGTCGCAGGGCAGGAAGAGGTGCTCGTCGCCGCTGTAGTCGTATCCCCACGAAATCAGCCCACCGGGCTCGGGGTGGAAGGGGTACGGGATGTGTTCGGAGTCGTCGCGGCTGAGGGCCCTGTCCCGGCGCTCGGCGAAGACCCCGTGGTTCTTGCGCATGCGCTCCAGCAGCGGGCGCCTTCCACGGGGGTGGAACACAACAAGCTCGCCGGAGATGACCCCGGTGCCGTAGGCGTCGAGAAATGCCTTGAAGTCACTGGGCAGAGCGGAACCCACGTGTTCCTCGACCTCGGTCCAGTCATCCGGGTTGGACTGCCGGTCGGCCGGCTCGCCCAGCAAGGCCCGCAACTCATCGAACGAGGACACGCACCGCTCCGAACTCCAGTCGCCCAACCTTCGGTGGCACGAACCTAGTGGCCATCAACCTTCGGTGACAACGCCCAGCCTGCGCTGTCACAGGACAACCAGCTGTGAGTGAGCGGCGCAATTGGTTCTGATCCGCTCATCCGCGATGGCTACCGTTGGAGCAGAGGGCAGGTCTGCGGTTGGATGACCGGATGGAACGTATGGAGGTTGAGCTGTTCACGGACCCGGGGAACGACGCGGTCGTCCGTCTGCCCCCGCGCAATTTCCCCGGCGTGCTGATCCAGGGAGACTCCCTGTCGATCATCCGCGCAGACGTCGCCGAGATCGTAGAAGCATGCGACCAGGGCGATGTCGGGGAAGCCCGCGAGGCTGCGGCCATCCTCCTCGCCAACCTTGACGAGCTGCTGGCTCGCTACACGGAAGCGTTGAAGGCTCACGACATACCCATCCCCTTCTACCAGGCTCCCTGATCGCCCACTTGCAGCACGTCGCACCTGCCAGCATGCGCTGAGGAGCGGAGACTGCAGGACGACCGGTCCGCCAGGGGATACCGTCATGAAGGGTTGCCCAGTCCAGCGTGAGGGGCTCGCCGGGTGGTCCCAGTCGAGTGAGGACTGGTACAGCTCGGCGAGCCTGGTGAGCTACCACGTGTGCAGCAGATGCTGAACAGGCCACGTCGCATCAGCCCTGTGGGACATGGGCGGAATGGTGAGACCCACGTTTTCGTGCCGGCACAGCTGAGGCCCTGGAAGGACAACGGCTCCACCGCTCGCCATGGTGCCGCCTGCCTCAACCGCATGGGCTCGGCCGTACATCCAGCGCTTCCTCGGATCCAGGCCGCACTCCCACCGCCCCACCGCGGCGGACACCCCTGGGGATGGGGAGTCGACGCCGACCTGGAATTCCAGCCCGCCTGCCGGAGCATCCTGACGCGCCTGGCAGCCTCCCCGGCCGTCGACTGGCGGGGAAGAAGCAGACGCTCACACCTCCGTTCGGTCCGGGAAGTGGGGTCAGCGGGCGAGGGAGACGGCGAAGGGTTTGAAGCCGTGTCGGCGCAGGATGTGGGGCACGACAAGGATCATGGCCTCGGTGGCGCGCGCTGTGGTGATGTCGCCGAGGTCCTCGATGCGTTCGGGCTGCCAGCCCAGGTCGCCGAGCAGGCCGGTGACGGTCTTCTTCGCGTTCTCGTCGTCGCCCGATACGTAGACGGTTGGTGGGGTGGCCAGGGTCTGGGGGGCGGTCATGACCATGAACAGCATCGTGTTCAGGGTCTTGACCACGTGGGTGTCGGGAAGTGCGGCCTGGAGCCTTTCGGCGAGGCTGCTGCCGGGGTAGCACAGGTCGCCCGGCAGGCCGTCGGCGCTGTCGCGGGTGGCGTTGGAGACGTCGATGAGGATCTTGCCGGCGAGTTCGGCGCGCAGGCCGGTGAGGCGGTCGAGGGAGCTGTCACCGGGCGTCGCGTTGATCACGATGTCCGTGGTGCGGGCGGTGGTGCGCTGGTCGGCGAAGGTGATCTGCGGGGCGAGCCCGGGGGTGCGGGCGCCGGTGTCTTCCGGGTGCCGGCCACCGAGGGTGACGTGGTGTCCGGCTGCGGAGAGGGCGCTGGCGAGGTTGGTTCCGACGCGGCCGGCGCCCAGGATGCCGATGTTGGACATGCGGTGATGCTCCTTGCGGGTATGGGTGGGGAAGGGCGGGAACCGTCCGGTCAGACGATCGGCGCGAGGACCTTGAGGGCGCCGGTGTGGATGCCGGGGGCGGCGGCCAGGAAGTCGCGGCTGCCCGTGTTCCAGGGTTCGCCCGCCAGGTCGGTGACGGTGCCTCCGGCCTCGGAGACCAGCAGGGCCCCGGCGACCAGGCCGGAGCGGACGTCGGAGAACTGCCAGAAGGCGTCCATGCGTCCGGCGGCGACGTGGATGAGCTGCATCGTGGCGGGAACGGACACGCGCACGACCAGGCCGCCTACGAGCATGGCGGTGACGGAGTCACCGATCCGCCGGAAGGTGCGCTCGTCCTCACCGGGCTTGGCCTGACCGGTGCCGATGAGCGCGGCGCCCAGGTCGGTCTTGGCGGACACCTTCAGGGGGCGGTCGTTGAGGCGGGCACCGCCGCCGACGACCGCGGTGTAGGTGTCGCCGGTCAGCGGCAGGTGGACGACGGTGAGGACCGGCAGGTTGTCGCTGACCAGGGTGGCGGTGACGGCCCAGTCATCCATGCCGTGGACGTGGTTGATGTTGCCCTCGGCGGGGTCGACGACCCACCACTCGCCGGGCGGGAGCGCGCCGCCGGCCAGCTCGTCCTCGGCCCACTGCGCACCCGGCCGGGCCTGCAACAGGGGCTCCCGCAGCACGTCCAGCACCGCGTCGTCGTTGGCGTGGATCTCGCCGACGACCTCGTCCAGACTCACGCCCCGGGCGTGGGAGGTGTAGCGGTCGCGCAAGGTGACGCCCGCGGCCTTCACTGCGGCGGTCACGTCGGACAGGAGGATCGCGTCGGCGTCGAACGGCATGACTGTGCTCATGGCGGGCTCCCTGAGGTGGGGGTCGGTAGAAGCGGGGCGAGCGGTTGTCTCGCCCCCGCACTTCGAAGGTAGGCCGCCCGACCATTAACAACAAGTGCATGCTTGTCACTTGTAGAGTTACTGTCATGCAACTGGATCTGAACCTGCTCACCGCCCTGGACGCCCTGCTGGAAGAGGGGAGCGTCGCAGGCGCGGCAGCACGACTCCACGTCACCGCACCGGCGATGAGCCGCTCCCTGGGCCGGATCCGCAAGGCCACCGGTGACCAGATCCTGGTCCGCACCGGCCGCGGCATGACCCCCACACCCCGCGCCCTGGCCATACGCGCCGAGGTCCACGGCCTCGTGCAGCAGGCTCACCAACTTCTTTCCGCGCAGCGGGAACTCGACCTTGCGGCTCTCGACCGGGTGTTCACCGTGCGCTGGCACGACGCTCTGGCCGCAGCCTCCGGCGCCGCCCTGATCTCCGCCGTCCACCACCAGGCACCCGGCGTCCGGCTGCGCCTGTCCGCCGAAGCCGGGTCGGACGACTCCGAGCTGCGCCGGGGAGAGGTCGACCTCGAATCCAGCTCCAGTGCCCCGACGCTCCCCGACATCCGTCACCGCCTCGTCGGCAGGGACCGGCTGGTCGTCGCCGTCCGACCGGGCCACCCGCTCACCGAAGGCCCGCTGAGCCTCGAGCGCTACGCAGCCGCCGAACACCTCACCGTCTCGCGGCGCGGAAACCTGCACGATCCGATCGATGAAGCCCTGACCGCACACGGGCACGAACGACGCGTCGTCGCCTCCGGGCCCACCGCCGCCTTCGCACTTCAGCTCGCCCTCGACACGGACCTGGTCGTCACCCTCCCCGACGTGGTCACCCGCGCGGCCCGGAGCCAAATCGGCCTGGTCACACTCCCGCTGCCGCTCTCGTTGCCCGACATCTCGTTGTACCTGCTGTGGCACCGGCGCTACGACGACGACCGCGCCCACAGCTGGCTCCGCAACCTGGCCGCCGAAACCGTCCAGGCACTTTTCGCGCCGTCCAACGACCTCGGTAGCCGAACGGAGGCAGTCGACGTCGCCGGCCGACCGTGATCGGCCGGACAAGTTCTGGTCGCCGGGCCGGCGCAGCGCCGGGGCATGTTGGTAGTCGGCCGGAAATGGGGTGCGCGCGGCCTCCGGTGTTGAAACGCTGCCCCCGATGAACCGCGAACAGATCTCAGGGATCGCCCATGCCGACCACCCCATCAAGGCCCCGCTCGACGACGACTCGGTACGCCGGCTGCTCGAGCGCGGCGCCCCGCGCGGCGACGAGCGGGTGCTCGACCTCGGCTGCGGCACCGCGGAGTGGCTGCTGCGCGCCCTGGTCGCGCAGCCGGGCCTGTACGCCGAGGGTGTCGACGTCTCCGAGCAGGCCCTGGAGCAGGCCCGCCGGTCGGCGGGCCGGCTCGGCGTCCAGGAGCGCCTGGTCCTGCACCACGCGGAGGCCGCGGACTTCGTCCCCGCGCAGGCCTTCGACCTGGTGCTGAGCGTCGGGGCCACCCACGCCTTCGGCGGGCTGCTGCCGACCCTGGCGGCGGCCCGCAAGCACCTGGCTCCCGGTGGCCGCGTGCTGATCGGTGAGGGGTTCTGGGACCGCACGCCCTCCCCCGAGGCGTTCGAGCTGTTCGGCGAGCTCGACGACCTCGCGACCACCGTGGACCGCGTGGTCGCCGACGGCTGGACCCCCGTCCTCGCGCATGTCAGCACCCGCCGCGAGCTGGACGACTACGAGTGGGCCTGCTGGGGCTCTCTCGCCTCGTGGGCGCTGGACCGCCCCGGCGATCCGGACGGCGCCGAGGCGCTCGCGACGGCCACCGCCCGGCGTACCGAGTGGCTGCACTCCTACCGGGACAGCTTCGGCTTCGTCACGCTGGTCCTGCGTCCCACCTCCGGCTGACCGCACCGCCGGCGGTGGCACCGGCGGCCGGAGCACCGGCGGCCGCCGCCCTCGCGGGGTTCACCGCTTGCGCGGCGGCCACCATCCGCTCCGCCGCCGCGAACCGCGCGGCCCGCGCCCGGACAGCTGGGACGGCGCCAGCGCGAACACCACGGTGATGTGCGCGCCGCCGCGCGGCCCGTGTGCGATGCGCATCGAGCCGCCGGTGACGGCCGCCGCCCTGCGGGCGATGTCGAGGCCGAGACCCGAGGAACCGGTGCTGCTCCCGCGGGACAGCGCCCGGTCCGGTTCCGGAATGCCCGGCCCGGAGTCCTCCACGATCAGCTCCACGGCCTGCGCGGTACGCACGACGCGGACCCCGAACGCGGTGCCGGGCGGGGTGTGGCTGAAGACATTGCCGATGAGCGCGTCCACCACCGCGGCGATGTCGTCGTCGCTGAGGCTGACGGCCGTGGGCTCCTGAGTGATCTCCAGGGCGCAGGGCCGGTCCTGCTGCTCGGCCAGGACCGCCCAGAAGGCGGTCCGGCGCCGGACGACGTCGGCGGCCTCGGACCGGCAGCCCTCGGACGACTCCGCCCCGGTCGCCTTCCGGGGCACACTCGTTTCCGCACTGCGCATGCCGTGGCCCATGGGGCCCACGGCGAGCGGTGTCCGGGCCGCCGCGATGATGGCCTGGAGTTCCGACTCCAGTGCGTGCACCGCCGCCTCGACCCTGGCCGACTCCGGCGTCCCGGCCATCCGCTCCGATGCCAGGTGCAGGGCGGTCAGCGGGGTGCGCAGCCGGTGGGACAGGTCGGCGACCAGTTCGCGCTCGATGGCGAGGAGTTCCGTCATCCGGTGGGCCATGGCGTTGAAGGCGACGCCGGCGTCGCGCAGTTCCTTGGGGCCCATGGGTTCCACCCGGGTGTCCAGATTGCCCTGCCCCAGGGTGTGCGATGCCTGCGCGAGCTTCTTGGAGGAATCGACGACCTTCGCGCCGAGCCGGTCGGCGACCAGTACGGAGCCGCCGACGAGGCCGACCGCGAGCAGCAGCATGACCGCCCAGGAAGCCCTGACCCCGCGGGTCAGTTCCTCGTCGGGGACGAAGTTCTCGATGACGGCGACCCGGTCGCCGGGGAGCACCACCGGTTGCAGGCAGATCCATCCGCCGGGGGTCTTCTGGGAGATGGACTCGCGTCCCTGCTGGGCCCGTTCGAGGAGTTTCGCGGGGGCCTGGGTGTCGCCGAGGGTCTGGGCGTCCGGCAGATGGACGACCAGGTGCTCGGAGGCGTCCAGGCCGGCGGCGGATTCCCGTAGCGCGGAGGGATCCGTGGTGAGCGTGAGGACCGGGGCCAGGGCTGCGGCGCGCTGCTCGGCCGCGGTGACGCTCTGCTCCTTGACCAGCGACATCACCAGTGCGCCCAGCGGTATGAGGAAGGAGAGGGCGACCATGGAGGTCACGGCGAGCGCCACTCCGGCCAGGGAGCGTCTCACCGGGGAGCCACCAGCTTGATGCCGACGCCGCGCACGGTCAGCAGGTAGCGCGGGGCTGCCGCGCGTTCGCCGAGCTTGCGGCGCAGCGACGAGAGGTGCACGTCGACGGTCTGGTCGTCCACGTACGGCTCGCGCCAGACCTCGGTCAGCAGGCGGCGTTTGGAGACGACCTGGCCGGTGTGGTGGGCGAGGAAGGCCAGGAGGTCGAACTCCCGCCGGGTGAGGTGGAGCTCCCGGCCGGCCAGGTACGCGGTGCGCGCGCCGGGATCCACCGCGAGCTCGCCGACGGTGGTGGCGCGCAGCGGTTCGGCGCTCGGCGCCGGCCGCGCCCCCTGGGCGCCGTGGGCGGCGCCGGCGGGTGACGGCCTATGGCTGGTGCGCCGCAGGACGGCGGACAGACGTGCGATGAGCTGTCCCCCGGAGAACGGTTTGACCAGGTAGTCATCGGCGCCCGCGTTGAGGAGCTTGATGATTTCGGCCTCGTCGTCGCGGGCGGTGGCCACGAGTACGGGAACGGAGGATATGCCCCGGATCATGCGCAGTGCGTCTCCCCCGTCCAGATCGGGCAGTCCAAGGTCGAGGACCACGGCGTCGACGGGTGTCTGGGTGACCTCGCGCAGGGCGCCGAAGCCGTCGCCCACGCTGCGGACGGCATACCCGTGCTCCGCCAGGACCTCGATCAGTGACTGGCGGATGCTGGGGTCGTCTTCCACGACGAGGACGCTTGGCATGGGCACACCTTAGGGCTTCGGTCCGGACGCCCTTCTAGCGGGCGGTGAACGTCGGACCGTCGTCGCTGATCCGCAGGTGTACGGGGCGGTCGGCGACCGGGATGGTGCAGCCCTCCTGCGTGCTGCAGCTCGCGTACCCGAGCAGGACGGTCGCGTCCCCGTTGCGTTCGGCGCGGATGGGCAGGGTGGTGGTGACGGGGCCGTCGGGGTAGACGGGGACCGGGGCGTCGACCCCGGGCACGCTGATGGTGCGTACGTCGGCGGCCGCGGTCAGCTTCCCGCCGGACTTGAGGGCGCCGGTGACGGCCACCGCGGTCGGTCGGCCCACGCCTTCTATGCCGGTGAGCGGCAGTTCGGTGCTGTAGAGGTGGAAGCCCTTCCCCTCGGGGGTGAAGACCGCGGTCAGCGTGCCGTTCGGGGCGTGCCAGTCGGACACGGAGAGCGTGACGGTGACCCCGTTCTCGCTGAACTCGCTCGTGGGCGGCGGCGCGGCGGCGGAACCCTTGGCGGACTGCCCTCCGCAGGCGGTGAGGGCGGCCAGGCAGAGGAGAGCGACTGCCGTCCGGACCGTCCGTGCCTTCCGGGAACGCGTCATACGCGGGGAATCGTTCATGTGCGTGTCTGTGCCTCTTGTGTCAGGAATCAGGAAGGGGATCGAGCAATTTCTCGGACTCCGGGCCCGGGCCCGGGCCCGCTCATACGGCGGTGGTGAAGTCCGCGCTCCACAACTGCAGCCGGTACACCAGGTCGTTCCACACGCCGGTGGCCAGCAGCACGCCGACGAGCACGAGCATGCCGCCGCCGATCCGCAGGACCCACGGGTAGTGGCGCTTGACCAGGCCGAAGGCGCCCAGGGCCCGTCGGAAGGCCAGCGCAGCCAGCACGAACGGCAGGCCCAGGCCGAGACAGTACGCGGCCATCAGCAGGGCCCCGCGGGCCGCGCTGGCCTCGCTCCAGGCCAGCGCCTGTACGGCGGCCAGCGTCGGACCGATGCACGGCGTCCAGCCGACCGCGAACACCGCGCCCAGCAGGGGGGCTCCGGCCAGTCCGAGCGCGGGGCGGTGGTGGCTGCGGAACTCCCGTTGTGTGAATCCCGGCAGGAACCCCATGAAGGAGAGCCCCATCAGCGTGGTGAAGACACCGAGCACCCGGGTGATCACGTCCTGGTGGGCCAGCAGGGACCGGCCGAAGTACCCGAACAGGGCGCCCCCGGAGACGAGGACCGCCGTGAAGCCGAGGACGAACAGCAGCGCGCCGACCGCCATCCGGCTGCGGCGCCCGCCGTCGGCCTGCGCGAGGTCGGAGACCGACAGGCTGGTCACGTAGCTGAGGTAGCCCGGTACGAGCGGCAGGACGCACGGCGACAGGAAGGAGACGAGTCCCGCGAGGAACGCCACCGGAGCGGCGACGGCCAGCGCCCCGTGCAGGAGGGCCGGGGTGTCCGCGACGGCGAGCGCCGCGCCCGTCGTCACGGCGCCTCCTCCCTCACGCGGGTGAGCAAGGGCCTCAGTTCGTCCTCGGTGACCGCGCCGCCGATGCTGACGGCGATGCGGCCGCGGCGGTCGATCACGAGGGTCGAGGGGATGGCCTGCGGGTTGAGCAGTGCGGGCGGGAAGCGGAGGAGGAGCGCGCCGGTGGGATCGTGGAGGCTGGGGAAGCCGAGGCCGTGGGCGCGGACGAAGGACCGCGCCGCGGCGCGGTCCGGATCGCGGGTGTTGATCCCGAGGAACCGGACCCCGTGCTCCCGGGTCTCCCGCTCGAGGCGGTCGAGGTCGTCGGCCTCCGCCCGGCAGGGGGCGCACCAGGACCCCCACACGTTGAGGACGACCACCTGCCCGCGGAAGCCGGCGAGTGCGAGCGGCTTCCCGTCCAGGTCGTCGCCGGACAGTTCGGGCGCGGCCGGCCGGGCGGCGGGGTCGATGACCGCGGCCCGGTCCGCGGCCCGGATCGCGGTCGCCGGGCCGGCCGCGGCCTCGGCCCGGCTGCCGTCGGCGGCGACCGTGCCCACGGCGGCGAAGACGCAGCCGGCCACCGCCGCGGCGAGGCCGGTTGCGGCCAGGGCCGCGGTACGCACCCCGGACCGGCGCGGGCCCGCTGCTCTCACGACGCCCACTTGCGCAGGAAGGCGTTGATCCCCTCCGCGGTCAGGGAGGGGTTGCCCGTGGTGTGGGTGTCGGTGCGGACCTTGCCGGACGGGTCGACGACGATCAGGACCGGCATCTTGTAGCTGCCGCCCGACGGGCTGTACTTGCGCAGGAGCGCGGAGTTGGCGGAGCTGTTGCCGCCGATGTCGATCTTGACGAGGTGGTACGAGGCTCCGAGGACGGCCGCCGTCCCCGGCTGGGCGAACACCTTGTCGGCGGCCTTGCAGTTGCCGCACCAGTTGGCCCCGAAGTCGAGCAGCACCATCCTGCCGTCGGCCTTGGCCGCGCGCAGTGCCGCGTCGATCAGCTTCTGCCCGTCGGCCGAACTGTCGTAGCCGGGCCCGGGGATCCGGGCGGGCGCGGCCGACGTACGGGCGGGCTTGGGGGCGGCCGAGCCGGTACGGGCCCTGGAGGGGGTCGGCGAGGAGCTGGGCGCCGCGCTCGCGGACGCCGACGGCGAGGCCGACGCGCTCGGGGAGGCCTCGGTGGACGCTGAGGTCGAGGGCGCCGCCGCGTCGAGGGCCTGCGTGGACTGCCCCGGGGAGGCGGGAGAGGCGGAGCCGACGCTCTGGGTGGACGACCCACAGGCGGCGCACAGGCCCGCGGCGACCACGGCCGCGGTGACGAGAGGCAGTCGCGCCTTCAGGAACGACGCGGAGCGGGGCTGCGCGTGGCGGCCGGCACGGGCGGGTCGGAGTATGCGAGAAGTCATGGCGAGGACACCCCAAGGCGCGGAGAGAACTACGGGAAGGGCGAGAGGCCCCCCGATTCGGTGAAGCCGACGGTCCTGCGGTTCGCCGGGGCTCAGTGCCCGGGCGCCGAAGGCCGCTCGGCTGAGGTGAGCATAGGACCGCGCCGGGCCGTGCGAACCGCCTGAGCTCGATCTTGAGGTTCCCCTAAGGAACAGCTCACCTTCCGCTTCGCCGGGACCCCTGCGATGAACGCGCGCAGGGAGGCAAACCACCTGAAGGGGAACGGGTGGTACCGAGTACTACCGACCGGTGCGGACCGGTACGGATCGGCCGAAGCGGGCACGCCTCGGCGGTCCGGTTGTCAGAACGAGGTCTCGCGCACGCTGGCCTTCGCCATCGGTTCGATCGTCGCGGTGATGACCGAACGGTGGTTCTCGCCGGTGAAGGTGACCGTCAGGGTGTCGTCGTCGGTCTGTGACGTGGTGGCCTTGAAGCCGCGGCTGGGGACCGCGGAGATCAGGCACACGCCGCGGCTCCCGTACCGCACCGTGGCCTTGCCGCCCTGCGAGGGGACGGTGTGCAGACCGGGCCCGCCGTTCTCGCAGTCGACACCGGGCTTGGGGGCGGTGGTGCGGGCGGCTCCCGAGGGCTTCGCGGGCGGGGAGGAGGAGGCCGGGGGTGTCGGGGACCCGGTCACGGTGGGCGAGGCGCTCGGGGACGCGGAGGCCGTCGGGGACGGCGGGCCGGGCGAGGGGTCCTGCACCGCCAGCCAGGCCGGCGGGGAGTCGAAGACCATCGGGGCGGACCGGGCCACCGGGGGCGTATGACTGGTGGAACCGACCACGAACTGGACCGTGGCGAGCACGGCGGTCACGCTGGTGGCCGTGCACGACAGCCATATGAACAGGTAGCGCGGAAATCGAGGCACGGCCCCATAGTGTCCGACGGACCTGTCCCCGCGTCACCGCATCCCCCGCACAGTGGCGCCTCCACAGTGCCGGGGGTGCGCACACGGGCACAAACACGGACGTCCTCCTGACCCGGGGAGGGGTCAGGAGGACGGGTGCGGCCGCGGCAGGGCTCGGCGGCCGGCGCCGGTGCCGGCGCCCGGTCCGGAGGGGGTACCGCGTACCGGGTACCGGGTGGGGGGAGTACCGGGTGGGGGGTACCGGGTGGGGCTTCCTACCTCGACGCCCCGAAGTTCTGCGTCCACCACGGACCGCCGTCGCCCTTGTGGACGCCTATGCCGATCTCCCGGAAGTCGCAGTTGAGGATGTTGGCCCGGTGGCCGGAGCTGTTCATCCACGCCTTCATGACGGCGTTGGCGTCCGACTGACCGCGGGCTATGTTCTCGCCCAGGCGCGACCACGCGTATCCGGCGGCCTCCACGCGGGTGGTCATGGTGGACCCGTCGGGTCCGGTGTGGGACATGACCCCGCTGCGGGCCATGGTGTCGCTGTACCCGCGTGCCGCGGCGCTCAGCTTGGCGTTCATGGTCACGGGACCGCAGCCGGCCGCGGACCGCTCCTTGTTGACCAGGGCGAGGACCGCGGACTCGGAGTCGCCGGAGGCGCTGCCGGAACCGCCGGACGAGCCGGAACCGCCCCCGGTGGACCCGCCGGACGAGCCGGAACCGCCCGAGGAGCCCGAACCGCCGCCGGTGGACCCGCCGGACGTACGCGCGGGCTTGCTCGCCGGGGCCGACTTGGCCGGGGTGCTCTCCTGCGCCTCGCTCTTCGTGGGAGCGGCGGACTCCGTGGCGGCGGGGGACTCGGGCGGCAGGGAGCCCGTCGCGGCCGCGGCATCGGCGGTGATCTCAGGGCCCGGAGTGGTGGGGCTCGCCGTCCCGGCCGTGCCCCCGGAGGTCGTCGTCCCGGACTTCGACCCGGTGGCACCGTCGGCCCGCTGGTCCACCTGCGTACCGCCGTCGGAATCGGCCACGGCCACGCCGACCGCCACCGCCGCGGCGGCTGCGGTGAGGGACAGCACGATGCGGGTACGGACCGTCTTCTTCCGTCGCGCCTCGACGCGGGACGGCGTTGCGGGAGTTCGGCTGCTCATGCCTGTAGCACCTCACAGAGGGGAAGGGGGGTGGTGCGACCGAGCCTAGGGCGGTGATCAGTAAAAACAGCGCGCGGGAGGGGTTCTTCAGGTTCCCTTAAGGAAGCCCGCAGGGTCGGCGCAGGGACGACCCGTCCGATACCGCGCCTTTCGGTCGAAACACGCCAGGCGAACCGGCAGCACGTGCGTTTGCGCAGGGTTCTCCCCACGTCACAGCCGGTGCAACTCGCCATCCCCATCAACACACTTGCGGGCCGCGGCCACCGACAGTCCGCCGACCGCCCCTCCCCCATCGAGCGGTGGTCGTCGCAGGCGGCGCTCGACGCCGAACCTCCGGCCGCCGGGTCGTCCGGGTGGGCGGCCGGCCGCGCACCGGCGGCCGTGTGATCATGTGCCTCGACAGATCCGCACCTCATGGGGGGACCATGCGCACCCGCACCACCACCGCCACGACCGGTCTCGTGACCGCGCTCGCGGCGCTGCTCGTCCTCGCCGGCTGCAGCGCGCCGGGAGAGGACCGGCCCGCGGCGGCGAGTTCCGCGGCTTCCGCTGCCGTGCCCGCGCCCCCGCAGAACGGTGGCGGGTCCGCCTTCGAGGGGCCCCGGCCGCAGGATCAGAACCTGTTGGCGTGGACCGGGGACCCCAATGACGCGGGGCACGTCACCGCCCAGTCGACGGCGGGGGTCGGCGGCCGCGTCACCCTGGTACGGATCGTCCTGCGCGAGCAGATCACCTGGTCGAACGTCTGGCTGGGCCTGGCCGGCATCGACCCGAACGCCCAGCTCGCCAACTGCTACCTCGGCGTGTACGACGCCAAGGGCGCCCTCGTCGCGACGACCCCGGACATCTCGCCCCAGCTGATGACCGACGCGATCGCCAAGCCGTTCGCCCTCGGCAAGCCGTTCACCGCCGCCCCCGGGACCTATTTCATCGCGCTGCTGCTCAATGGCACATGGGCCACCAACGGCCTCACGCTGAAGTCCACGGGCGCCGGCATCTCGGTCAACGCCGGTCTGACGCCGCCGAACCTCCGGTACAGCACCCTGCTGACCGGTCAGACCTCGCTGCCGCCCAGCGTGAACCTCGCCGAGCAGTCCACGAGCACCATCAACACCGGCTGGGCCAGCCAGTGGTACGCGGTTTCCTGACCCTCGGGGCTCCCGCGCTCACCCCCGGGTGACCGACCGCATCCTCACACCCGGGTGACCGCGTCCTGCGCGCGTGCGGCGCAGCGGGCGGTATCGGCCGCGTCGTGGCGGTACCAGGCGGACTCGACGACCCTCCCGTCGGGAAGCGTGTGCAGGGCAGGACCGGCGCCCGGTACGAAGCCCGCGGCGCTCAGCGCCCCCCGGCACCGGTGGTTGGAGGTCTCGGTGCCGGCCCGCACCGACTCCAGGCCGAGGTGCTGGTGGCCGAACCGGGCGGTCGCCGCGACGAGTTCGGCACCCAGACCCTGGCCGCGGAAGGCCGGGGCGAGCCAGAAGCCGATGGCTCCGCCGTCGTCCGGGTTGAGCGAACTCATCCCGGCCACGAGACCCGTGGCCGGGATGACGGCGAGCAGCCTCTGCTCCCCGGCCGGGCCGGGGAGCAGTGCGGGCTGTATCAGCTCCCGCCGGACGGCCTTGGGGAAGGCCCGCAGCCGCTCGGCGCGGTTCCGGTCGTCGGTGCCGAGGAGATGCGCGGCGGTCTCGGGGGTGACGAGCGAGGCGGGGATCCACCCGAACCAGCGCTGCGCGTCGGCGTCGGCACCCGCCGCGGCGCCGATCTCCACGTCCAGGAAATCGCGCGGGGTGTACAGCACCATGCGCGCGGTCCGCATCGCGTGGCGGCCGTCGCCGCACCGGTCGGGCACGGGCTGCGGGCCGCGCGGTCCCCTGCGCCAGATCATCTGTGTCTCCTCACGCGGGAACTGTATGCGTCCCCCGCGGGCCCGCGGCGGCCGGCCTGTCGGCCTCGTACGGCGGCCCGATCGCATCGTCCATCCGTCCGTCCATCCGTCCCCCGGCCGTCCGGCCGGCCGGGGGACGGTGGCCGCGGGGCTGAATGCCGTGGCCCGGGCGGGGGTTGGTGCCTGCACGACACCGAACCCGGATGCACTGGAGAGCTCATGAAGATCGGCATCATCGGCGCGGGCAACATCGGCGGCAACCTCACCCGCCGGCTCACGGCTCTCGGGCCGGTGGTCAAGGCCTTCACCGGCTGACTCGCCGAGCCCGGCGTCATATGCCGGTGGGTGACCTACCATGCAGGCATGAGTGATCGTGCGATGCAGGAACCGACCCTCCTCCTCCTGACCGCGCTGGCGGACGAGCCCCGCCACGGGTACGCGATCGCCCGCGAGGTGGAGCTGATCTCGGGCGGACGGGTCAAGATGCGCACCGGCACCCTGTACGGAGCCCTGGAGCGGCTACTGGGCCAGGGGCTGATCGAGGTCCACGAGGAGCAGATCGTGGACAGCCGGCTGCGCCGCACCTACAGCCTCACCGCCGAGGGCCGGCAGAGCCTGGCCGCCGAGGCGCAGCGGATCGCCGCCACCGCGCGGGAGGCCGCGCGCCGCCTGGGCGTATCCGGAGAGACGGCCTCGGCGTGAACCCTCGCCTGCTGCGCCTGTACCCCGCCGGTTTCCGCCGCGCCTTCGGCGACGAGATAGCCGAGGCCTACCGGGAGGCCACCGAGGACGCCGGCCCGGTCACCCGGCTGTGGGAGGCCGGGGACATCGTGGCGCACGCGCTGCGCCTTCGCCTGGGTGTCGGGTCCGCGCACCGCGGCGGCCGCCTCTTCGCGGTCACGGCGCCGTTCGCGCTCGCCGCGACGGGCGCGCACGCCGCCTTCCTGCTCGCCTCGGCCCTCAACCGCGCGTACGTCACCGGTCGCCCCGCCTTCGAGAGTCCGCTCGGGTACGCGATCCACGGCTTCTGCCTCCTGACCTTCCTCGGCACCGTGGTGGCGCTGAGCGGACGCTTCGCCGTCGGCGCGCGGACCGCCTTCGCCGCAGCCGCGGGGACCGCCGTCTGCCTCGTCATCTCGGTGCTGCCGGGCGCGCTGGACACGCCGCTTGAGCACGTGGCCTACCTGGCGCCGCCGCTCGTGATCGCCGCCCTCCCGCTGCTCTGCCCTGCGGACCTGCGCCCGCCCGGCCGGATCAGGACCACCACGGGACTGGTGGCGCTGATGCTCTGGGCCCCGCTGACCGTGGTGCTCCTCGGGCTGATCGATGCGAGCGGGCTGGGCATGATGCCGATGTGGCGCTGCGCGGTGACCGTGGCCGCCGCCCTCGCGCTGGCGGGCCGCCCGGCCCTGTCCGGTATCCGCACCGCCGGGCAGTTCGCCCTGGCAGCGGCCCCGTTCCTGGTCCTGGGCCACTTCGCGGGGGTGGTGGGCGAGGACACCGCGCTCCCGTGCCTGGCCCTGCTCGCGTCCACGGCGTCGGCCGTGCGCCTGTGGTGTCGCAGGCGCTCGGACACGGCCGGCCACGCCTGAACCGGGACCGGACGAAGGTCAGACCTCGACTCCGGCCCCGGCGGCCGTGACGCGGATCTTGGACTGGCCGTGCCCGAGCTCCTCCCAGTCGTCCATGAAGCGTGCGGACAGCCCGCGTGCGGCGGCGAGGTCGACGAGGGTCTGGGTGCGGTAGTAGAAGTCCTCGCGCAGCACCTGGTGTTCGGTGCCGGTGGTGCGGTCGAAGGTGAAGTCGAAGTGGCCGCCGGGCGCGAGCACGCGGCCCACGTGGGCGAAGCACTCGTCGATGACGTCGATCGGTGAGTGCGAGAAGACGCTGTGGGCGTGGACGACGTCGAAGTAGCCGTCCGGGAGGAAGTCCAGCGTCAGGTTCTTCGTGATCGTCAGGTGCGGGACCTTGGCCTGGAGCCCGTGCTCGGTCAGGGTCCGCTTGGCGGCGATGAGGATGTCGGGCGAGATGTCGATGCCGTAGTAGTGGCCCTCGTCGAGGTAGTCGATGAAGCGCCAGCCTGCGCGGAGGTTGCCGCAGCCGATGTCCAGCATGCGCGCCCCGGGCTTCATACCGTGCCCGAGCAGGTAGTCGAACTGCATCTGCCCGAGGGCGAGCCACCGTTCGTGGGTCTGGCTGCCGACCGCGGCCTCGGGGTTGCGCCGGGTGTCCGATGCCATCACGGCCCGGTAGTAGCTGACGTGGTCGGGGTGCTTGAAGGCCAGCCACCGGTCACGGGCCGCCCGCTTGAGGTAGGGGGCGATGCGGTGGGGGCGGCTCGCGGCGTAGCGGACCTTGTGGACGAGGGATTCCCGGTTCGCGGTGAGGTTCTTCCTGGTGGCCATGAGCACTCCGTCTCCATCGCAGCAATCCCCGACGGCGGGCAGCAGCGACTGCCGCCGGGAAGGATCTTCAGACCCCACCATACGTCGGTAACCGACATATACAAACCACTGGAGTGTTCTGGGAAGCAGAAGGCGCCACGCGGCGTACGGAGAGTTCGCGGGTATGGAAGTTGTGGTGATATCGCCCAGATTGCCACCGAGTGACCCATTGGTCCACGCAACGCGCCCGGGGCGTGACCTGTCGTCAGTGGCCCCACCCGGTAGGACGACCGGCAGCAAGGACGGCGCCCGGGACGGGACCGTAACCGCCGTCGGGCGTCGCCCTCACACGGCCGGGGCGGACCGTTCCCCGAGCAGCCGGGTGCGGAACAGGTCGAGGACCGTGTCCAGCGCCTGCCGTGTGGGCTGCCCGGGTGCGTCGATGAGGTGTTCCGTCAGGACGGAGTGCGGCGCGAGGGCGCCCTGCGGGTTCGCGGCGCTGTCGTCCAGCTCCACGGCCACGAACGCGTCACCGAGTTCGCGCCGGAGGAAGGCGAAGCGGTCGCCGGGTACGAGCCGGTCGCCGCGGAAGCGCAGCCCGAGCACCTGGAGCCCGTCGCGCTCGCAGCGTCCGCGGACCACCGCCAGATCCTCGGCGCTGATGTCGATGCCCCCGGCGCGGCCGGGCGTACAGGCCAGCGGCAGCGACGGTTGGGACAGCACCGGGGCGACCAGGCGCGCGTCCGTGGCCATGGCCAGGGCGAATCCGCCGGTCAGGCACATGCCGACCGCGCCGACCCCGGGCCCGCCGCAGCGCTCGTGCTCGGCGGCGGCCAAGGCGCGCAGCCACCGTACGACGCGCGAACTGCGCCCCGTGGCCAGCACCGTGAACTCGCGACTGACGCAGACCCGCCACATCGACGACGCCATGTAGCGGCCGGCGCTCGGCCATCCGACGGCGCCGGGGTTCGGGTCGCGGCCGGGTTCACCGAAGAGCACGGGGAGTACGGCGGTGCAGCCGGACGCGGCGACGCGCTCGGCGAACTCGATCACCTTGGGGGTGATGCCCGGGATCTCGGCCATGACGATCACCGCGGGACCCGTGCCCCGGCGCAGGATCCGGCGGGTGGCGCCGTCATGGGTGAACGTGCTCTTCTCGAACCCGCTCAGGTCGTGGTCTGCCACGCGCCCAGCTCCTTCCGGCGGCCCTCCCGGGCGACATCAAGTTACCGATAAGTAGCGCCTCCGGAGCCTCGCGGTCAAGGGAACGGAACCTATCCGACCCCGACCCCGGTTCACCCGTTCGGCGGCGTGGGCCGGGCGGCGCCGGTGCGGCGGGGTGAGGCTGGGGCGCAGCAGCGGTGCCCGCCGCGGGCCCTGGATCCGCAGGAGACGGCCCGGTCCGGCCGGGGCCGGCCAGGGATCGCCCGAGGAGGCGCACGCGATGACGAACGGCCCCGGAAACGACGCCTGCGCATCGATCGGCAGCGCTCACCGCGAGGCGGCCGGCAGCGGAGCCTTCGCGAACCGCGCCGACTTCGACGACGCCACCCGCGGGTTCGTCGCCGCCCTGGAGCCCTGCGTGATCCGGGCCGAGGACGGCAGCGTCGTCTGGGACGGCGACGGCTACGCCTTCCTCAACGGGGACCGCCCCGACACCGTCCATCCGAGCCTGTGGCGCCAGAGCCGGCTCTGCGCCCTCCAGGGCCTCTTCCACGTCGTGGACGGCGTGTACCAGGTGCGCGGGCTGGACCTGTCGAACATGACGCTCGTCGAGGGCGACCGCGGGGTCGTCGTGATCGACCCGCTGATCAGCGAGGAGACGGCGGCCGCGGCCCTGGCCCTGTACCGGGCCCACCGAGGGGACCGGCCGGTGACGGGCGTCCTCTACACCCACAGCCACGCCGACCACTTCGGCGGCGTCAAGGGGGTCACCTCCCAGGCCGAGGTCGACGCGGGCCGGGTCCCGGTGCTGGCGCCGCAGGGCTGCGTCGAGCACGCGGTCAGCGAGAACGTCTACGCCGGCACCGCGATGGCCCGCCGCGCCGGCTACATGTACGGGGCCGGCCTGCCCAAGGGTCCGCGCGGCCAGGTCGGCGCGGGCCTGGGCCAGACCACCTCCACCGGCCGGGTGACGCTGATCCCGCCGACCGTCGACATCACCCGTACCGGCCAGGAGGAGACCGTCGACGGCGTGCGCATGGTCTTCCAGCTCACCCCGGGCACCGAGGCGCCGGCGGAGTTCAACCTGCTGCTGCCCGACCACCGGGCACTGTGCGTGGCGGAGAACGCCACGCACACCCTCCACAACCTCCTGACGCTGCGCGGCGCCGTCGTGCGCGACCCGCGCGCCTGGGCCGCGTACCTCACCGAGTCCATCGCCCTGTTCGGCGACAAGTGCGACGTGGTCTTCGCCTCCCACCACTGGCCCACCTGGGGCCGCGAGCGGGCCGTGTCGTACCTGGCGGAGCAGCGCGACCTGTACGCCTACCTGCACGACCAGACCCTGCGGCTGCTCAACCAGGGGTACACCGGGACCGAGATCGCCGAGACGCTGCGGATGCCGCCGGCGCTGGAGGCCGCCTGGCACACGCACGGCTACTACGGATCGGTCAGCCACAACGTCAAGGCCGTCTACCAGCGGTACATGGGCTGGTTCGAAGGGAATCCGGCCCTCCTGTGGCAGCACCCGCCGGAGGAATCCGCCCGCCGCTACGTCGAGTTCATGGGCGGCGCCGATCAGGTCCTGCGCCGCGCCCGCACCTCCTTCGAGCAGGGCGACTACCGCTGGGTGGCCCAGGTGGTCGACCACGTCGTCTTCGCCGAACCGTCCAACGCGCAGGCGCGAGAGCTCCAGGCCGACGCCCTGGAACAGCTCGGCTACGGGGCCGAGAATGGCACCTGGCGGAACTTCTACCTCACCGGTGCCCAGGAACTGCGCGGCGAGCACGTCGGGACGCCGACCACCGCCGCGTCCCCGGACGTCATCGCCGCCCTGAGTCTGGACCAGTTGGTGGACTCCCTCGCCGTGCGGATCGACGGGCCCCGGGCCTGGGACGCGAACGCGGTCGTACGGTTCGTGCTGCCCGGCCCGGACCTGCTGACGCTGCGCCTGGGCAACGGCGTACTGACCGGCGTACGGGGGGACAACCCCGCGGCCGGCCACCCGCACGCCGTCGTCGCGCTCGACGAACCGCTCCTGCGCGCACTGCTGCTCGGCGCCGTGACCGCGGAGGACCTCGTGCGGCACGAGGGCGTGGCCGTCGACGGGGATCCCGCGGTCCTCACCGAACTCTTCGCGTACCTCGACTCCCCCGACCCGGACTTCCCCATCGTGACCCCATGACGGAGGGGCCACCGCATGTCCACGGGCTGTGACCGGCCTCTATGCTGCGGGAATGATCAAGCCGATTGAACTCGTGATATTCGACTGCGACGGGGTGCTGGTCGACAGCGAACGCATCGCAGTGCCCATCCAGGTCGCGCTGGGAGCCGAGCTGGGCTGGCCGCTCACCGAGGGCGAGGTCATGGACCGCTTCATCGGGCGGTCCACCGCCTCCATCCGCGAGGACATCGTGGCGCGGGTCGGCAAGGAGGCGGCCGACATCTGGCACCGGCGCTTCGAGGAACGCCACCGCGAGGCGGTGGACACCGGGTTGTCGGCCGTCGAGGGACTGCCCGAGGCGCTCGACGCGATCACCCTGCCGACCTGCGTCGCCTCCAGCGGCTCGCACGAGAAGATGCGCCACACCCTCGGCCGCACCGGCCTCTACGAGCACTTCGCGGGGCGCATCTACAGCGCCACCGAGGTCCGGCGCGGCAAGCCGGCCCCGGACCTGTTCCTGTACGCCGCGCAGCGGATGGGCGTCGACCCGGCGGCCTGCGCGGTGATCGAGGACAGCCGTCCCGGAGTCGAGGCCGCCCGCGCCGCCGGCATGCGCGCCTTCGGCTACGCGGGGGGACTGACCGCGGCCGACCGACTCCAAGGCACCGACACGGTCGTCTTCCACGACATGCGCGAACTGCCCCGCCTCATCGCCGGGGACGACGGGTTCTGACGACGCCCGCAGGACGGGCACGCCGCACCCGGGGTGAGGCGGACCCGTCCTGCGTGTAACCGTCCTGCGTGGTGACCGGGCTACGGGTGACCGGGCCATGCGGTGGGCGGGCTACGCGGTGGGCGAAAGGATGGGGTCCTCCGGTCGGCGGGCCGTGGACGGGGTGCTGCCGGCGACGATCAGGGCGAGCAGGACTGCGGCCGCTTCGCTCTGCAGGATCCGGGCGGCCTGCTTCAGCCGGCCGGGGTCGGGGACGGGGATGGACAGGGCCACGCATTCCGCGTTCGGGCCCGCGGTGATCGGCACCGCCGCGCACACCGTGCCGATCGCGTACTCCTGGAGGTCGAGGAGCGGCGCGTTCGGCGGGCGGTTGTCGAGCTGGTGGAAGAGGCCCTGCTGGCCGGTGAGGGTGTGGGGGGTGAAGCGGGTGAGCCGGTGGCGCGCGAGGTGGTCCTTGCGGTCGTCGTAGTCGAGTTGGGTCAGCAGCGCCTTGCCCACCGCGGAGGCGTGGGCGGCGACGCGGAAGTCCACCCACTCCTCGACCACGGGTGTGGCCGGGCCGTCGGCGTACTGGGTGATGGAGACCTCGCCGTCCGTGTAGCGGGCGACGTAGACGGCGGCGGCGACGGCGTCCCGCACCCAGGCGAGGGTCTCGTGCAGGTGCCCGCGGCCTTCTCCGCTGGTCGAGTCGGCCAGCTGGAGGGCGTTGCCGGCCACGTACGCGTCCGCCCCTGTCGGTGTGGCGAGGTTCGCGCGGAGCAGCTGCTCCATGGCCCGGGCGAGGACCAGTTGGGGCAGTGCGGTTTCACGGGCGATCTGTGTCAGGTTCACACCGCCCGAGTAGCGGTTGACGACCTCCAGGACCCGCAGTGCCTGGTGGACGGATTCCAGTGGGGCGGGCGCCGGACGCCCTTCGGGGGTCTTGCGGGCCGCGTGGGTCAGATGCGGCTGTTTCAGTGCTTCGAACGCCCACCCGTTCGCCTGGTCCGTCAGGTGCAACGGGTTGAGCCGGGCGTGCTGGGCGACGGCGACCGCCACCTGCGGGCCGGGGGTATGGACCTCCCCCAGCTCGGGGTGCTCCTTGTGCGTTCGCGCCATGAGCGCCTGGCGCAGTCGTACGGGGAGCCGGCACGGGGACCGTCCGGCCCGTCCGGGGCCGTCGGTGAGAGTGGTGAGGTCCTGGGTGGTGATGGGCGGGGAGGTCCAGATGACCGAGGCGCCGAGGGCCTCTTCGAGGTGTGCGGGCGGCTGCGGCATGAGCGGCAGGTGCTCCTCCGCGGGCAGGGCCCGCGCCTGGTGCTTCCAGTGGCGGGCCGTGGCCACCTCGGCGCGGGCGAGGTGGAGGAGGTGGAGGCAGCGGGCGGCGGTCTGCGAACCCGCCCCGGCCGCGTACTGGAACCAGAACTGCGCGCCCTCCATCCGGTCGGCCAGGTGCAGCAGGCAGCCGAACAGCAGGGCGGAATCCACTCCGTGGGGCCAGGAGTCGGCATCGAGGGCGAGTTCGGCGAAGGCCCGGCTCTCCACGAGGCACCAGGCGAGGTCGTCCAGGGCACGGGCGGCGCGCACGTGGCAGGCGGCGTCCAGCACGAGGTCGTCGGCGGTGCCGGAGTCGGCGGGCCCGCGCGCCGGCGGGACGGCGGGACCGGGGGGGCCGGTCGTGCCGGTGGCCGAACGGGTGCGGTCGGCGACGATCCGGCAGGCGATGCGGCGGCGAGCCGCCCCCTCGTCGTATCCGGCGTACTCCTCCGCGAGTACTGTCGCGTCCTCCAGGGCCGCGTCCAGTTCGCACAGCGGCATGTCGCGGTGGCGGGGCATGTCGCTCACTGATCCTTCTCCTCTCCGGGGATCCAGTCCACCCCGAGCTTGCGGGACAGGGTTCGGCGTGCCCCGCGGATGTGCGAGCGGACCGTCGCGGGGGTGATCCCCATCATCCGGGCGACCGTGTCGGAGTCGTTGCCGAGCAGGAACGCCAGCAGCACCACGTCGTACTGCCGCTCGGACAGCCCCGCGATCGCCGCGTACAGGCCGAGCTTCGACTCCAGCAGTTCCAGCCGCTCTCTGGAGGAGCGGCGCAGCGCGGCGAACCACGCCGTCTCCACCATGGCGACCTGGCGGCACAGCGCCGCCAGCCGCCGCTCCACGTGCTCACGCAGCACGGCCCACGCGAAGCCGTGCAGACTCGCCTCCTTCAGGGCCTGGCGCCACACCTTCAGCAGGAAGGTGAACACGTCGTCGACGACTTCCTCGGCGTCCTTGGGATTTCCCAGCTGCAGGTGGGCGTAGCGCAGATAGGCGCGGTGCTGCTGGGAGTGGAAAGCGGTGAAGTCCACCGGCAGTACACCGGCCAGTTCGCTGGAGACCGCCTGGTCCCCCGACGGATCGAATTCGCCTTCACTCATACGCTCCCCCACAGCTGTTCTTCGCCGCACACCGGGGCGGCGGGGACCTCATGGCGGCGGGCGCGGAGAGCGGCACGGCCGAGGCCGACAGTTGGTCCGCCGGTGCCGGTCCGTACTCCTGCGCCCGGCAGGCGCATGGGCGCCCTGAACACATCGATGACAAGACAACGGGCAGTGGTGACTAACAGCGCGAGGGCGGCCGTTTCGGCAACATTCACGTCGGCGCGGAACCTTCCAAGTGGGTCATGCGTATCCGGCCTGCCTGCCCCCGGACCGGCAGCCGTGGAGCACTGTGCGCTCCCATTCACCACCCCATCGGAAAACGAGCCCGATCGTGCAAGCCGGTCCCCGGAATTCCTCCGAAGGAAGCGCATCCGCCACTCCGCGCGCCCCGGTTCGCCCGCGCGCGCCCTCGCGTGCCCGGCGAGCGCCGCCTCCGCCTGCGTGCGCCGCACGGCCCTCCCCGTGCCCTCCCCGTGCCCTCCCCGTGCCGTTCCCGTGCCCTCGCCGTGCCTTCCCGTGCCGTCCCCGTCACACGATCGGATGTTGTCGCCGCCCCATCCGGTGAGACACCTCCCGACTGCCCTCCCCTCGATGCCCGCTGCCCGCATGGTGGGTCCAGCCCCCGGTGCCCCGGCCCCTCCGCCCCGCGCGCCGGTCGACCAGGAAGGGTGTGTCCCGATGACGTTCGCGAGGACCCTGCTGCCCGCCGTACTCTCCCTGGCCCTGGCCGGGGTCCCTGCCGCGCTCCCGGACACGGCCGGGCATACGGCTGCCGCGGCCGACCTTCCGTACGACGGCCAGGCCCGCCACGAGACCGCCCTGTTCAGCGTGAAGGCCACGAACAACGCGGCGGCGCAGGAGTTCACCGTGGACGGCACCCGGATCTCCCGGGTGAGCGTCTGGCTGGGCAGCGGGGCGGCGACGGGCACCGTGACCGCCGAGGTGCGCCGGGACCGCACGGACCCGGGGTCGGCGGTCGCCTCCGCGACCCTGGACCTCGCGGCGCTCGGCGGCGCCGGAGCCGGCTGGGTCGAGTTCCCGCTCGACGCCGCCGTCACCGCCGGCGCCACGTACTACCTGTTCCTCCAGGCGCGCACCGCGGAGAGCGGGCCGATCGCCTGGTACGGCACCGTCCGGTCCGTGCCCGGCTCGCTCACCGGCTGGAACTACGACCAGGCGTACTGGGGCGGCTGGCACGCCGCCGCCTCCCGGCCCGCCTTCCACGTCGATCCGGCCGACAGCGAGCGCTGCGGGGAGACCGAGCCCTGCTACGTACCCGCCTCCGCGCTCGCCGCCCGCACCTCGGGCCTGTTGGCCAACGGGGTCGTCACCGAGGCTGTCCTGCCCTCCTTCGCCGTGGGCGCCTCCTACGTCGACGGGAGCAACGTGCTGCGGCTGCCCTCCGGCCGGTGGCGGTACCTGCCCGCGGGGGCCTCGGCATCGACGGTGGTCCCGGCGGACGACCCGGGCGCCCTGGCGCAGGTCGAGGAGAGCCGCGCGTGGCTGGCGGCGGGCCTGGTACCGGGCGCCACGGCCGCGCAACGGACGGCGTCGGAGCGCGCCCTGCTGTCGATGCGGGCGCTGCTGAAGCCCAACGGGGCGTTCGCCGCGGCGTGGGCGCCGCCGTGGGAGTACTCGTGGCCCCGCGACGGGGCCTTCGCCGCGGTCGCGTTCGCCGCCAGCGGGCACGACGAGGAGGCGTACCGAATCCTGCGCCACGACGCCCACACCCAGCGGGCCGACGGGACCTGGGAGGCCCGTACCCTGCTGGACGGCAGCGGTCCGCCGGACGCGCGGAAGTGGCAGCTGGACGGCAACGGCTGGGTTCCGTGGGCGACTTGGCAGTGGTATCTGGCGGCGCCGCCCGACGGGCGCGACGACCGGCTGCGCGCGCTGTACCCGATGGTGCGCGAGGCTGCCGACTTCGCCGCGCGGTCGCTGGGGCCGGACGGGCTGCCTCCGGCGTCCCCGGACTACTGGGAGCTGGACACGGCGACCACCAACATCGGTACCGCCGCTCCGCTGCTGGCCGGGCTCAACTCCGCGGCCGACCTGGCCGCCCGGTCGGGCATGGGCGCGGACGCGGAGCGCTGGGGTGACGCGGCCCGGCGGCTGTCCGCCGGGATCGCCGCGTCCTTCGCGCCGCTGGGCTACCCGCGGACCGTCGACGGCGAGCACGGCCGGGACAGCGCGGTGGCCTTCATGGCGCCCCCGTTCAACTCCGCCCCGGCCGGCCTCGGCGAGGCGCTGGACTCCACCTACCGGGCGCTGCTGCTGCCGGGCGGCGGGGTGTCGCCCGGCAACGACCCCTCCTTCAGCTGGGGTACGTACGCCTGGACGGCCAGCACCTCCTTCTTCGCCCTCGCCTGGGCCGGTACGGGTGAGCAGGCGAGGGCGAGCAGGGTGCTCGACTGGGTGCTGTCCAAACGGAACGGGCTGGGCGAGCTGCCCGAAACCGTGAACGGGGCCGGGCTGCCCTCCGCCGTGGCGCCCTTGGGGTGGACGGACTCGCTGGTGGTACTCACCGCGCTCGCCCTCCAGGGTTCCGCTCGGCCGACTCCACCGACCTGGCGGACCCCGCCGACCCCCGGTACGGCCCCGTAGTACGCGGGCCCCGTCGGCTCAGCGGTCCCTGGTGGTGTTGCTGGTGGTGTTGCTGGTGGTGTTGCTGGTGATCGAGCCGTCGGTGCCGGAGACGGTGACCGTGTGGCGGACCCCGTCGGAGCCGATGACCACGGCCAGCCAGGCGCTGCCGCCGCCGTCCTGGGCGACCGCGCGCAGCCCCGCCACCTTTCCGCCCGGCACCGCCGCGGCGGCCTTCTCGGCCGCCTCGCCGATGGCCAGGGAGGGGATGGGTGCGGGCGCCGGGGCTTCCTTGCCGCCCGCGTGGCGGCCCGGCTGCCCGGGCGCGTCGGGTCCCGCCGGACGGCCGGGCACGCCCCGGCCGTCCTCGTGGCCCGGTTCGGCGTCCTGCGGGCCGCGTCGGAAGCCGCCCTCGGGGCCGGGTCCGGCCCAGGTGATGCGCGGGCCCCGCTCGACGCGACCGTGGTGGTCGTGGTGCTCGGCCACGGCCACCGCGGTCACCACGCCGACGACCACCACGGCCGCCGCGCCCGCCGCCACCCAGCGGGCGCTCCGGCCACGGGGCACGAGGCGGCCCAGGGCGGCGGACTTGCGGGGTCCGCCCTCGGGGGCAGCCTCAATGGCGGCAGCAGCGACGGTGGTGGTGGTGGTGGTCTCGGCCTGCTCGGGCGGCGGGACAGAATCAGACATAAGGGAACTCCTCAGAACAACCGGGCGTGGTGCGCGGCTCGTTCCAGAGCATGCTGAGCGGAACCTGAAGCCCCGCTGAAGCCACCTGAAGACCTCTTCAGCCGACGGCGGGACGGTACTGAGATCCTGTCCGGCATGCGCGTACTGGTGGTGGAGGACGAACGGCGGCTCGCCGTGGCCCTGCAGCGTGGGCTGCAGTCGGAGGGGTTCTCGGTCGATGTGGCCCACGACGGGTCCCAGGGGCTGTGGATGGCCACGGAGCACGACTACGACCTGATCGTGCTCGACATCATGCTGCCCGGCCTGAACGGCTACCGGGTGTGCGCGAAGCTGCGCGCGGCCGGCAACGAGTCGGGGATCCTGATGCTCACGGCGAAGGACGGCGAGTACGACGAGGCCGAGGCCCTGGACACCGGCGCCGACGACTTCCTGTCCAAGCCGTTCTCCTACCTCGTGCTGGTCGCCCGGCTGCGCGCGCTCGGCCGGCGCACGGGCCGCAGGCAGCCCCAGGTGATGCGGTTCGGCGACCTGGTACTCGATCCCGCCCGGCACTCCTGCTCCCGGAGCGGGACGGAGATACGGCTGACCGCGCGCGAGTTCGCGGTCCTGGAGTACCTGGCCCGGCGCTCCGGCGAGGTGGTGCCCAAACGGGACATCCTGGAACAGGTGTGGGACAGCGCCTTCGACGGCGATCCCAATGTGGTCGAGGTCCATGTCAGCGCCGTGCGCCGCAAGATCGACGCGCCGTTCGGGCGCGCCGCGCTGGAGACCGTGCGGGGCGCCGGGTACCGGCTGGCGGCCGACGGTGGCTGAGGGTTCCCGACTCCGTGAGCGCCTGCGCGCCGCCCTCGGCACGGTCGTGAGGAGCGCCGCGGGCGCGGTGCTCCGCCGGTGGCCGGTGCTCCGCCGGTGGTGGCCCACCACCGTACGGGCGCGGGCCACCGTGGGGGCCAGCGTGGTGGTGGCCGCCGCGCTGGCGCTCGCCTCGTTCGCCCTGCTCGGGCTGCTGGAGGCGAACCTGCTCCGCAACGCCGAGAACGATGCCCGGCGGCAGGCCGAGAGCGTGGCGCAGCTCGCCGCCACCGGCAGGCTGGGCCGCGTACGCCCGCAGACCCGGGGCATCGACTTCGTCCAGGTGGTGGGCGCCGACGGCCGCATCCTGTTCGCCAGCCCGAACCTGGCCGGTGTGCCCGCCTTCCCCCCGCCGGTCCCCGGCGTCCCGGGACCCCGGTTCCACACGTGGCGGGTCCCCCCGGTCGACGGCGAGGGCCGGCAGCGGGTCGTCCAGGTCGTCACGGAGACCCCGGACGGCACGGCCATCGTGTACGCCGGCGCCTCCCTGCGGGACGTGGACGCGGCCGACGACACCACCACCGCCGCCCTCGTCATCGGCATGCCCCTGCTGCTGGCCACCGTCGCCCTCGTGACCTGGCGGGTCACGGGGCACGCGCTCAGGCCGGTGGAGGAGATCCGGGCCGAGGTCGCCGGGATCACCGACCGGGACCTGCACCGCCGGGTGCCGGTGCCGGCCACCCGCGACGAGGTCGCCCGGCTGGCCGAGACCATGAACGCCACCCTGGACCGGCTGGAAGCCTCCGGGATCCGGCAGCGGCAGTTCATCGCCGACGCCTCGCACGAGCTGCGCAGCCCCATCACCGTGCTGCGCACCCAGCTGGAAGTGGCGCTGGCCGTCCAGGACCCGGAGCTGTGGCCCGAGCTGATCGGCGGGGCGCTGGAGGACATCGAACGGCTCCAGCACCTCACGGCCGATCTGCTGCTGCTCGCCCGCATCGACGCGGCCCAGCCCCTGGTCGCCGCCCCGCTGGACCTGACCGGCCTGGTGCGCGAGGCGGTGGAGGGCCGGCTCGGCGACCGGGTGCCCGTACGGCTGCGGCTGGAAGCGGATGTCGAGGTCACGGCGGGCGCGTTGTGGCTCGGCCGGGTCGTCACCAACCTGGTCGACAACGCCCAGCGCTACGCGGGCACGCGCGTGGACGTCACCCTGCGTACGACGAGGGGCGCGGGACCGGGCACGGCCGTACTGGAGGTCGTCGACGACGGCCCCGGCATCCCGGCGGCGGACCGGGAGCGGGTCTTCGAACGCTTCACGCGCCTCGACGACTCGCGCAGCCGCGACCACGGCGGAGCGGGGCTGGGCCTGGCCATCGCCCGCGACCTGAGCACCCACCACGGCGGCACCCTGACGGCCGAGAGCTCCGCAGGACACGGCCCGGACACCGGCTCCCGCCTGGTGCTGCGCCTCCCGACCACGCACCGCCCGTGACATCCCCTGACCGATGATGCTTTGGTGACGTGACGTCAATGCCCGCTCCGTGGAGGGCGCGGGAAAATCCGGTGCCTCACGGCGGCCCGGTCACTAGACTCGCCGTGCGCGCTGCCGACAGGGGCACCGCGCCATGCCGAGTGAAGAGAAGGGGAGCCGCGCCATGTGCACGTACCGCACTGCCGCCTTCGCTCCCCCGTCCCGGTACGACGTGATCCCGGTGTCTCGCGGCGCGCGGTGCCCGCTGCGCGGCCGGCACCGTACGCCCGTGACCCACTTCTAGGGTTTCCCCTCCCTCCCGCTCCCCCGTACATCCGTACGTCCCTCATGCCCGGACCCGTCCGGACCGGACGGCGGTGCTACGGCTGCCCGGAGGCGGGAGCCGGCGTCCCGGGTCGGGGAATCGCGCTGCCCCTCTTCCTCCGCACACCCGAAAGGCCTCCGGCCATGCGCGCCAACAGGCAGCTCCACAGCACCACTTCCCCCGCCGCCGTCCGCAATCTGGGCATCCTCGCCCACGTCGACGCCGGTAAGACCACCATCACCGAACGGATCCTGTTCGCGACCGGCGCCATCCACAAGCGCGGCGAGGTCCATCACGGCACGACCGTCACCGACTACGACGCCCAGGAACGCGATCGCGGCATCACCATCTTCGCCGCGGCCGTCAGCTGTGCCTGGGACGGTCATCGCGTCAACCTGATCGACACCCCGGGACACGTCGACTTCTCCGACGAGGTCGAGCGTTCCCTGCGGGTGCTGGACGGGGCCGTCGCGGTGTTCGACGCCGTCGCCGGTGTCGAGCCGCAGAGCGAGACGGTGTGGCGGCAGGCCGACCGGCACGGTGTGCCGCGGATCGCGTTCGTCAACAAGCTGGACCGGGCGGGCGCCGACCTCGACACGGCCGTCGCGTCCATCCGCGGGCGGCTGGGCGTCGTACCCCTGGTGGTGCAACTGCCCATCGGCGCCGAGGACTCGTTCACCGGCGTCGTCGACCTGCTGGGGATGCGTGCGCTGACCTGGCGGGCCGGCTCCGACCACTACACGCAGGGCCCGGTCCCCGAGCCGCTGCGCGAGGAAGCGGCCCGTCGGCGCCGTCTGCTGGAGGAGACGGTGGCCGAACTGCACGCCGACGCCCTGGAGGAGTTCTGCTCGGCCTCGGCCCTGACGGAACGCACCCTCGTGCGCGCCCTGCGGGAGCTGACGCTGCGCGGGGACGGTGTCGTGGTGCTGAGCGGCTCGGCGTACCGCAACCGCGGTATCGAGCCGCTGCTGGACGCGGTCCTCGCGTACCTGCCGTCGCCCTGCGACATGCCTCCGGTACGGGGCCCGGGCCGGGGCGGCGTGGAGCAGGAACGCGCGCCCGACCCGGCGGAGCCGTTCGCGGCGCTCGCCTTCAAGGTGACGGCGACGGCGACCGGGCGGCTCACGTACCTACGGGTCTACGCGGGCACCCTGCGCAAGGGCGCGACCGTACTGGACGCGGCCACGGGTCGTACGGAGCGGGTCGGCCGGATCCTTCGGGTCCAGGCCGACCGGCACGAGGAACGGGAGGAGGCGGTGGCCGGTGACATCATCGCGGTGATCGGGCTGAAGGCCGCCCGGGCGGGCACGACCCTGTGCGCGCCGGGCGCGCCGCTGGTCCTCGAACCGCCGTCGGTGGCCGAGCCGGTGGTGTCGGTCGCGGTCGAGGCCCTGCGCACCATCGACACGGGCCGGCTCTCGGCGGCCTTGGCACGGCTCGCCGAGGAGGACCCCTCGCTGGTGGTGCGGTCCGACGCGGAGAGCGGCCAGACCGTGCTGTCGGGGATGGGAGAGCTGCATCTCGAGGTCGCGGTGGAGAAGATCCGCAGTGGCCACGGGGTGGAGGTCGTCGTCGGCCGGCCGGAGGTTTCCTACCGGGAGACCGTCGTGCGCGGAGTCAGCGGTCTGGTCCACCGGCACGTCAAACAGGACGGTGGCGCGGGACAGTTCGCGCACATCGTCCTCGACGTGGAGCCGCTGGAGGAGCCGTCCTTCGAGTTCCGCTCGACGGTCGTCGGCGGACGCGTACCACAGGAGTACGCGCGCGCCGTGGAGGCCGGCTGCCGGGACGCGCTCACCGAGGGCCCGCTCGGCGGGTTCCCGGTGACGGGGCTGCGGGTCACGCTCACCGACGGGGCGACCCACTCCAAGGACTCCTCGGAGATGGCGTTCCGGGCGGCGGGCCGGTTCGGGCTGCGCGAGGCCCTGCGCCGGAGCACGATGGAGCTCCTGGAGCCCCTCGTCGAGGTGACGGTGACGGTTGCGGAGGACGGTGTCGGCGGTGTCCTGGGTGATCTCGCGGCCCGCCGCGGCCGGGTCTCCGCTTCCACGGCCGAGGCCGGGACCTCGGTGATCACCGCATCCGTGCCGCTGGCCGAGCTCTTCGGCTACGCGTCCCGGCTGCGCGGCCGCACCCAGGGCCGCGGCACCTTCACCACCCGGCCGGCCGGTCTCGCACCGGTCCCGGCCTCGATCGCGGGGGCCCTGCCGGCCCGGTGACCATCGCCGGGTTCACCACCGGGGTGCCGCCCTGTTGCCGCCCCGCCCCGCTCCCGTTCGTCGGAGGCGGGGCGGGCTCACCCCTGCCGCTCAGTGATCGGCGCCGTAGAACCTTCGGGGGTGTTCACCCTGCCGGTACGAGACAGAGGTACCGCCCCGGCCGCGGGCCCAGCCCCAGCCCCAGCCCCAGCCCCAGCAATGACCGGCGCAAGAGGCCACTTGGGCTGGGAAAACGCAACTTCGACATGGCCCGCGGAGGCAGCTACCTTCACCTGGTCCTCGGCGATCGCCCACGTTCGCACAGCAGTTCCTTCCGGCTGAGCCACCCGCGACCGGGATGCGTGGGTCGCCCCACGCATCCTCGCCCCCCTGCGTAAGCCACCGATCCGGGTCCGCACCGGGCACCCCCACCAAGGAGAGACACATGGCCCATCTTGCGCTGTACACATTCGGCGTCCTGAAGTCACCTCTCGCCGATCCCGCCCCACTCACGCGCGAATTACACGACAGCGGCGAGGCCGTCTACCGGAAGATCAGCCAGCATCCCGGCTACCTCGCTCGTGCTGAAGCGGCGGACGGCGACCGGGGCACACTCTTCGACTTGGACTGGGGTGCATGGGGAGAGTTCGCCGTACCGACCTGGTACGGCAAGGGCCATACGGTGGAAACCACCGCCCTGGCCGCGACCCTCTCACTCTGGACCGACCTGCGCCCCGCCTTCGACGCCATCTACACCGGTCTGCACCGTGAGGCGCTGAACAGGCGTGACGACTGGTTCGAGAGGACAGAACACCCGCTCTACGTGTTCTGGTGGGTCCCCGAAGGCGTCATACCCACCTGGCAGGACGGGGTTTCCAGGCTGGAGCACCTCCATGACCGCGGCGCCACGCCGCACGCCTTCACCTTCCCCCACCCGTTCGCCCCGGAAGGAACTCCGACCAGGATCAAAGGCATCGGGCCGAAGAGCGACCAGGTTCGCTGACAAGGAAGCCCGAACGACTGGGTTCGCTGCCGAACACCTCCATCGAATGACGGCGAACAGCTGCGTCTGCGCTACGGCGGATCCGCCCGTACCTGGGGCTAAGCTGCGGGGTTCGGGGGTCCCGGCAGACAGGCAAGGTGAGCATGTTCGAGTCGGTGCAGGAAAATCCCTACCCTGACAGCCACGTCCTCGGCGAGGGCCCCGAACCGCACCCGATGCTGGCGCCCGTACTGCCGCTGCTGGGTCGCTGGCACGGCCGGGGGCAGGGCCAGTACCCCACGCTGGAGAAGGACTTCGCCTACGAGCAGGAGATCGCCTTCAGCCACGACGGCCGTCCCTTCCTCCGCTACGAGGCCCGCGCATGGCTGATCGACGCGAGCGGCACCCCGGTCCGGCCGGCGGGACGGGAGGCCGGGTGGTGGCGGGTGACTCCGGACGCCTCCCTGGAGGTCGTGCTCGCCCACCCCACCGGCATCGTCGAGACGTACGTCGGACGGGTGTCCGGCGCGGAGATCGAGATCGAGACCAAGGACGTGGCGCTGACCCCGCTGGCCAAGGAGGTCACCGGCACGCGCCGCCACTACACGGTCAGGGCCGACGAACTGACGGTCGTGCATGACATGGCCGCGGTGGGACAGCCCTTGCAGCACCACCTCACGACGCACCTGCGCAAGCGCCCCTCGTAGAGGGCGTCGGGACCGGGCCGCCGGCTTCCTGGGGATCACCCGGGTGCCCCGGCACGGCTGCGGGCGCTGCGGCCGGCTGCGCCCGCATAGTCGGTGGCAGGCCCGTACCGGAGGCCGTGACCGTGACTGTGGGGAGTGACCGTGGTGGTTGTGGGACGACGCGCCGCCCTGGCGGCCCTGGTGGGTGCGGGGTTCGCCGGGCACGCGGCCGGCGTCGGCGCCACGGCATCGGTCGCGGCCGCGGCCGCCGCAGGCCCAGTCATCGCGGGCACCGCAGCCACCGCCACCGGCGCCGGTCCGCGCCCGCCGGCCTCGCTCCTCGGCGATGAGATCCGCCGGCTGCCCACATCCCGCAAGGCCCTGGCCCTCACCTTCAACGCCGCCTGGGACGACACGGGGGTCGACACGGTGCTGGCCGAGCTGCGCCGGCGAAAGATGCCCGCCACCTTCTTCCCGACCGGCGAGTTCGCCGAGGCCGAGCCGGCGGCGGTGCGCGCCATGGCGGACGCCGGGCACGGGCTGGGCAACCACTCGCACAGCCACCCCTACTTCGACGACCTGAGCACGGCGGAGCGGGCCGACGAAGTGCGCGCCGCCGATGCGGCCATCCGGAAGGCGTCCGGGACCGAGCCGCTGCCGTTCTTCCGGTTCCCGTACAGTTCCACCACCCCGGATTCCATCGCCGACGTCAACGCGCTCGGCTACGCGGCGATCGAGTTCAGCGCCGACACCAACGGCTACCTCGGCCCGGAGGGCGGCATGAGCGTGGACCGGGCCGTCGAACGGGCCGTCGACGCCTTCGCCCCGGGGGCGATCATCCAGATGCACGTCGGCAGCCGTGCGGGCGGGGCCGTCCTGGACGCCGAAGCCCTCCCGCTGATCATCGACGCCGCCCTCACCGACGGCTACGAGGTCATCGACCTGCGCCAATTCCTCGAGGCTGCGGCGGGGATCCGCTGACGCCACCGTCTCGGGGGCGGCTGGGTGGGTGCGGAAATACCGTTGCGTGCTGAGTCGACTGACCGCGTACTGTCACCCTGTTGATCCCGGGGAGAGGACATTCATGCAGGTCAGATCCAGACGCGGCTTCCTTGTCGCGGCCGCCGCCATCACTGCGTCGGCGTCCGTCGGCGCGTGCCGCCGCCGGGACGGCGCGAGTGATGACCCGCTCGACGTGTCGGCGAGTGCGGATCTGCCCGTGGCCCCGGAATCCGTGGCCGCCGACGGCACCACGATCGTGCTCGGCGACCCGGCCGCCCCACTCACCGTCCGGCTGTACGAGGACATGAGCTGCCCGGCCTGCGCCGACTTCGAGGCGGAGGGCACCGCCCCGTACCTGAAGCGGGCGGCCCGCAACGGCGCGCTGCAGTTGCAATTCACGCTGGGTTCCTTCCTCGGTCCTGGATCGAAGTTCGCCGCGAACGCGCTGCGCGCCGCGGTGGATCAGAACAAGTTCGCCGAGTACCACGAGCTGCTGTACCGCCACCAGGCCGCGGTCCGGAAGTCCGGGGGCTTCACTCGGGACCGGCTGCTGGGGCTGGCGATCATGATCGAGGGGCTGCGCGGCCCGGAGTTCGACGCGGCCGTGCTGGACACGAAGTACCGGGACTTCGTCGAGGCCGCCGACGACGCCATGAGCAGGTCGCCCGCCGACGCGACCCCCGCGATGGAGATCAACGGAACCCTGGTGCCGACGGGCAGCCGCCCGTACTACACCGATCGCAGCAGTCTCTACCGGCACCTCAAGAAGGTGGCTCGCGCCAAGGAGTAGGCACAAGGCCGCGACGGCGGCGGTGGCCGCCACCTTCGGGAGCGGCGCTTCCGGCTCCTCCACTCATATGTTCGCGGCGCTTGTTGAACGAGTCGAATATCGTCCGTCTCGGCACTGGCGGATCGGGACACGGGGATGTGACGGGTGAGCGAGAAGGAAGTTCTGGCGCAGCGGTTCGAAGAGCACCGCCCCCATCTGCGGTCGGTGGCCTACCGGATGCTGGGCTCGCTCAGCGAGGCCGAGGACGCCGTGCAGGAGGCCTGGTTCAAGATGAACCGCTCCGACGCGCCACCGCGGTGGAGAACCTCGGCAGCTGGCTGACCACCGTGGTCGGCCGGGTGTGTCTGGACATGCTGCGCTCGCGCGGCAGTCGGCACGAGGATCCGCTGCACGACCGGCCACCCGGGTGCGAAGGTCAAGGAGATCGTGTGCAGCGGCACCGTCAAGCACCTGGCCGACGAGGCGCGCAAGCCCGTTTCGTACGGCCGGCACCGCATCTCGGGCGGGGGCGTCCGCGGGCAGTTGCTGCAGGCGGAGCGTGACGAGGTGCAGCCCGGCAAGGCGGAGCGTGACGAGGTGCAGCCCGGCAAGGCAGAGCGCGACGAGGTGCAGCGCGGCGAAGCGGCGCCCACCGCCGCCGGCCGGACGGCCTGACCCCGCACGCCCGTCCCTGATCGGCACCGCACGGTCGCGAAGGCGCACGGGAGAGGTATCCGCACATGAGCGACCGGGACACCCGCACGGCGACCGAGACCTTCGTCGCCCACCGCGACCGTCCGTCAGATCGCGCACCGCGCCCGCCGGCACGTCGATGCCAGCCGTCCGCGCGAGGTGGTCTCGCCGGGCCGGACCCGGGCGGCCCTGGAGCGTTCCGGCGCGCTCTCGAAACCGGGGATCTGCACGGGCTGCTCGTCGAACTCGCCGTCCACCTGGACGGCGAGTTCGACGGTGTGATGGCGATCCGTCCGGAGGACGCCCGCATCGCCGGCATCTACTGCGTCCGCAACCCGGCGAAAGTGACCCGCGTCGGAACCGAGACCTCGCTGACCGTGCGGTGGACCCCTTCCGACCCCGGTCGGGGGGGATACGTGGCCTGCGCACCTCACCGGTCGTGACGGAGGGAATTCGGCAGGTAGCAATTAGGTGAATTACTGACTGAATTCCCGTCAATAAGCCTCCACTTCGTATCTCGATTTGATAACAACCCACCCGGGAAGGACTGGACCATTGGAGGGCGACGCGCGTAACTCGTCTTTATTTATTGATAATTGAGTGTTCGTCAAATCAAGCCGACAGGTAACGGAATGATTTCTCGGGGCGCGCCCCCGTTTGTCCGAATTCTCCTAAGCATTCGTCTGGCAGGCTTCCGCGCACCCAGTCTTCCGACAACGATTTGAGGTGCCCATGACAGGACGTCGCAGACGGCCTGCCGCCGCCGCCGACCACCGCCGCAAACCCCGGCGGTTGATACTCGTCACCGCCGCCACCGCGGCGGCGGGTCTGATAGCCGCAGGCATCGCGTACTCCGGAATAGGTGACGGCGCCCAGGCGGCGGCGCCCGTGCAGGCCGCCGCCGAGGCACCGGCCGCCGCACCCGCGCGCGACCAGGAGCCCGAGCCGATCGCGGCCGCGCCCTCCAACGAGACCGCGCGCGGCATGATCTACGACGGCCTCGCGGCCGCGCCGAAGGGCGACCGGTGCGTGGGTGTCTACCGCACCGACGCCGGGCTGTGCACCCACGGCCCCGACGCCCCGCCCAAGGGCGTCGACATCACCAAGGACATCGAACCCGCCGTCAAGGAGAGCGCTCCGGCGGCCGATCCGGCCAGCCCCGCGGCCGCCGACCCGGCCAGCAAGGAAGGCGGCGGGCGTCCTCAGGACGCGCCCGCGGCCGACGCCCAGTCCGCCAAGGCCGCCGCGCCCGCACCGGCGGCCGCGGCCGGCAGCCAGAACGTCGCAGCCGGCCCCGCGGGCCAGACCGTCCAGTGCGAAGGTGACGGCAGCACCGGCAACCGCGTACAGGTCGTCTACGTCCACGCGCCCGGCAAGGACCGCTACTCCGAGTACGTCGCCTCGTTCCGCAAGTGGGCGGCCGACGCCGACCTCATCTACTCGGCGAGCGCCAAGGAGACCGGCGGAGTACGTCACATCCGCTATGTGACGGCCGCCGACTGCACCCCCACCGTGCTCAACATCGAGCTCCCGGCCTCGGCACTGGCCGAGTTCAGCGCGACCAACAACGCGCTCGCCGGCAAGGGCCTCGACCGTCGCGACCGCAAGTACATGATCTTCGCCGACACCCAGGTCTACTGCGGCATCGGCACCTTCGCGGGCGACGAACGGCCCGGCCAGGCCAACCAGAGCAACTTCGGTCCCTCCTACGGGCGTACCGACTCCGGCTGCTGGGGCGGTCACACCGCCGCGCACGAACTCGGCCACAACCTGGGCGCGGTCAACAACAGCGCCCCGAACACCAGCCGTGGCGCGCACTGCACGGACGAGTACGACGTCATGTGCTACTCGGACACGCCGTACTACCCGCAGATGCGCAACATCTGCACCAACCAGGCGGCCGAGAACATCCTGGACTGCAACCACGACGACTACTTCCACACCAGTCCCAAGGCCGGCAGCTACCTGGCCACGCACTGGAACATCGCCGACAACCAGTTCCTGATGAAGAGCAACGGCGGCGGCACGGACCCGGGTCCGAACCCCGGCCCGACGCCCACCAAGAAGCCCACGCCGACGCCGACGAAGAAGCCCACCGGCGGACCGACCGTGACGGCGGCCCAGATCCAGTCCGACTCCGTGGTCGTGAGCTGGCCCAAGGTCGACGGCGCCGCCTGGTACGCGGTGCAGCTGAACGGCAAGCACCTGACGTGGGTCCAGTCCCAGGTGCTCCGCATCTACAACCTGCAGCCCAACACCGCGTACAAGGTCACCGTCTCGGTCCGCGACAGCGCCGGCCGTGACAGCGGAGCCGGCAAGGCCGCGTCCTTCCGTACGACGGGTGCGGGCGGCGGCGCGACCACCCCGGGCACCCGCTACGTGCTCGGCAACGGCAGCACCGGCATGGCCGCGGAGGTCTGGGGCGGCCGCACCGCCGACGGGACGGTCCTCGTCGGTGGCCGCACCAACGGCTACGCCCAGCAGCAGTGGTACTTCGACGACGCGGGCAGCGGCCAGGTGCGCATCAAGTCCGCGGCCTCCGGCAAGTGCCTCCAGCCGGGCGGCACCCCCGCCGCGGGGATGTGGGTCTCCCAGCAGCCCTGCGGCAACGGCAACAAGGCGCAGGCCTGGAAGCTGACCTCGCGCGGTGGCGCGGTGACCGTGACGGACGCGAGCGGCGGCTTCGCCCTCACCGTCAGCAGCCGCCCCTACTACGGGTACTGGCTGCTGGACCTCCAGCGTGCCGACGGCCGTGCGACGCAGGCCTGGACCCTGCAGAAGTCCGGCTGATCACTGCCATGGCGCAGCACACCCTGACGCCCTGACGGCGTGAAACCACCCCGGCGGACGGCCGCACCGCGCGGCCGTCCGCCGGCACCCCTCATCTTGACCGGAGCACCCCGACGATGCGCATACGAATCGTTTTCTCGGCCGCCCTGGCCGCACTCGGCCTCATGTTCGCGCTCCCCGCCGCGGCCCACGCCCACGGAGACACCGTGAAGGTGGTGGTGACCGGGCAACGGGAGGGCCATGTCACCGCCGACGTCACCTGGGAGAACGACGGGGACGCCATCGACGAGAACGTCGCCGCGACCGTGAACGCGGCCAGTGTCGACGGCACCCGCACCATGGGGCCCTGGCGCCTGGTCCGCGATCCCGCCGCGGCGCCCGCGGGCTGGACCACGGCCGAGGCACTGCCGCCGGGTTCGTGGAAGGTCAGTGTCGACGTGGGCTTCCCGGCCCTGGGGCACGGCGACCTCGAGGTGGCCGTACCCGTGGTGGACCCGGCTCCGGTCGCCTCCGCGACGTCCCCCGTCACGCCGTCCGCCGCGCCGTCGTCGGCTGTGTCTGCCTCGGCCTCCCCCGCTTCGGCCCCGGCCGCGTCCTCCGCGCAGGCACCGGACCCGGCCTCCGACTCCGAGGGGTACGCCCTGTGGTGGACGACCGCGGGTGTCGCGGTGACGGCCGTGGCCGGTGCGGCCGTGGGTCTTCTGCTCCGCCGCCGCCGGCGCGTCCGGCTGGACCGGCTCGGCTGAGGTCCGAAAGAGACGGCCCCGTGCCCGCTGCCGGGCCGGAGCGCCGCGCCGTGAGCTACCGGGGCGAGGTCAGCGCGGCCGCGACCGCCTCGGCGAAGCGCTCCAGCCCCTGCGGGTTGATGCGGAGGAACAGGTTCGGCTCGATGAGTTCCAGTTCCATGAGCACCGGTTCACGGTCCTCGTCGAGTGCCAGATCCACCCGGGCGAACAGCAGGTCGCCCGGGGCGGGAACCGCGGCCAGCGCCGCCCGCGCCGTACGGAGCTCGGCCTCGGTGGGCTCGTAGGGCGCGGCGCAGGGGTGCGGCACTCTGAAGTTGTCGATCAGCCCCGCCTCCGTCAGCAGGGGCTGCTTGCGGATCGCGTGGCTGAACACCCCGCCGAAGAAGACCAGGGCGCGCTCCCCCTCCGCGACGAGCGGCAGGTACGGCTGGACCATCGTGGTGCGCCCCTGGTCCAGCAGCATCCGCGCGTGGCGCTCGGCGTCCGCCCCGCGGCCGGGCTCGTAGCGTGCGGTGTCCCGTGCGCCCGAGGAGACGGCGGGTTTGACCACCACTCCGTGCGGCCCGTCGAAGTCCTGCGCGTCGCAGCTCCCGCCCGGTTCGACGAACCGGGTCGGTACGACGGGGATTCCGCGCCCCGCGAGCTCCAGCAGGTAGCGCTTGTCGCTGTTCCAGCGCACCAGAGGAGCCGGGTTCCACAGCCGGGTGACCCGCTCCGTGGCCTCCGCCCAGGCCAGGAACTCCGCCAGCCGGTCCGCGTAGTCCCAGGTCGACCGGATGACCGCCAGGTCGTACCCGTCCCATTGGGGCCGGTCCGCGTCCCAGGCCACCGCCTGCGCCGACAGGCCCGCCGCGTTCAGCGCCGCGAGGATCAGCGGAAGGTCCGCGTCCACCTCGGCGCCTCCCTTGCTCGTCACGACCGCGACCCGTGCAGCACCCATGGGAGTCTCCCGTCCTCTCGCTCCGGACGGCCCGGTGCGGCCGCCACCCCGGACGATCACTCTTCCACACGGGCTCCGGCGGGAACCCTGCCGCCCGCTCGGGCGTCGTACGGGACGCGGGACGGCGAGCGGTCCGCGGCAGACGGGCGGGGCACCGGTGGTGGACGTGGCGGGGAGCGGTGCACGGCGCGGCGCCCGGTGGCAGTGGGGCACGGACGCGCGGGGCCGAACCGCCCGGACGCGGGGACGCGTTCTCGCGGCGCTCGCCGTGGTGACGGCCGCCCTGCTGGTGTTCCACTCTTCGGTTCCCAATGCCGTGGGCCGCCTGGGAAGTCTGCTGGAGGCCTTCCTTCCCTGGCTGGGCCTCGCGGTCCCGGTCCTGCTCGTGGCGGCGCTGGTGCGCCGCTCGGTGACCGCGCTGGTGGCCGTGCTGCTGCCCGCGGCGGCCTGGGCGGGCCTCTTCGGCGGGCTGCTGCTGCCCGCGGACCGCGGCCCCCACGACATCACGGCGGTCCAGCACAACGTGAGTGACGAGAACCCCGACCCCGCGGGCACCGCGCGCGCCCTGACGGCGTCCGCGCCGGATCTCATCGCCCTGGAGGAAGTGACCCCCTCCGCGCTGCCGGCCTACGAGGCGGCGCTGGCGCCCGCATACCCGTACCACGCGGTGGAGGGCACGGTCGGACTGTGGTCGCGGCATCCGCTCACCGGCGTCCGCCGCGTGGACATCAGGCCCGCGGGCATCGAGGAGGGCTGGAACCGCGGGCTGCGCTGCGGGGTGCGCACGCCCGGGGGCGAGATCGCGGTGTACGTGGCGCACCTGCCCTCGGTCCGCTTCCGGGCGAGCGGTTTCGGCTCGGGGCCGCGGGACGAGAGCGCGCGGCTGCTGGGCGCGGCCGTCGTCGCCGAGGAGGTGGAGCGGGTGGTCCTGCTGGGCGACCTCAACAGCACGGTGGACGACCGGGGTCTCGCACCGCTGACCTCCCGGTTGCGCGTGCCGCGGCGGGGGCTCGCGCTCAGTTGGCCCGCGGCCCTGCCGGTCGCCCGGATCGACCAGGTCCTGACCCGCTCGGCGACCGCGTCCGAGGTCCGGACGCTGCCCGCCACGGGCAGCGATCACCTGCCGGTCGCCGCCCGCATCAGGTTCGACGCCTCATAGCCGGATGGCGACCTTGCCGCGCACGTGGCCGTCCCTCAGGTAGCGGATGGCGTCGGGCACCTCGGCGAGCGGGTAGGTCCGGTCGACGGCGGGGGTCACCGAACCGACCTCGATGAGTTCGGTGAGGGCTTCCAGGTCGCGGCTGCGCACCAGGGTGCCGTGGGCGCGGAGCCGGTGGCCGACGAAGGGTGACAGCAGCATCGCGCCGAGCTGGCGCTCGTTGCCGCCGATCCAGTTGCCGCCGCCCTCGCCGCCGACGATGGCGAGGGTTCCGCGCGGGGTGAGGGCGCGGCGCAGCCGGGCGATGGGGCGGTTGCCCGCGATGTCGAGGATGACGTCGTAGCGGCGGCTGCCGTCGATCGGGTCCTCGTGCGTGTAGTCGAGGACCTCGTCGGCGCCGAGGGAGCGCACGAGGTCGGTCTTGGTGGTGCTGCACACTCCGGTGACGTGGGCCCCGTAGGCCTTGGCCACCTGCACGGCGAAGCTGCCCACGCCGCCGGAGGCGCCGAGGACGAGCACGCTCTGTCCGGCTTCGACCCGTCCGCTGTCGCGTACGGCGCCCAGGGCGGTGCAGCCGGAGACGGGCACGACTGCGGCCTGTTCGAAGCTGAGGCTGCCCGGCTTGGGTGCGAGGGCGCCCTCCTTGGCGCGGGCGTACTCGGCGAACGACCCGTAGCAGTTGCCGTACACCTCGTCCCCCGGCCGGAAGCGGGTGACGTCGGGACCGACGGCTTCCACCACCCCGGCGACGTCCATGCCGCGCACGCGCGTCCTGGGTGTGCGCAGGCCGGACACGGCTCGGACCGCGTAGGGCATGCCGGCCATGAGGTGCCAGACGCCCTGGTCGACGCCGGCGGCGTGCACCCGTACGAGGACCTCGCCGCGGCCCGGCGCCGGCCGGTCCACCTCTTCGAGCCGCAGGACCGCGGGCGGTCCGTATATGTCCTGGACGATGGCCTTCATGAGTCGTCTCCTTCGGTGGCGGTGTACTGGAACACGGTGTCGAGCGGTACCCGGAACACCCGGGCGATCTCGAACGCCTTCTCCAGGGAAGGCGAGTAGCGGCCCTGTTCGATGGCGATGACGGTCTGGCGGGTCACACCGATCCGGCGGGCGAGCTCGGCCTGGGTCAGCTCGCCGTTGGCGAAGCGCAGGGCCCGGATGCTGTTGGTGACCCGGGTGGGCCTCACCACGGGTGGAAGCCCAGCCGGTAGGAAACGATCTTCGCCGTGGAGGCGAGCAGCGCCGACAGGACGAACCCCAGGAAGATCGCGTTGGCGATCCAGAACTGGTCCGCCCCGGCCATCGCCAGGAGCATCCCGGTCACGGCTCCGATCACGACGAACGACTGTCCGATGTGGTCGCCGAACTGGTGGATCTCCCGGTCGCGCTGGTCCTTGACCTTGCCCTCCTCGGGCGAGATCAGCGACACGGCGATGTGGAGCGCGATCGAGGCGACGATCGCCGCACCGACCGTCCACAGCAGCGCGGCGGCGTACGGCTGCTCGGTCAGGGGCCCGCCCCCGGAGCGTCCGAGAACGACGGCCAGATACGCCCCGTACGACACGACCGTGACCACGATCATGATCCACGCACGTTTTTCCTCGACTGCCACTGCCACTCCCATGTAAAGAAAACCCGACATCGACAGTGTCAAGGAATCAGGACACCGTGTCAATATTTCTTTACTTCGCCATGCCGCGCTCATGCCGCGCTCAGGGTGCACGCAGGGCGCGACGGGCCGTGCCGGGAAGGACGGCGGGAGGTCAGCGCCCCGAAGCGGGGGGCGCGGCCAGGAGCTCGGGGCCGTTGTTGCGCACGTTGTTGACGGCGGTGGACACCGCGCGGACGTCCAGCCGGCCGCCCGCCGGAGCGGCGAGCAGCGCGCGCAGCCCGTCCGGGTCCTGGTGCGACGGATCGAGCCAGGCCTCGTAGTCGGCCGGGGCCAGGGCCAGCGGCATCCGGGGGTGGACGCGGCCGGCCGCGTCGGTGGCCTCGGTGGTGATGATGGTGCAGGTCGCCCACCAGGCCGCAGGATCGTCGTCGTCAGTGACGGCGGGGTCGCGCCAGAACTCGTACAGCCCGGCCATCGCCATCACCTCGCCGCCCTCGGGGCGGATGAAGTAGGGCTGCTTGTACGCCTTCACGGAGCCGGCGGCGGGGACGGGCTCCCACTCGTAGAACCCGTCGGCGGGCAGCAGGCAACGCCGCTTGGCGAAAGCGCGCCGGTAGGCGGGCTTCTCGTGCACCGTCTCCACCCGCGCATTGATCATCTTGGCGCCGCCGGACAGGCTCTTCGACCACGAGGGGACGAGTCCCCAGCGCAGGGGGCGCAGTTGCCGCTCCAGCACCCCGCTCTCCCGGTCGGCGCGCTCCAGCACCGCCCACACGGCATCGGTGGGGGCGACGTTCCAGCTCGGTTCCAGCACGTGCCCCGGATCCGGGGGCGTGGCCTCGAAGAGGCCGGACAGGTCAGCGGGACTGCGAGTGGAAGCGTAACGGCCGCACATGCCCTCCACCCTGCCAGCTGGACCGCGTTCCCGCAGGCTACGCCGCGAAGTCTGCGGGGTCGGGCTCGTCCTGGCCGTTCACGCGGTGGATCCGCAGCGCGAGTTGGAGCTCCAGTGCCCGCTCGGGACGCTGCCAGTCGCGGCCGAGCAGGCTGCCGATCCGGTCCAGGCGCTGCACGACGGTGTTCACGTGCACGTGGAGGGCCTCGGCGGCCCGGGACTGGCTGGTGCCCATGTCGAAGTAGGCCCGGAGCGTGCGGGTGAGGTCGGTGCCGCGTTTCGCGTCGTACGCGAGGACCGGGCCCAGGGTCTGCCGCACGTAGCCGCCCAGGTGTGTCCGGTCGGTCCGGTCGGTCCGGTCGCCGAGCAGCACGCCGAGGAAGCCCAGGTCGCGCAGGGCGGCTCCGGTGCCTTCGCGGCCCAGGGCGCGCAGTGCGGTCCGGCAGCGGCGGGCCTCGGCGTAGGCGCCGGCGAACTCCGCGGGGCCGGTGACCGGGTCGGCGGCGCCGACGGTGACGGGACCCGCGAGGGCCTGGCCCAGCCCCGCCGCGAGGCTCGCGGCGACCGGACCGGGACCCGTGTCGGGGCCGGGGCCGCTGCCGGGGTCTTTGACGGGGCCGGGGCCCGCACCGGGCGACCCGGCGGGGCACACGAGGACGACGTCCTCGTGGTGCAGTCCGGCCAGTCCCTTGCGCGCCTGGGCGAGGCGGGCGGCCGCGGCCAGCAGCCGGGGCCGGGGCACGGCACCGGTGTGCAGGACGAATACCGCGTGCGGGTGGCCCAGGTTCACATCGAGCCGCAGCGCCCTCGCCGACAGCCGCGCCGGGTCGGCGGCCCGGGTGAGGAGGTCGCCCAGCAGTTCACCCCGTACCCGGTCCTCCGTCTCGGCCACGGAGCGGCGCAGGAGCAGCAGCAGGGCGGTGACGAGGCTGGCGCGCTCGAAGAGGCGGCGGTCGGCGTCGCCGAGGTCGGCACGGCCGGTCAGGGCGATGCTGCCGAGCAGTTCGTGCCCGGCGAGGACCGCGCACACCCAGGTGCCGTGCGCGCAGACGGCCCGTCCGCCGGCCCGTGACGCAGCGACGGCCTCGGCGGGCGGTGGCCCGCAGTCGGTGCCCGCCCGGGCGAGTTCGGCCCCTTCGCCGTCGTGGATGAGGGTGCCGCCCTGCAGGACGGCACCGATGGCGGTGGCCACGTCGCCGACGTCGCCGCCCCGCAGCACCAGGTCGGTCAGCCGGTCGTGGGCGTCCTCGGCCCGGCGCATGGCCTCACTGTGCGCCTCGATGGTCCGCGAGGCCTCGTTGAGGTCGACGAGCGCGGTACGCGTCTCGTCCAGCAGGCGGGCGCCGTCGATGGCGATGGCGGCGTGGTCGGCCAGCGAGGACAGCAGGGCGACCTCGTCGGGAGTGAAGGTACGGGCGGTGCGGTCGGCCGCGTACAGGACGCCGATCACCCGGGTGCCCAGGCGCAGCGGTACGCCGAGGATGGCCCGCAGGCCCTCCTCCGTGACGGCGGTGTCGATCGTCGCGGTGTGCCGGAAGCGCGGGTCGTCGCGGCAGTCGCCGGTGGAGTAGGGGCGGGCGGCCTCCGCGACCAGCCCGCCGAGGCCCTCCCCCATGCCGAGGCGCACCTGCTGGAACAGGAAGCAGCCCGACGCGCCGGCGTCTCGTACGTTCACGCGGGCTGGGGCTACGGCACCCCGAGTGCCCCGGCCCCCGCCGTCGCCGATGCACCGACGGACCTGCTGCGACTCCTGGAGACCGGCCCGCTCCTCGAAGGAAGCCTGCTATGACGCCGCCTGGTCGCAGCGTCCTCGGCATCGCTCGGGCCGCGTCGGACGGCAAGTCCTTGTGGACGCTGGTTGACGAGGCAATTGCGGAGCGTGCGCAGCGTCCAGGCCTCCTACCGCCCCGCCATCCTGGTCCTGTCGCTGCTGTAGGTGGGGCGTTCCTTCGGTCTGTTTCGTGCGGGCCCCGAGGGCTGTGATGACGGCAGCAATCGACAGTACGGCGAGCAGCGCGAACAGTGCGGGGTATCCGCCGAGGGGCCCAGCCAGGACCGCGCCGGCAAAGGGGGCGAGGGCCGCTGCCGCATGGGAGGGCGCTCCCAGGAGTCCGGAGAGGCGGCCGTAGTGGGTGGTTCCCCAGCGGTCGGTGACGGCGGTGGCCTGGAGCAGAGTGAGGTTTCCCCGGACGACCCCGGCGAGGATGGATACGGCAACGAGTACGGCATAGGGGCCTGCCACGGTGGCGAGGGCTGCGGTGGTGAGGGCGCCGAGTGCGATGAGGCTGACGGTGCGGGCGGTGACGCCGAGGCGGCGGGCAAGGGTCGCGTACAGGGTGCGGCCGAGGGTCTGCCCCGCCCCTCCAAGACCCAAGGCCCACGCCGCCTGAGTGGTGGTGAAGCCGCGTTCGAGGAAGAGGGGAACGAGGCCGATGACGACGGCGTACATCGCAAAGGCGGACAGGGTGAGGGTGACGGCCAGCGTCCAGAACGCCCGGCTGCGCACGACGTGTTCGTGGCCACCGGTGATGTGCGGCGGGCTCGGAGGGGCTGCAGGCCATGGGGCTCGGAGGGCGAGGGCGTGGATCGGAACCGTTACGGCCGCGAGGATGCCGGCGAGGACTGCGTAGGTGCCGCGCCAGGACAGGTGGTCGGCGAGGAGGGCGGTGAGGGGTGCGAAGACGGTGGAGGCGAGTCCGCCGGCGAGGGTGACGATGGTGAGGGCGCGGATGTGGTCAGGGGCCCACCAGCGGGTGAGGGCGGCGAAGGCAGGCTGGTAGAAGGTCGCGGCCATCGCCGCGCCGGCCAAGAGCCATCCCGAGGTGAAGACGGCTAGGTTGGGGGCGGCGGCCACGATGAGGAGGCTGAGGGGGCCGAGGACGGATCCGGCTGTCATGACGGCGTGGGGTCCGCGGTGGTCCAGGACGCGGCCGACATGGATGCCGACGATGGCGGAGACGATGAGGGCGGCGGAGAACGCGGCGGTGGTCGCTCCCACAGGCCAGCCGGTGTTCTTCGTGATGGTGGGGTTGAGGACGGGGAAGGCGTAGTAGAGGACACCCCAGCTGGTGATCTGTGTGACACACAGGGCGGGCAGGACTACGCGTGGCCGCGACCGGACCCCCGTCCCGGTCGCGACCACGCTGGCCTTGGCGTTGGTCATGTGGGTCAGCAGCCGCCGGAGGAGGCGGGGGCGCCGATGGTGAGGGTGGTGGGGGCCGCGCAGCAGCCGCCGCCGGTCGGTTCGGTGGTGGCGGGCTGGTCGAAGAGGCCGGCGCCGCCGCAGACACCGGTCTCGGGCAGGGTCAGCTCGACGCGCTCGGCGGCTTCCTGGTCGCCGGCGAGGTGGGCGGCGATGGAGCGGACCTGCTCGTATCCGGTCATGGCGAGGAAGGTCGGGGCGCGGCCGTAGGACTTCATGCCGACCAGGTAGACGTCCTTCTCCGGGTGGGACAGCTCGTTGACGCCGTGGGGGTAGACGGTGCCGCAGGAGTGCTGGTTCGGGTCGATCAGGGGCGCCAGCTCAACCGGGGCCTGCAGGCGCTCGTCGAGGCCGAGGCGCAGCTCGTTCAGGAAGGTGAGGTCGGGGCGGAAACCGGTCAGGACGATGACCTCGTCGACCGCGTCGAGACGGCGGCCGTCCTCGCCGACGAGGACCAGGCGGCCGTCGGCGTCGCGCTCGACGGCCTCGGTGCGGAAACCGGTGACCGCTTCGGCGTACCCGTTGTCGACGGCGGCCTTGGCGGCCAGGCCGAGGGCGCCGCGGGCGGGGAGCTGGTCGGCTTCGCCGCCGCCGAAGGTGGAGCCGGAGATGCCGCGGCGCAGCACCCAGAGTGCCGTGGTACCGGCCCCTTCGTCGGTCTCGGCGAGGGCGGCGAGGTAGGCGAGGGCGGTGAAGGCGGAGGCACCCGAGCCGATCACAGCAGTACGCCTGCCCGCGTACCGGCCGCGGACGGCCGGGTCCTTGAGGTTGGGGACGCGGTAGGTGATCCGGTCGGCGGCGGCCTTCTCGCCGAGGGCGGGCAGTCCGCTGCCGCCTGCCGGGCCGGGGGCGGACCAGGTTCCGGAGGCGTCGATCACGGCACGGGCGAAGACGCGCTCATCGCGGCCGTCGGCGGTCTCGATGTGGATGAGGAAGGGCTGGGTGTCGCGGTCGGCGTCGACGATGCGGTCGCGGCCGGTGCGGGAGACGCCGGTGACGCGGGCGCCGTAGCGGACGCGGTCGCCGAGGGCGTCGGCGAGGGGCTGGAGGTAGCGCTCGGCCCAGTCCCCGCCGGTGGGGTAGGTGGCCGGGTCGGGCGTGATCCATCCGGTGGGGGCGAGGAGCTTTTCGGCGGCCGGGTCGACGACCTCGCCCCAGGTGGAGAAGAGGCGTACGTGGGCCCAGTCGCGGGTGGCGGTTCCGGCGTGCGGGCCGGCCTCCAGGACGAGGAAGTCCAGGCCTCGGTCTTCGAGGTGGGCGGCAGCCGCCAGTCCGGCGGGGCCGGCCCCGATCACGACGACGGGCAGGTCGGTGGTGGCAGGCGCGTTCACGATCGTCTCCCGGTTGTTTCGATGTCTGTCGATGGCTTGCGTGATCAGCATGGCACCTGCTTCGACAGTCGTCAACATAGACGTTCATCAAATTCTTGGGGCTGTCGGGGATCACGCGGCAATCACGGCCGTCCCGGGCGGGCAGTCCGGCCCTGCCGCCACACGCGCGCTGTTCAGGCGGGGTGTGGCGCTGGCACTCCTGGAGGCGTCGGACTGGCGGTGGGGTCGCGGCCGCGCCAACACGACGGCCCGACCCTGCCCTCGCCGACCCGGTTCAGCTCGCCGGGCCTGACGCTCGGCGGAAATCCGGACCGTTGCCCGCGCCAGGGTCCGCTCGTCGCCCACCTCGCCCGCTACGCCGCACGCCTGGATGCCGCTATCTGCGTCGGCCGGCGGGGCGTCCAGGTCACAGCCGACGCCGTAGGTTCCGAATCGAGGGGAGGACTACCGTCCCGACCTGCCCCACCTCGCCGAACCGGACCAAGGCCTCGACGCGGCCTGTCCTCGAACGACGAGCTGTTCGGCGCTTGACCGTCGCCCGGCACACAACCAAGGCACCCTTCCTGCACTAGTTCGACATGTGTCAACATAGACGTATGTCGAATGTGAAGGTGTTGCCGCTCGTGGAGCCCGAGGCCGTTGTGCCGTGCTGCCCGCCGCTGAACGAGCGTCCGATGTCGGCGGACGAAGCCGAGGCCGCGGCCAAGATGTTCAAGGCTCTGGGCGACCCCGTGCGCCTACGCCTGTTCTCCGCCGTCGCCTCCCACGAGGGCGGGGAGGCGTGCGTCTGCGACATCTCTGATGTCGGGGTCTCGCAGCCGACCGTCTCGCACCACCTGAAGAAGCTGAAGGAAGCCGGGCTGCTGTCCTCCGAGCGGCGCGGAACCTGGGTGTACTACCGGGTCGAGCCTTCCGTCATCGCCGCCATGGGCGCGCTGCTGGCCGGCGCAGCGAAGGCAGCATGACCGCAGTGAACATCCTTCCGCTACTGCCCGAGCATGCCGAGCAGATCCTGGCGATCTATCAGGCCGGCATCGACGAGGGCAACGCCACCTTCGAGACCACTGCCCCAGACTGGGCGGCGTTCGACACGGCGAAACTGGCCGAGCACCGCTTCGTCGCGCTCGACGAGGACAAGTCAGTGCTCGGCTGGGTGGCGGCGAGCGCGGTCTGCGACCGGGCGCGTACGCCGGGGTGGTCGAGCACTCCGTCTACGTCCACCCAGAGGCCCGCGGCCACGGTGTTGCCCGCAGCCTGCTGAACGCGCTGATCGCCTCCACGGAGGCGGCGGGGATCTGGACGATCCAGTCCGGGCTCTTCCCCGAGAACACCGCCAGCCTCACCCTCCACCAGCGCGCAGGCTTCCGGGTCATCGGCACCCGCGAGCGCATCGGACGCCACCACGGCGCATGGAGGGACGTCGTCCTGCTGGAGCGCCGTAGCCCCCGACGAACACCAACGCGCAAGGCTGCGCCCTCCAGCGTGGGCGCGCGGGCGTCAGGCCAGTAGGCCGCGGATGCTGCGGGCTGCTTCGCGGGCGGGTCGGCCGACACCGATGAGGGTGGCGGAGGCGGGGCCGGTCCAGTCGCCGTACCCGAGGAAGTGCAGCCTCGGGTCCGCAGCGGACTGCGTGCCGGTTGTGGCGATGTGCCCTCGTCCACCCCGCAGCCGCAGGCCGGCGAGGTGAGCGAGCGCCGGCCGGAAGCCGGTACACCAGATGACCGCCTCGGCGTCCTGCCGGCTGCCGTCGGCCCACTCGACACCGGACCTGGTGAGACGGGTGAACATCGACTTCGCCGCCAGGAGTCCCGCGTCACGGGCCGCTCGTACGGGTGGGACGGCGACGATGTCACCGAGGGAGGCCACACCACCGGTGTCGCCGCTTCCCTCGTCCAGGGCACGGCGGCGGGCGGTGGCGTGGTCGAAGAGGGCGCGGCCGTCGATGTCGTCGGCCAGGTATCGCGGGGGCCGCTGGGTCACCCACGTCACCTGGGCGTGGCCGGTGAGGCCGGCGGCGATCTGCGCGCCCGAGTTCCCTCCGCCGACCACGATCACGCGCTGCCCGGCGAACTCGTCAGGAGTTCGGTACTGGACCGTGTGGATCTGCCGGCCGGTGAAGGCGCGGCGGCCGGGGACGGCGGGCAGGAAGGGGCGGGTCCAGGTGCCGGTGGCGCTGATGACGGCGCGGGCCCGCCAGTCACCGGAATCCGTCTCGACCCGCAGGAAGGTGCTGTCGCGGTGGACGGCCGAGACCCACGCGCCGTGCTGGACGGGCAGCTCGTACCGCTTCTCGTAGTGCGCCAGGTACGACACCACGTGCGCAGCGTCGGGATGGACCTGGCCCCCCTGCACCGGCATCAGCCTGCCCGGCAGAGAGGAGTAGGCGGCAGGCGAGAACAGGCGCAGCGAGTCCCAGGTGTGCTGCCAGGCGCCGCCGGGCGCCGCCTGGGCGTCGAGGATGACGTGCTCGATGCCCAGGCGGCGCAGGTGGTATCCGGCGGCGAGCCCGGCCTGGCCGCCCCCGACGACCACCACGTCCGTGCGCTGCGTCATGCCGAGCGCCGCCTCTGCTCTGTCTTGCCACGCATGAAGATGACCGACACCAGGGCCAGGCCGGCCACGGCGCCGATGAGCTGCATGGCGATGAATCCCGGCACCGATGCCGGGGCGATGCCCGCGAAGGTGTCGGTGAAGGCGCGGCCGATCGTGACGGCCGGGTTGGCGAAGGAGGTGGAGGAGGTGAACCAGTACGCGGCGCCGATGTAGGAGGCGACCGCGACGGGCGCGAAGCGGAGCCGGTCGGTCTTGGCCAGGCCGAAGACCAGCAGGATCAGGCCGGCTGTGGCGACGACTTCGCCGAGCAGCAGGTTGCCGGCCGAGCGGTCGTGCGTGGACCACTTCACCAGCGGCTCACCGAACATCGCGTCCGCGAGGATCGCGCCCGCGATCGCCCCGGCGGTCTGGGACGGGACGTACACGGCGAGCTCGCGGGCGTTGACGCCGGCACCGCCGCGGCGGGCGGTCCACCACTCGGCCAGCGTCACGGCCGGGTTGAAGTGCGCGCCGGACACCGGCCCGAGGAGGGTGATCAGAACGCCGAGCCCGAAGACGGTGGCGGTGGAGTTGGCCAACAGCTGCAGGGCCACGTCGTCGGTGAGTTCGGTGGCCTGGATCCCGGAGCCGACCACGATCGCGACCAGGGCGGCGGTGCCGACCAGCTCGGCGGCGGCACGGGCGATCAGCGGGGTACGGGCCGAGGTCACGCCGGGTTCAGGCCGGCGCACGTCAGCAGGTATCGGGGTGCCGACGGGCTCGGTGGCGGTCACAGCTGGTTCTCCTCTGGCAGGTGAGGCAGGGCGGACGCGCCGCGAAGGCTAGGGGCAGGACCGCTTGCGGTTCGCCTCGGCAGTGGCGCGGGCGGCCTGGGCGAGGTCGGCGAACTGACCGGCGAGCGCTTCGATGACTTCCGGGCGCAGGCGGTAGTAGATGTACCTCCCGCAGGGCTCCGTCTCCACGACCCCGGCCTCGCGCAGCACCTTCATGTGGTTGGAGAGGTTCGTCTGCTTGGCACCCGTCTCCTCCATGAGGTGGGTGGTGCAGAGCGTCTCCTGGGCGAGGAGGGTCACGATCTTGAGCCTGAGCGGGTCGGCCAGAACCCGGATCAGATCAGTGTCGACTGACATCATCATGGGCTGATACTTTCACATCAGTCGAGGCTGATACCAGCCCGTACAAGCCCCTCCGTGTCCACGATGGTCGCGTCGCCCCAAGGAAGAACAGATGTCCTCCGCTCCTGCCGCCTCCGTCCTGTTCGTCTGCATCCACAACGCGGGCCGCTCCCAGATGGCCGCCGGGTTCCTGCGCCACCTCGCCGGCGACCGCGTCGAGGTCCGCTCCGCCGGCTCCGTGCCCGGCGAGCAGATCAACCCCTCCGCCGTCGCCGCCATGGCCGAGCTGGGCATCGACATCTCCGACCAGAAGCCCAAGGTCCTCACCCCCGAGGCCGCCCAAGCCTCCGACTACATCATCACCATGGGCTGCGGCGACGCCTGCCCGTACTTCCCCGGCAAGACCTACCTCGACTGGCAGCTCGAAGACCCGGCAGGCCAGGGCGTCGAGGCCGTCCGCCCCATCCGCGACGCGATCAAGGGCCTCATCGAGGGACTCATCGCCGAGATCGACGCCAAGTCGAACGCCTGAGAGTCACCTGACTGCGGGCGGCTGTCACGCCCGCCGGGCCAGTGCTCGCCGGAGCCCGAACGCGGCGGCACCGAGGCCGAGTACCGCGGCCCCGGTCAGGACGGAGGAGAGCGGCAGGGCGAAGGCGAGGACGAGGCAGCCCGCCAGGCCGACGACGGGAATCACCCGGGCCGGGCGACCCTCGGCCGGACTGAGGGTGAAGGCAGAGGCGTTGGCCACGGCGTAGTAGGCGAGCACGCCGAACGAGGAGAAGCCGATCGCCCCGCGGACGTCTCCGGTCGCGGCAACGGTGGCCACGACGGCGCCGACGAGGAGTTCGGCCCGGTGCGGGACCTTGTACTTCGGGTGGACAGCGGCCAGGGCGTGGGGCAGGTGGCGGTCACGGGCCATGGCCAGGGTGGTCCGGGAGACGCCGAGGATGAGGGCGAGCAGCGAGCCCAGGGCCGCGACCGCCGCACCGACCCGTACGACCGGGACCAGCCAGTCCGCTCCCGCCGCCCGGGCTGCCTCCGTCAGCGGCGCCTCGGCAGCCGCGAGGCCGTCAGGGCCGAGGACGAGCAGCACCGACACGGCGACGGCGGCGTACACGACGAGGGTGATGCCGAGCGCGAGCGGGACAGCCCGCGGGATGGTGCGGGCCGGATCGCGGACCTCCTCCCCCAGGGTGGCGATCCGGGCGTAGCCGGCGAACGCGAAGAACAGCAGCCCCGCCGCCTGCAGGATGCCTCCGAAGGAGGCGTCCGAGCCGACGTCCAGCCGCGCCGCGTCCACCTCACCAGAGGTCAGCGAGGTGACCACCACCGCGGCGAGGACCGCCAGAACCACAGCAACGATGACCCTGGTCAGCAGCGCCGACTTCTGCACGCCCGCGTAGTTCACCGCGGTCAGCGCCACCACCGCGGCCACCGCGACCACGTGGGCCTGACCGGGCCAGAGATAGGAGCCGACGGTCAGGGCCATGGCCGCGCACGAGGCCGTCTTGCCCACGACGAACGCCCAGCCGGCCAGGTAGCCCCAGAACTCGCCCAGTCGTTCGCGGCCGTAGACGTAGGTGCCGCCGGACGCCGGATAGAGGGCGGCCAGGCGGGCGGAGGAGGTGGCGTTGCAGTAGGCGACGACCGCCGCGACGGCCAGGCCGAGGAGCAGTCCGGAGCCTGCGGCCCGGGCGGCAGGGGCGAGGGAGGCAAAGATGCCTGCGCCGATCATCGAGCCGAGCCCGATCAGCACCGCGTCCGACACCCCCAGGCGCCGCTGAAGCTGCTCCGGGACCCCGGGCACGGGTGTGGGGGTGCTGCTCAACGTCGTCTCTCCTGGTGGCTGTGCCGCTCATGGCTCTTGTGGACCGCGCAGACGATAGGCGATCGAAGTGAACACGAGATGGCTCCGTCCGAGCGGCAGACACCGCCCCGCCCCCGGCGGTCCGCTCAGGCAAGGGCCTGGAGCGCGTAGAGCGCGCCGAGGGCTGCGGCGAGGGTGCCGAGCAGGAGGCGCAGCGCGGTCTCGGGCAGCCGTGGCTGGAGGCGCGCGCCGAGGTAGCCGCCAACCAGGCCTCCGACGCCGCACGCCAGGCCGAGCCACCAGTCGGGGGCGATGTCCCCGGTGCTGACCTGGGACAGCACGGCGTAAGTGGCGGCGCCGCCGATCGAGGTGGCGAAGGTCGCGGCGAGGGCCGCCGGCGCCACCCGCGTCAGGGGCAGCCCGCGGGCGGCCAGGATGGGCCGAGGAGGGAACCGCCGCCGATCCCGTAGATCCCGCCGACCACGCCCACCGCCACGGCCAGGGTGGTGAGGGCGCCCGGGGACGGCTCCGCGGGCGCGGTGGTACGACCTCGGGACGGGACGAGAGTGCGGAGGCACAGCCACAGTCCGAGGGGGAGCAGCAGGGCGGCGATCAGGAGTCGGAAGACGCCGGGGCCGGGAAGGGCGTAGACGCGGATCGCGGCGCCGAGGACGACGCCCGGAAGGGTGCCCGCGACGAGGCGGCGGGCCAGGCTGCCTCGCAGGGCTCCGTCGCGGCGGTACCGCCACAGGGCACCCGGCCCGGCCACCACGTTGAACAGCAGATTCGTCGGGGTGATCGCCGGAGACGGCACTCCGAACACGCTCAAGTGCACCGGCAGGAGGAACACGGCACCCGAAACCCCGACCGGAGCCGTCACGACCGCGATGAGCAGACCGGCCATCAGCCCGGCCGGCAACGTCCACTCCACCTACCCCGCTCCTTAGCCTGGCGCCGGGCCAGTATCGACCGGGGGCAGCGGGGGCGGACAGTCCTGCAACAAAGTGTTCACACATCAGCCGGACCTCACCCTGTGGCGGTGGGCATCACGGTGGCACGGGGGGGGTGAAGGGGCGCCGGCCGGGCGAAGTGCCCGAAGGCCGGTTCACCGTGTTGCGGCGACGAGCAGTGTGGCCGCCGTCTCGATCTCGGCCTGCGTGGTCCACCGGCCCAGCGACAGCCGCAGCCGACGATGGTGAGGAGGTCCACGCCCAGGGCCTGGACGTCGAGGGGACCTTGCCCGCCGCCTGGGCGGCGTCGCAGTGGAAGAGCGCGCCCCGTGCGTGGGCGAGGTCGGCGAGTTCGGCGACGGGCTGGAGGGCGCCGGTCTCGTTGTTGGCGGCCATGACCGATACGAGGACCGTGTCGTCGGTGAGCGCCTCCGCGAGGTCGGCCGGTTTCACCAGGCCCACGCGGTCCACGGGCAGGATCGTGATCCGCGCGCCGTGGAGGCGTTGGAGTGCGCGGCAGGTCTCCAGTACCGCCGGGTGCTCGGTGGCCTGGGTGATCACGTGCGGGTGGGGGCGGCCGGCGGCGAGGACCGCGCCGCGCAGGGCGAGCAGGTCGGCCTCCGAGCCGGAGCCGGTGTAGACGAGCTCCTCGGGTCGGCCGCCGATGAGGGCGGCGACCTGCGCGCGGGCGGCAGCGAGGGCGCTTCGGAGTTCGGATCCGTAGGGGTGGCTGCTGGACGGGTTGCCGAAGAAGTGGGTCAGGTGCGGCGCCATCGCTTCCGCGACCCGCGGGTCGACCGGAGTGGTGGCGTTGTAGTCCAGGTAGACCGGTCCTTCGGCGAGGCCGGGGTGGGGCGGGAGGGTCATTCCTCGGCTCCTGCGGTGACGGGGAGGTCGGCGAGACGCCATTCGAGCATGCCGTCGCTGAGCCGGACCGCCTTTCGGCCACGGTCGCCGAGGAGGCGTACGGCGTCGTGGGCCATGACGCAGTACTCGCCCCGGCAGTAGGTCACGACCTCGACTCCGTCGGGGAGTTCACCGATCCGGTCGGCGAGTTCGGCGACGGGGATGGAGATGGCACCCGGAATGTGGCCGGCCGCGTACTCCTCGACCGGCCGGACGTCCAGTACGACCACATCCCCCGCCTCGACGCGGGCGAGCAGCTGCTCGCGCGTGACCTCGGGGCCGGGCTCGTCGCCGAGGTAGGCGGTGCGGGCGGGCTCGACCTTCGCCTGATGGGCGTGGGCGACCTTGCGCAGCAGGGCGTAGAGCGCGGCGACGTCCTCCCCGGCCAGCCGGTAGTGGATGCGCACGCCGTCGCGGCGGGTGGCGACCAGCCCGGCCTGCTTGAGGGCCTGGAGGTGGGCGGAGGCGGTGGTGAGGTTCAGCCCGGCGGCCTTGGCCAGGGCATCGACAGTGCGCTCGCCCTGGGCGAGGAGATCAAGCAGCTCCAGTCTCTTTCCGCTGGCCAGGGCCTTACCGGTGGCGGCGAAGGCCTCGTAGAGCGCGGCCTTCGCGGGGCTGGTGACGGCATCCGACATTGCTTCCTCCAAAGATCTATGGATTATTGTAATTGAGCGGGGCCGAGTCTGCCGCCGCATGCTCGTCATAGGTGAAAGGGCACGCCATGAGCTTCACAGATGATCACCTGATACCCCTGGTCGACCAGGGACTGGGCAACAGCGCCTACCTCGTCGACCTCGGGGACGGACGGGCCCTCGCCGTGGATGCGAGCCGCGACCTCCAGGCCCTCAGGGCGGCCGCCGCCCGGCGCGGACTGCGCGTGGCGTTCGCCGCCGACACCCACCTGCACGCCGACTTCCTCTCGGGCGCCGTACAGCTCGCCCACGACGACGGTGCCCGGGTACTGGCCTCCGCCACCGGGCACCGCGCCTTCCCCCACACCCCCCTCGGCGACGGGGACGAGACGGACCTGGGCGGCCTGACACTCCGGGCCCTGGCCACCCCGGGCCACACCGACGAGCACCTGTCCTTCCTGCTCCTCGACGGCCACCGGGAACTCGGCGTCTTCACCGGCGGCTCGATGATCGTGAACTCGGCCGCCCGCACCGACCTGCTCGGCGCCCACCGGACGGAAGAACTCGCCCGCGCCCAGTACCGATCACTCCGGAGCCTGGCCGAGCTCCCGGACGCGACCGCCGTCTGGCCCACCCACGGGGCCGGCTCCTTCTGCTCCGCCGTACAGAGCGACGAGCGCACCTCCACCATCGGCGCCCAGAAGCGGACCAACCCGCTGCTCGCCGCCCCCGACGAGGACACCTTCGTCCGGCAGCTCGTCGCCGGCCTGGGCACCTACCCGGACTACTTCGACCGCCTCGCGGAGGCCAACCGGCGCGGACCCGCGGTCCTGACCGCCGCCCCGCTGCTGCCCGCCCTCGACGCCGGGCAGGTCAAGGCCCTCCTGGCCGACGGCGGTCAGGTGGTCGACGTACGCCCGGCAGCCGACTACGCGGCCGGCCACATCCCCGGGTCGCTCTCGATCCCGCTGCGCGGGCAGTTCGCCACCTGGCTGGGCTGGCTCCTGCCCGACACCGCCCCCGTCGCGTTCGTCGTAGGCGACGAGCAGGACCTCGCCGAGATCGTGTGGCAGGCGTACAAGATCGGCTACGAGCGGCTCGCCGGCCGCCTCACCGGAGGCATGACGGCCTGGTTGGCAGACGGCAACGCACAGTCCACCACCGCCTTCGTCAAGGCCGACCAGGCCGCTGGCCGCCCTTACCTCGACGTCCGGCAGGACGCGGAGTTCGCAGCAGGGCACGTCCCCGGATCCGTCCACATCGAGCTGGGCGGCCTGGCAGCTGCAGCCCTGGACGCACCCAAGGGAGCGGTGGTGGCCTGCGGCCACGGCGAGCGGGCGATGACCGCCGCGAGCCTCCTCGAACGTGCCGGCCACAAAGGCGTCGCCGTCCTCGACGGCGGGCCCGCCGACTACGCGGCGGCCACCGGCCGGCAGCTCGCCCAGGGTGGGAACGCGTGAACGCTCCGTCCGCCGCACCCATCGATGCGGCCGGGCGCCCCGTACGCCTGGGCCTGCGGGAGAACCGGCTCCAGTTCACCCTGCTCGTCGTCGTCAACGTCTGCGTCGGCGGCCTCGTCGGCCTGGAGCGCACCACCGTCCCTCTGATCGGCACCGAGACCTTCGGCCTCACCAGCGGCCTGGCCGTCTTCTCCTTCATCATCGCCTTCGGCACCACCAAGGCGCTGACCAACCTCGCCGCCGGCGCCCTGACCGCCCGCTTCCGCCGCAAGCAACTCCTGATCACCGGCTGGCTGATCGGTATACCCGTCCCCTTCGCCCTCGCCTGGGCACCGTCCTGGGGCTGGATCGTCGCCGCCAACGTCCTCCTCGGCCTCAACCAGGGCCTGACCTGGTCGATGACCGTCAACATGAAGATCGACCTCGTCGGCCCCGCCCGCCGAGGCCTGGCCACCGGCCTCAACGAGGCGGCCGGCTATACCGCCGTCGGGGTCACCGCCCTCCTCACCGGCTACCTCGCCACCACTTACGGCCTGCGCCCGGTCCCCGAACTCATCGGCGTCGTCTTCGTAGCCGCCGGCCTCGCCCTCTCCCTCGTCGTCCGCGACACCGCCGCCCACGTCGCCCTCGAACTCGCCCACCACTCCAAGCCCCTGCCCACCGGCGAGGCCACCGGCCTGAAGGCCACGTTCGCCCGGACGTCCTGGCACAACCGATCGCTGCGCGGCGCCAGCCAGGCCGGCCTGGTCAACAACCTCAACGACGGCCTCACCTGGGGCGTCTTCCCCCTCCTGTTCACCGACCACGGACTCGGACTCGCCGCCGTCGGCCTGATCAAGGGCCTCTACCCGATCCTGTGGGGCCTCGGCCAGATCCCCACCGGCCACCTCGCCGACCGCATCGGCCGCAAACCCCTCATCGTCACCGGCATGCTGGTCCAATCCGTCGGCTTCGTCCTCGCCCTCGCCCTCCTGGACCGGCCCCTGCTCGCCGGAGTCCTCTCCGCCATCTTCCTCGGCCTGGGCACCGCGATGGTCTACCCGGCCCTGATCGCCTCCGTCTCCGACCACGCCCACCCCGCCTGGCGAGCCAACGCGCTCGGCACCTACCGCTTCTGGCGCGACATCGGCTACGCAGCCGGAGCCCTCGTCGCCGGCATCCTCGCGGACGCCTTCGGCCTCGACGCCACCGTGATCGCGGCCGCCGTACTCACCGCCTGCTCCGGACTCTTCGCGGCCCGCTGGATCACCGAACGCCCCGCCGACTGCTGACTGGGGTGCCGGAGGGGGCGCTACGGCACCGAAACGCTCTCTTCTCCGTCCTCGGAGCCCGGGTACTGCGGGTCGATCGGATAGTCCGCCATCAGCGGCCCACAGGCCCGAGCCATCTCAAGGAACTCGTCGTCGACTCCCGGATGAGGCAGGGCGTAGACATGAAGTACGCCCACCCGCTCGGCCACGGACATCCCTGAGAGCGCGGCATGAACTTCTCCACCGACTGCCCCTCACCTCTATGTGAGGGCATTCGGCCACCCCTCCGCCCATCCAGGCCGTGTCAGACCTCTGACTGGCTTTGTTCACAAGTACCGGCTCTCGTGAACAAAGCCTGACGCAACCCAACCTGGCAGTCGAGGAACAACTCGACGGCCATCCCCGGCCGCCCGGAGCCGGCCAAGGGTGATCAGTGGCGGGATTCCGTACCCGACTCCCCGCTACGAGGGGAGGACACGGGGGAACGTCGCCCGTGGCACGACCTACAGGTGACCGTGTTCCCTCAGGACCCGGCGGGCCTGCGCGAACAGCATGCCCACATTCACGGTCTTGCGGCACACGACCACGCCGACCACTTCGTCGGCGCTGTCGATCCGCAGGAAGAGGTGGGTCAGGTTGTCGCTGTTGACCAGGATCTCCTGAAAGTAGTGGCGGTCGCTCACGATCCCGCGGCGCTCCTTGAAGATTCCTTCGATCATCACCACGTTGCGCCCCTGGAAGAGGTCCAGCGTCGCCGCCGCCAGCATGTCGAGGACTTCCGGCGGGTGGGAGTCGACGGTCTCCACGGACAGCAGCATGCCGGTCGACATGTCGATGACCCCTGCGGCCACACAGTCGGGAACCTCCGAACGCATCCTCTTGACCAGGCTCGCGACCTGCTCGGACATGCTCTGGTTCCCATGGGGCCCTGCGCCGCTCATCGTGCTCCTTCGTTGTCTGTGTTGTTGTTCCAGCGCACCGGTCAGCTGCCCGCGGGTCGCGTGTTCGCCGAGGTGAGCAGCGCGCTCAGGCGCTGCAGGGAGGCCTGTGTCTCGGCGTGGAGGCGCCCGATGTCCAGGCCCGTGTCGCCGAGCACCCCGATCAGGGCCATGTCGCCGACGGCCTGGGCGACGAGGTAGCCGTCGGTGAACCGCGACACGGTGTGGTGGAGCAGCCCCTTGCTCGTCATGGACCCGGCGCGGCGGGCGATGCTGAGGGTCGCCGCGGTGAGCGCGGCCAGGCACTCCGGATCCGCGACGTCGTCGGTCTCGGCCGTGATCAGCAGACCGTCGACGGAGGCCACCACAACGTCGGTGACGCCGACGACCCGGTCCCGAAGCCCCCGCATCTCGGTGGCAAGTTGCGCATTCCTGGTTGTCACGAATCTCCTGTTGCACTCAAGGTGTTACCTGTCAGTGGGCTCAACGGTTTCCGCCGAGAGCCCTGTACTTGGCGAGGAGCGCCGGCGGGGGCTGCCAGTGGTCGGCCACAGGCCTCAGTGGCAGCACCTCCGTGACCTCGGTGATGCGGCTCGCACCAGGAAGGCGTTGCGGCAGCTGCGTCTGCGTGAGCTGGCTGCCGACGGGATTGGGAGGCGAAGACGGTACTGCAGGACTCTGGGCATCGGCCGAGACCACCGTCTCCATCAGGCCTTCGCCCATCAGCCGCGAGACCTCGACGGTGACGGCGTACAGGCTCCGGCCGAGCAGGAAGGCGATGTCCCGGACACTGCGACGGCCGTTGGCCCGCAGCAGGATCTCCCTGCGCTCACCGGTAGCCGCGTTGGCGAGCCATGCCGAGCCGGCATAGGTCCGGGCAAGCCGGCTGCGGAACGGAGAGAGGGACTGCGCAAGAGCACCCAGGACCCGAATCCGCCTTCCCGCTTCCTCCACCAGCCATTCCGGTTCGATGCCATCCGGGGCAGCCAGGCGGCAGGTGCGGGCCTCCCGGTCGAAGGTGAAGTCGTTGATGCGGCCCATCCCCACGGCCAGGGCTCCGTCCAGCGCGGCCATCACACACATCAGCTGCAGTTCCGCGCTGCCGACCAGTTCCTGGGCGATCAGCACGGCCCCGACGCGGCCGTCCGCGGCACACGACCGGGTGACCGACGCCCAGTCGAGCTCGCTCACCCGGCCCGAGCGCAGGAGTAGCGTCTCGACTCCCGGGGCGCCGGGTGAAGCCACTTCGACGAGGACGCCACACCGAAGGTGGAAGGATCCTCCAGGTTCCCCCGACACCATCAGCGCCCCGGTGAGCCTGCCCTGCGACACCTCGGTGAGTGCCCTGGCCAGGTCAAGCCCCGTCGCTCTTGATGGTTTCCGGCGCGGTGCCGGTACATCAATGTCTGACATGTCCCTGCAATCAGCCGCTCTCTCCATGGACGCCGCAACTGGGAACCACAAGGCCAGTCCGGTAATCGCACCATATCCAGACAGGCAGATCATTCGATCAAAAGTCCCATTAATGATCGCTTTATGTCATTATCCGAGCACTTATGCCTTGTTCGTGGTGCTCAGCCTTCATCTCGGCGAGAAATACTCGCTCACACAACGCGGCGGAAGACGGGCCGCTGATGCCCGAGCAGCGGGATCGCGGATACAGACGGCGCCGAGGGTGATTCGCCAGGACGAGATCGACCGTCACCTGGCCACGGCCGTGCGGGTTCACTGGGGCGTCACCGGTGCCGCCGACGACCTGGGCGCTGAGGTTGACGGAGGTGATCTCGGCTCAGCGGCCGACCTGTTGAGGACCGAGCATGCCGCACAGCGCGGCGAGCTCGAGGAGGTCGGCCTCGGTGACCTCGGCCCGCGCCGCCCCGCCATGACGCACAACGGCCAGCAGCCCTCGGTCGCACAGCGCATCTACTCGGAGAGTCGTTCCGCCGACGCCGATCTACTCGCCGACATCCAGCCTCCGCAGGAGTGCTCGCGACGGTCGCCGTCGGTCAACGGGGACCAGCGGTACATGCGCCCGCCTCGCGCTCACAACCGGCGGACGCCTCCCCTGCGCCGGACGCCCCGGGGGCGCGGGGCCAGGAACCAGTGAAATCGATTCCGCCGACGCCGCTCACTGTCCGCGTGGCCGGTTCCGGAAGGTGGGGATCAGTCCTGCCGACTGGTGGAGGCGAGGACGATCACCTGCGGCCGCACCGCAGTTCACTACAGAACATGACGGTCGAACGGCCTTGACGTCGCGCCGCCAAGGCCGGCGTCCGGCACCTCCACCGCATACAGAAGGCCGTCTTGCGTGGCGGCGCGGGCGCCCCGACCGGGCGCAGAGCCCGGCCGGGGAGTCGGCGCTGCATGTCGGGCAGCTCCTGCCCGACATCGCCCACGTGTACTGCTCCTCATGTCCCGGCCGGTGCAGAGCCGCGGACGGCCTAAAACCCGGCCTCCGAAGCGGATGACTCGGGCTTCTTGGCCTCGTCGGCAACGACGGGGCCCGCCTCTGCGGCGATCACCGCCGCGCCGACAGGCGCATCCGGCGACCTCGGCGCCGGACTCTCGCCATCAGTTGCAGAATTCTGCAATTACATACATTCTGAGTTTGTCGTGTTCGCAGGTGGCCGTGGGTACAGCCGGTGGCGCTTTCCCCAACAGCCGGGTGATCAGGAGGGTGGTCGGAGATGCCGGTTCCGCTGTACGAGGCGAAGGCCGAGTTCTTCCGGATGCTCGGACACCCGGTGCGCATACGCGTCCTGGAGCTGCTCCAGGAGGGTCCGATGCCGGTACGCGGCCTCCTCGCGGCGATCGAGGTGGAGGCGCCCACGCTGTCCCAGCAACTGGCGGTCCTGCGCCGGTCGGGCATCGTGACCGCGACCCGTGAAGGCTCCACCGTGGTCTACGAGCCGGCCGGCGGGAACGTCGCACAGCTCATGGCTTCCGCTCGCCGGATCCTGACCGACGTGCTGGCCGGGAAGTCGCAATTGCTGGAGGAGCTGGGCGAGAACGGGGGGCGGACCTCGTGACCGTGGTGGCCGGTTCCGTACTGCGACGGGTGAGGGCTGTGCTGCCGACCCGGGCCGATGTCGCCGTGATGGCCACCGCGCCCCGGCGGGATCTGCTGGCCGGGGTGACGGTCGCGATCGTCGCGCTTCCCCTCGCGCTGGGCTTCGGTGTCTCCTCCGGCCTCGGCGCCGAGGCGGGGCTGGCGACCGCGGTGGTCGCAGGCGCGCTGGCGGCGCTGTTCGGCGGCTCGAACCTCCAGGTCTCAGGCCCGACGGGCGCCATGACCGTGGTACTGGTGCCGATCGTGGCCGAGCACGGGTCGGCCGGTGTGCTGACCGTCGGACTGATGGCCGGCATCCTGCTGATCGCCCTCGCACTGGCGCGGGCCGGGCAGTACATGCGCTACGTGCCCGCGCCGGTCGTGGAGGGCTTCACCCTGGGTATCGCTTGCGTGATCGGCCTGCAGCAGGTCCCGGCCGCGCTCGGCGTGGACAAGCCCGAGGGCGAAAAGGTCCTCGCCGTGGCCTGGCGGGCCCTGGTCGAGTTCGTCCAGCACCCGAACTGGCTCGCGACGGGTCTGTCCGTCGGGGTTGCCGCGGTGATGCTGGCGGGGGCGCGGTGGCGGCCGCAGGTGCCGTTCTCGATCGTCGCGGTCGTCTTCGCGACACTGGTCGTCGAGGTGTTCCACTTGGGCGGGGCGGCCCCGATCGGGAACCTGCCTTCCGGGCTGCCCGTCCCGTCGCTGGGGTTCCTGGACCTGTCCGCCGTCGGGTCGCTGCTGGCTCCGGCGGTGGCCGTGGCCGCACTCGCGGCCCTCGAGTCACTGCTGTCCGCGACGGTCGCCGACGGCATGACGGTGGGCCAGCGGCACGATCCCGACAAAGAGCTGTTCGGCCAGGGGATGGCGAACCTTGCGGCCCCGCTGTTCGGCGGCGTGCCGGCGACGGCGGCGATAGCCCGGACCGCGGTCAACGTCCGCGCCGGCGCCACCTCCCGGCTGGCCGCCCTCAGCCACGCCCTCGTCCTCGCCGCAGTCGTCTTCGCTGCGGCCCCCCTCGTCGCCCGCATCCCGCTGGCCGCGCTCGCCGGGGTACTGCTGGCCACCTCCATCCGGATGGTCGAGGTCGGCTCGCTGCGCGCCATGATCAAGGCCACCCGCGCCGACGCGGCCGTCCTCGTCCTGACGGCGGTCGCGACCCTTGCCCTGGACCTCGTGTACGCGGTGATCCTCGGGCTCGCCGTGGCCTGCGCACTGGCGCTGCGCGCCGTCGCCAGGCAGGCCCGCATGGAACAGGTCGACGTACGGGCGGACCTGCCGGGAGAGCACAGCGCCGAGGAGCACGCGCTGCTGGCTGAGCACATCGCGGCCTACCGGATCGACGGCCCGCTGTTCTTCGCCGGCGCCCATCGCTTCCTCCTCGAATTGTCCGAAGTCGCCGACGTCCGTGCGGTGATCCTGCGCATGTCCCGCGTGACGACCGTGGATGCGACGGGCGCCCTGGTCCTGAAGGACGCGGTGGACAGGCTGCACCGGCGCGGCATCGCCGTGTTCGCCTCCGGGATCCGGCCCGGACAGCGCCAGGCCCTCGATGCCGTCGGCGCCCTGGAGCTGCTGGAGCGTAGCGGGGAGTACGCCACCACTCCCGAGGCGATCGCCGCCGCTCACAAGCACCTCGAACGGGCCGGACTCCTGCCCCATCGCCCGCACCGGCTCCGGAAGGCCTCACGATGACCGTACCCACCGATCGGATGATGCTGGAGGTCTCCGGCACCGAAGCGCTCTGGCTCCTGGAAGGCGCCGGGCACGGACGGTTGGTCTACGTCCAGCGCAACCAGGCCATGCTCCGGCCCGCCTCGCATGTCCTGGAGCACGGGCAGCTGATCGTCCGAGCCCCCGTCCAGGTGCTCGTGGTGCTGTCCCGGACGGTCCTGACCTACCACTGTGAGGACATCCAACACCCGGCGGGAATCGGCTGGACCGCCACCGCCCACGGACCAGCCGACCCCATCACCCACCCGGACGAGGCCGCCCACTACCGGCGCACTCTGCCGGGCTGGGCACATGGCCCCCACGACACCCTGTTGCGCCTGACCCCACATTCGGTCACGGGATTCCGGCTGGCTCGCCCCAGGACGGAAGGTTCGCGATGACGACCGGCGTGCAGGCCGAGACCCTGCCCTGTCGGCACGTGCTGACCCTGCCCGCAATGGGATCGGCCGTGCGGATGGCGCGGGAGACCACTGAGCTGATCCTCGTCGAGGCCGGGATCGGACTGCGGCACCCGAGTCGGGGGCCGGCCCTTCTGATCCTGTCCGAGCTCGTCACCAACGTCATCCGCCATGCCGCCGCGTGCTCGCCCACCCTGACCATCACCTACACGGCCGGTCCCGGCGCGTTCGCGTTCGCCGTGCACGACCGCCACCCCTACCAGCCCGCTCCCTGCCAAGCCCTGGCCGCCGCCCCGCACAGCGGTCTGGCCATGGTGGCAACGATGACGGTGGAACTCGGCGGTACCGCACCCGTCCGCCCCGACGCGGACGGGTGCGGGGAGAGCATCTGCATCACCCTCCCCGTATAGACGAGAAAGAACGAGGCCATGACGATCGAGTGGCAGTACACCGCCCACGACCACCTGGGCGTGCTGTCCCTGTCCGGGTACCTGGGCGGTGATGCGGCCGACCGGTTCACCGGCGCCGTCGGCTGGGCCGTGGCCCGCGGGACGGGGCCGGTCATCCTCGACCTCGCCGGACTGCTGGGCTGGTCCGCCGGCGGACAGCTCGCCGTCGCCCAGGCCGCCCGCACCCTCGCCGCCCACGGCAGGAACCTGGAGATGGCGGCGATCCCCGCGGACGGCTCCCTCGTACCCGACGCCTCATGCCCCGACATCCCCGTACACGCCGAACTCGCCGCCGCTCTGGCTGCCCACCAGCAGGCCGGCGGCCAGAACCACCGGTGGCGCACCGGAGAACGGCCCGCACCTGCTGCGGGCTCCGAGCCCGAACACGAAGGAAGAACCCTGTGAGCGACATGGTCGTGAAGGACTCCAACGGGAACCCCCTAACCGAGGGTGACTCCGTCACCGTCATCAAAGACCTGAAGGTCAAGGGGACCTCCGAGACCCTCAAGCGCGGCACCCTCGTCAAGAACATCCGCCTCACCAGCAGGCCGGGGGAGATCGAGTGCAACACCAGGAAGGTCAGGGGTCTGGTCCTGAAGACCGAATTCCTGAGAAAGGCCTGACCGCCCCAAGGACACACAGCCACCGGGGAGCGCGACTGTTCGAAAGTTGCAGGAATCTGCAATTGTGGAGGTCATACGAGTGCGGGGACACCAGGATGCCCCTCACGGCAAGCGTTGGGCGGATGAGGTGCCAGGTACACGGGCAGGCAAACAGGCGGAGCCGGGCGGGAACGCCCAGGTGAGTGCCCCGCTCTACCAGCTGAAGGCGGAGTTCTTCAAAACCCTCGGCCATCCGGTGCGCATTCGCGTCCTGGAGCTGCTCAGCCAGCGTGAGCACGCGGTCGCCGAGCTGCTGCCCGAGGTCGGCGTCGAAGCCGCGGCCCTGTCCCAGCAGCTCGCCGTACTGCGCAAGGCCAACCTGGTACTCACCCGCCGCGAGGGCGTCAACGTCCACTACCGGCTCGCCAGCGACGAGGTCGCCGAACTCCTGCGAGTTGCCCGCACCATCCTCTCCGGCGTCCTGCGCGGGCAGGCGGCCCTCCTCGCTGATCTCGACGCCACTGCTCCCCGACAGCTCTGAGCAGGGCCCACCAAGCCGGCGGCCGTCCTCCGAAGCGCGGGTTCAGCGCTTCTGACACCGGAAGACGGTCGCCCCGACCACCGGGGCCGTCGTTCGCGGTCCGGCACAGCACAGGCGTTCAGGTCACTTCTGAGCGTGCTGGCCCAGGTAAAACAGCAGGTACACGAACCCGGCGAACACGTGCGTGCCGAAGATGTAGAAGAAGGCACGCAGTGCGACGCCCTTCTCCTTCCACCTTTCCGCGTTCACGGGGCTCCGGCCCTCGCTGTCGGCCTGGTCGGTCATCGGGATCCCTCTCTCCTGTTTCGGCGTGGTTGACGGGACGACAAGGGCGAACGCGGACCCCCGCAAGCCGCGCGGTGGGACAACGGTGTTCACGCAGCCGGCCTCACGGGCCGGCTGACTCGTCGGCGTCGGGCACCGCAAGGCCGTGCTCGCGGGCCACCCGCAGCGCGTCTTCCAGCTCTTCCGCGGCTTGAGCCTCCTCGAAGGCGTCGCCGGCCTCGTGAGAGGCCGCCACACGAGATCGCGCCGCCCGGATCCGCTCCAGCGCCGCCTCCGGAAAACCGGCCACACCAAACCCCCACCCACATCGAGATCTAGTAAATTGCAGAACTCTGCAAGTCTAGCCCTTGCCGCGTCTCCGGCCATGATCCGCGCGTCGGGCCTCATGGGAGCAGAGCCCGGAACGTCGGATCCGCAGCAGGCATCGTAGTTCGAACGGGCGCACCTGGTATGCCGTGGTAACGACGGAAGCGCGCCGACGCGACGCCCATATCCGGGCGATCTGTCTGATGCCCGCTGCGAATTGATCAAGCCAGCACTCTCGGCCAGGCGCGACCCGAAGAATGCCGCCAAACATTCCATCTCGGGATGAAACGTCGGACGAAAACGACCTTTCCCGAGCTCGTGCATGGTGGGCGGTGGCCCGTCGCGAGAGGCCACCGCCCACCACGCACGCTCTCGTCAGACCGAAGGCCCGACCTGGTGACGCAGGCCGAGCCTTCGCGAAATCCGGATCACGGCTCTCTGCTTGACGGCGGGGGACCAGCCCGCTTTCCCGCACTATCGCGCACAGGAACGCGCAACGGCCAGATGATCCGGGGCCCTGCCAGCGCGGCCTGGGCCGCGTCGGCACTGCGGAGCTCTACGGCTGCCGGCCCGACCCGCGGAGCACGTCACCGACGCTCTGGTAGGAGTCCATTCTGTGCTGTGCCCGACGAGCACGTTCCTCCGGGTCCCGTACGAAGAGTGCCTGCCGTCCAGGGTGGTAGGTGCTGACCACTTGCAGAGTCCGGTCACCGATAACCGCGGGGTGAGTCTTGAGCAGGCGGCGCCACACGTCCTGGGCTTCGTTGCCCTGGAGAAGCACGACCTCGGTCTTCGGCATCAACTCCAGCAGTTGGTTCAGAGCCTCGACACCAGCCTGGAGCTCAGCCGCCTTCGGCGAGCGGTTGATGTACCAGGGGTAGGCGTTCCAGGGAGTGACGTCACACGGCGCGATCCCCGCCCCCTCGAAGATCAGGGCCTGAAGCTCCGCCGTCGGATCGTCGTTCTCGACGCACAGGAATCCGGAGCCGACGCCCTCCTGCGTCTTGGGACCCGGGTCCCGCAGAATGGACAGGACGCGAGCCTCCACTCCCCCGTGCCAGGGTGCGACGTGCGGCATCCAGCCACGTCCGTCCTGCTCGCGCAAGGCGTCGACCATCTCATTGATCGGACGAACATGGGGGGCATAACGTCCCCGCTCCTGCTCCATCCGGAACGCCTCTTCGCACATCCGTCGTGCCATGGTTTCCTCCAGCACCGGCCGACACCATCGCCGGGAACCCTATCGGGCACGTCTGACACTGCAGACCGCTCGATCGGACCCGTCCCGGCGACGAGTAGCGAAGCACGCGACGGAGGTTACGGACAGCCCTGCTGTCGGTGTAGCGCCCCGAGCGTCACACAGAGCTACACACCAGCCGGCCGTATCCGTACGAGAGCAGGGCCGGGAGTCGGCCTGTTCCGGAACCTGAGTCCGGGCACCATGAAAGGGCTAGCCGAAGCGAATCGAGGCGTCCGCACTGTTTCACCACGGCATCCATGTGCCTCGTCCTGAGAAGCCCGAGCGCGTTGTGCCGGATCACCTGGACGGTCGACGCCTACGAAAGTCTTGGGGGATCCGAATTTCTTACCGTCCTTGCCTCGTCAGGCGTCTCCGCCCTGCGTGGGGCCGCCGGTGACAGTGGTCTCGTCGAGGTACCACTGCTGTGCCGTGTCGGAGGCGGAACAGGTCCGCAGGCGCAGGGGCTCGCCGTTGGTGGTCGCGGTGAGGCAGCGGCCGTCGTGGGAGAGGATCTGGCGGACCCCGCCGGCCAGCGGACGCAGCGTCCATTCCTTGTTGTCCCCGCCCTGGTTCCAGGCCCACAGTTGAGCGAAATCGGCGTCGCCGTCGAGGGTGCGCTTGGGGTTGTTGTTGGCGTTGAGGACCTGTGCGGTGCTCGCGGCGACGGCGAGGGACCACTTGCCGTCCTTCCTCTTGTTCAGGGTCCATTTCTGCCAGACCGATGAGGTCCTGGTACGCGCGTCGATGCGGGTGCCGTTGCCGGTGTGGCCCCGGTACGGTTCGGCAACCAGGCCGGTCTTCTTGTTCCGCAGGACGGTGTAGGTGCCGGGCCGTAGCTGCGGCGGACTCTTGGGCACCCCGTTGCCGACTCGTTCGGCCGGGAGTGCGGGTGCCTGGGCGTTGCCGGGGTCGCTGGGAATGGCGGGCGTACCAGGGGTGAGGGGGTCGCCCGGGTCGGACGGTTGCGCGGAGTTGCCCGGCCGGTCGGGGGCCGGAGAGAAGGTGACGAGGGCGTCCTGGTGGGAGCAGGTATTGAACACCGAGGGGCCGCACTGCCAGGTGCGGGTCCGGGTGCTGCGCTGCCAGTAGCCGCCGAAGGCCCAGTTGAGGTAGCCGCCGTCCAGCTCGTTGAGGAAGGTTCCGCCGCCTTTGAAGATCCAGACGTGGTAGTTGTACTTCGCCTTGGAGAAGTCCGCCGGCAGCTCGTATCGGATGTCGAACTCCGCGGCCACATCGGTGAGAGCGGCGTGATAGGCGGTGCGGCGGCTGGTGTGGATTCCGTACTCGTCCCATTCATCGGTGTTGAAGATGACGAAGTTCTGGCGGCCGTCGAGTGCCAGGGAGAGCTGGCGTGTGAGTTCTTCGACGAAGACGTTCCGCAGCTGCCGGTTGTACGCGGAGTTCTCGGCGACGGCGTTGACGCAGCCGATGAGGGTGGCGGCTGTCTGCGAGTCGAAGGGGTTGCCCGCCAGGCCGGCGGCGTCCTTGCACAGCCGCTGGGCGGGGCTGTTGGGGTCGTACTCGGCCGCGCCGACGGGTGGGGCTGACAGCAGGGCGAGTGGCAGCACGGTGATCGCCGTGAGTAGCGCGAGGCGTTTGTGGCGCGCGTGTATCGGCATGTCGTCTCTCCTTGTTCAGGGCGCGGTGCGAGGGATCACGCTGCGAGGAACGGGATCAGCAGGCGGAGGAGCGCCTCGGGGCGGTTCAACGGGATGATGTGGCCGCAGTCATCGACGATGTGATCGACGAGGTCGTCGGCCAGCGGCCGCAGCTGGTTCGCGAGGGCGCCTCCCACGGGGCGGGCGCCGATGGCCATGGTGGGCATCGTGAGCCGCCCGTCGTCGGCTGCGCGGCGGATCTGGCGGGCACTGGTGGGCAGCGCGCGGTAGTACGAGAAGGCGCACCGCAGGGCCTCGGTACCTGTGTAGGCGCTGACGAACGCGTCCCGGATATCGGGGCGGACTCCCTGTCCGAGAGTGCCGGAGTCGAGGAACCAGTCGACGTACCGTTCTTCGTGGCCGGTCAGTAAGGTTTCGGCGAGGCCGGGAACCTGATGGAAGCCGAACCACCACGGCGGTCCGCCGACGAGGAACTCCTCGGCACCCGGCAGGGTTCCCACCAGGGATTCCATGAGGACCAGCCGACCGACGAGCGCGGGGCGGCGCATGGCCAGCAGAAAGGCGGGCGGGACCCCGGCGTCGATGGCGACCACGGCCGCGGACCTCTCACCGAGCGCGTCCAGGAGGGCTTCCGCGTCGGCCGCGAGGGTGGCGGCGTCGTAGCCGTCCGCCGCCCGGGTGCTGGCTCCGAAGCCCCGCAGGTCCGGGGCGATGACCCGGTACCGGTCGGCGAGTGCGGGCAGGACGTCGGTCCACAGCCGCCACGTGTGCGGGAACCCGTGCAGCAGCAGGACGGCCGGCCCCTCGCCGACCGTTGCCACGTTCAATTCGACGCCGTTCACCGGGATGCGGTGCAGCCGCACCGCAGGCCCGCCGTTCACGCGGCGCTGTCTGCGGGGACGGTCGAGAGCACGCGCAGTACGTCGGCGTGCAGCGCCGCCGGAGCGGCGACGAAGCTGGCCGAAGCAGGTGTCCAGGCGTTGCCGTCGGCGTCGGTGACCAGTGCTCCGCCCTCGCGGGCTATCAGAGCACCCGGCAGGAGGTTGTTCGCGTCCTCGCCGTACTCCCAGAAGACGTCCACGTGCCCGGATCCCACCTGGGCGACCTGAAGGGCCGTCGGGCCGAGGTTGCGGACGGCGAGCGTGTGCCGCAGCATCGCCGTCAGCGAGGCGCCCGCCCGCTCCGGCTCCCTGTTGTACGGGGGCTGGCTCGTGCAGGCCAGCGCCGCCGCGAGGCTCTTGCCCGAGGCCTTGAGCGGCCGGCCGTTGAGATGAGCGCCACCGCCCTCCACAGCGGTGTAGAGGAAGCCCAGGTGCGGTGCGTCCAGCACGGCCAGAACGGGACGGCCCTCGGCGACCAGAGTGACCGTCACACCCCAGTACGGCAGACCCTGGAGGAAGTGCACCGCCCCGTCGACGGCGTCGCACACCCACTGCTCCCCCGCGGCCGCCACCGCCGTGCCGATCTCGTCCGGCGCCCAGCGCGCCTGCGGCCGCAGGAGTCCGAGCCGCTCGCGCAGCAGCTCCGATGCCGGCGCGTCGACCATCCGGAACACTGCGATCACTCCGTCGACGTCCGGTCCGCCCACCGCCGAGGCCGTGTGCCGGGCCGCCACGAACGCCCCCACCTCGCGGACCACCTTCACCACGTGCGGCAGCAAGTCCTGATATCCGCTCATGCCCGTAACTCCTTTACCAGTGCACGCCGTCCGGCGCTCAGTCGAACCGGACGCGCATCCGGCGGCCGGTGACACCACAATGGCGCGACCAGCAGCTCAAGCAGCTCTGCCCGGAACCGATATGGCGGATACTGGACTCCATGCTTACCAGAACTGCGGATTCCGGCGTCACCCTCGACGCACTGGACCGGAGCGTCGTCGGGGCCCTGCAGATCGACGGCCGCGCTGAGATCTCCCGCATGGCCGCGGTCCTGGGCGTCTCGCCCCGCACTGTCACCCGCCGCCTCCACCGCCTCCTGCACGCGGGGGCGCTGCGTGTGGTGCGTACGACGGCGACGGCGCAGGCCGTCGGCGCGACCGTGCTCCGGGTACGGGTACTGCGGGGGAAGATCGACACGATCGCGGAATCGTTCGCCAAGCGCCCCGACGTGCTGACGGCGGACATCGTCCTGGGCGGCGAGGAGATCAACGTCGTTCTCACCGGTGGCCCACAGAGCCGCGACAGGCTGCTCCACCACCAGCTTCCCGCCACCGGGGCCATCACCTCCACCACCGCCCACAGCGTCCTCCACGTCTTCGCCGACGCAGCGCACTGGCGGGCCGACGTCCTGACGGCCGACCAGGTGGCGGCCCTCGCCCCGGGCCCTTCCCGTGACGAGGCGTGCCCGACGGACGCACTCGACGACCGTCTCCTCGAACTCCTCCGCGACGACGCCCGCCTGCCGCAGGCCACCCTGGCCCAGCTCACCGGCACCCCGGAAAGCACGGTCCGCCGCCGACTGCACCGCCTGACCGACGCCGGAATGCTGCGGACCCACGCGGTCGTCGACCCCCGCCTGCTCGGCATGGACATCGACGCCGCCCTCTGGCTGCACGTACCCCCCGCACGGTTGCGGGAGGCGGGCCGGACCCTGGCCGCCCACCGCTACACCCACGCCGTCGCGGCCACCACCGGGCCCGCCAACCTGATCGCCGCCGTGTACTGCCCTGACCTGACGGCCCTGTACACCTTCACCACCGATGTGCTCGGTCCCCTCGGCATCACCTCGGCCGAAACGGCGATCATCGCCCGAACCGTCAAACCTGTAGGCGCCCAGCACAGGCCGAGGCCACAAGAACCCGCCTGTGCAACCCCAGCCCGTGCCTGAACAGGCCCACGACCATCCCGACGCCCGTCATCGCAGCGGCTGATCGGCCGCTCGGCGCCGGATCCGCCCCCGATCAACGCGGACAGTCCACGGATCGGGGGCGCTCCTGATCTTGGTCGGGGTAGCTCCGGGGCTGCGCAGGCAATGTGAGTTCGTCAGGGCAAACAGGCCGCGTCCAAGACGCGCTGGTGGTGTCGTGAACACATGCAGCTCACGCCACTTATCCCCTGTGCGCGGTAGACTCCCAAGCCCGTGGCGCGGGTACGTTTCCCGTCGTGCTGGTATGCAGGCCCAGGTCAGCGACCTGGGGGTCAACCAGGCAGGCATACGTCACGCGGCAAGCCCCGGGCCACGCCGCCTACATAGAGCCCACCCCCGGGGCGAGAACCGCCGGCCACTGGATACCGTGATCACGGTGACCAAGCCCCAGAAGAACCCAACACAAGACATCGACGACCGCGGACTGTCGGCGCGGGCATTCGCCGCGCTGCTGCTGAGCGCTTTCGCCGTCGTAACCGTATGCGCACTGATCGGCGGTTGGCCTGGACTGGTGGGCATCGCCGTCACCGCTATCCTCCTCACCGGCTTCGCCGCCTACCGCCTGTAAAGCACAGGGGGCCCGCCCCCGCCGATCAGGCCGAACGTCGGCACGGCCTGGGACACCTGGCCGGGGTCGGTGACCGGCGAGTTCGCCGGTGCGCTTGCCGTGAAGGTGCGCCGCGCTCAGGTCCATGACGACCAGAGCGATGCCCCGGCCGTGGATCGGGCGGGGGCCCCGACAGCAGAGCCCCCATGGACGAAATGCCAGAGGGGACCGAACGCAGCCCGGCCTCGACATCATCAGAGCCGCAGCGCTGACCTGCCCAGATCCGCCACGAACCTGTCGGCCACGAGAAGTGGTGAACAGGACCGGGGTGTCGTTCCCGGCCAGGACCCGGCGCAACCGACCTTCAGCGAAGAGGTCCGTCTGCTTCCCTACGGAATTTACCCGCCGAGTGGCAGGTCGCCGAAGAGCTGGGGTGTGAGCAGGGCGCCGAAGACGAGCAGGGCGGCGAACTTCGCCAGCTCGGCCAGCGCTTCGCCGAGTGGCTCGAAGACCGTCTTCGCCTCGGGGGACACGGCGGCCAGGACGGCACCGGCGGAGAAGGCGGCCAGGTAGGGGTTGGCGTGGGTGAGGTGGCACAGCCCGTACAGGATGATGCCGGTCGCCAGGGGCAGCAGTGGCTGGAGCTTGGGCTGCGCCCCCAGCAGTCGCAGCCGCACCAGAGCGGCGACGGCCAGTGGGAGGACGATCCCGAAGAGTAGCCCCAGCCCGAGCTCCAGACCGATCATCGGGATGGACGCCTGCGTCTGGCCGGAGGTCGGTCCGGCGACGGCAGGATCAGGACCACCGGAAGGGCGAGACCGTCGTTGATGCCGCTCTCCACATTCAGCAGCTGGCGCAACTTCGCCGGAACCTGCTTGCCTGCGCGCCGAACGGGCCTGCCGCCGCGTGAACTCGCGAGCGGAGAGTTGATCGCGATGCCGGGAGGCAGGCTCCTTGGATGGGCGCGGCGCAACCTCACGGAACCCCGTATCGCGGTCGCCCTCGTGATCGTCGGTGCACCTGCAACGCTGGCCGGCGCCTGGCTGAACGTCCTGCCGGTCCCCGGATTTCCGGTGCTGGCCATCGGCCTCGCCGCGCTCATCACGGGCCTGACCATGCTCGGCTCATGGGCCTGCCGCGGCTGAGCAGACAGGGAGAGGCCCTCGGCTGCCCCGTCCGTCACCTGCGGGCCTTCGGCACCCCGCCCGCGCTCCGGGTGCCGGCGTTCAGCCTCGGGCGGCAGCCGACAGCGTCTGACGTCCACGGCTGTGAGGGGGTCACTCCGGAGGTGGGCGTCCGCCGATGGTGAACGCGACCAAGGCCCCAGCCAGCAACGCCCAGGGCAGGGACGGCGCCCCAGCCGACCGCCAGCCGACCAGGGCGAGCACGAACGCCACCACCGCCCCCGCCGCCAAGGCACGCGGATCCCGTAGGAATCGCCACTGCCGACGCCCGGCCCCGGGTTCTCGCAGCTCGATGACCGCTGTCCTGATCACGAGGGCGGCGATGACGATCGCCAACCCCAGCAGTGTTGCGCCCACCTGCCCTCTCCTTCGCGTCAGTCGTTGGCGCCGGCCGCAGGGGTGCGCTGGTAGATGTCGGGAATGCCGTCGGCGTCGGCGTCGAGGGTCTCCTCTTCGTACAGACACCGGTAGATCCTGTTCCGGCGCCGGAGCAGGGCGGCGGCGACCACGGCCGCGGTGAGGGAGGCGATCAGGACGGCGGCCTTGACGTGCTCACCGACTTCCGTTCCCGGGAAGGCCAGTTCTCCGATCAGAAGGACGACGGTAAAGCCGATCCCGGCCAGAACCGATAGGCCGAGGACATCGGCCCAGGCGAGGTCGGGGTTGAGTTCGGCCTTGGTGAAGCGGAGGTGATCGTGACCCCGCCGATGGACTCGCCGGCACGCGCCTCGGCCCAGCTCGCGGGGTTCGCGATGACGATCGTCGGGGCGGTCATGGTGCGCTCCATGTACCCGCGCAAGCGCTCGAACGAGGCCGGGTCCAGCGTGGCCAGCTCCTGGAGCGACAAGGTGGTGCGCATGCCCGAGACGACCTCGTCGCCCTGGGCGTTCGGCAGGTACTCGCCGTACAGCCCGGGACGCCCAGTGGTCGGATCGCGGCTGAACGCGACGCCGCTGCCGGAGTCTGCTCCAAAATTCCCGAAGACCATGCTCTGGACGGTGACCGCCGTTCCGCAGTCGTCCGGGATGTGTTCGTGATGCTGGCAGAGTCCGCTCTGCTCGCCGTTCCAAGACTGGAATGCGGCGAGGATCGCCTGCCGCAGTTGCTCGGCCGGATCCTGCGGAAACGCCCTCCCGGTGCGTTCGAGAATGAGGTCCTTGAACGTTTCGACAGCCCGGATGAGGTCGCAGGTGTCCAGATGGGAGTCGTTCACGACGCGGTGCTGCACCTTGATTCGCTGGAGCACGTCTTCGAACAGTGAACTTTCGACGCCCATGACCGTGCTGCCGAACATCTGCACAAGACGGCGGTAGGAATCCCAGCCGAACCTATCCCGCTCGGGCGCCTTGGCCAGTCCGAGCACGGACAGGTCGTTCAGGCCGATGTCCAGGATGGTGTCCATCAAGCCCGGCGTGGAGCACCTCGCCCCCGCCCTGACCGACAGCAGCAGAGGATTGTCCACCTGACCCAGCCGCTTGTCGGCAGCCCGCTCCAGCGCCGCCAGGTGCTTGCCAACCTCGCGGTCCATGCCCTCCGGCGGCTCGCCGGTGGCCAGGAAGACGCGGCAGGCCTCGGCGGTGATGGTGAAGCCGGGTGGAACGGGCAGGCCCATGCGCGCCATCTCCGCAAGGCTCGCGCCCTTGTCTCCGAGGAGATCGGCCATGCCCGGGCCGCCCTCGGTGAAGTCGTGCACGTAGGAGCCCATGACCTCCACCAGCCTGTTCGACGACGCCCTGTCATCTCGGGGCACAGACGCAGCCGTGCGGCACAACCGCCGGAACCACTTGCTGCGCAGGCTTCTCTCTGTTCTCAGACTGACTGTCCGGATATGCCTCCGGGAAGGGCCGTTCGGCCCCGGGCCAGAGCAAAGACGACGCCCCGGCGCTCGCGTTCCAGGCGGAGTGATGAGCTCAACTCTCTCCTTGCCCCCGCCGGCCTTGACCTGGCTCGTGCGCACTCAGTGCGGTCAGACGCTGTTCGTACTCTTCTTCGTCGATCTCGCCTCGGGCGAACCGTTCTGCGAGCACCTGCTTGGCGGAAGGCGCAGTCGGGAGCTGCGCCGGGCCTGAGGGGAATCGGTCGGCACTGCGGAGGAGCAGCACGACTCCCGCGACGGCCAAGGCCACGAGGAGAACCATGCTGAACGACATGACCACCCAGCCCCATCCGCCCATTCCGTGGTCGTACCAGAACATGGTCCACGCTCCTGTTGCGATGATCTGGGACCTGTCCTGCAGGGCATGTCCCGCCTGCCCTCACTGTCCGTCGGCCCGTGCCGTCCGGGCATGGGCCGGTCGGGGTCGCGACCAGGGCCGATGGGCCCATCCCCATGGCCGCCTCTCAGCACGCCTCCCGGCTTCGGATCGCCGCCGAAAGCGTCGCCTCGTCACCACAGAAGCGGGGTGACGGCATGGTGCCCTGGGTGGCCCGGCAGGGGCCGATCCTTTCGATGCCGGCCTGATGAGGAGGGCGTCAGCATGGTTGCTCTGCATGGCGCTGTCCATCCAGGAGATCCACGCCCAGGTCACCGCGGTCGACGGGTACCGCGGCCAGGCGGAGTCTTCGTCTACACCGTCCGCCACACCGGGGACGCCCACTACCAAGCCGGTGCCGGGCACGGAGACGACATCTGGGAACACAGCGGCTTCGCCGTCCACTTCTTCCCCCCGCGACCTGGTCGACGCCCTCGCCGGAAGCTGGATTCTGCACGAGTTGCCGCCTTCGAGGAGGGCGGCCTCCCCCGGCGGCTGTGGCGCGTCACGCAGTCCGTCCCTCCGTAAGCACCCGCTGAAGGTCAGTGCTGTCCGATCTCAGGTTCCGGTTCGACTTCTGTCGCACCGCCACGACACTCGGCGCACCGGGCGGCGGGCGTCGTCACACAGTCCTCACCCCGCGGGAACCGTGATCACCGGGCAGTGCGCCCGGTGCAGCAGCCCGTGGACGACCGATCCGAGTCGCATGCCCGTGTAACCGCCCTTGCCTCGACGGCCCACGACCACGGCGAGGGCGTGCTCGGCGGCACCGGCGAGCTCCTCCACCGGGTGTCCGGTCAGCACCTCGTGCGTCAACACGACGTCTGGGTACTCCTGCGACCAGCCCGCCGTCGTCTCGGACAGCATGCGTCGTTGCCCCTGGAGCGCGGCCTCCTCGTCGTGGAGCAGGAAGAGCGGTGGCTGCCACACCGAGACGGCTCGCAGCTTGGCCCTCCTGAGGTCGGCCTCCCCGAATGCCACCGCGAGTGCCGCCTTCGAGGACTCGCTTCCGTCGATGCCGACCACCAGGTAGGGCGGCTGTTGAGTGACGTGCTCGGCGTCGCCCACGACGACGACCGGACACTGCGCCTGGGCACTGACGGGGACGACCAGGGAGCCGGCGCTGAGGAACTCCGAGGTCCGGCTCAGGTGACGGGAGCCGAGCACGATCATGCGGGCCTGCCCCGACAGTCGACCGATCGCCGGAGCGGGGAACCCCTCGACGAGATCCACGACCGCATCGACCTCCGGGTGTCGCTCCCTGCTCCAGGCCGCAGCCTCGCCAAGGGCCTCCGAGGCCGCCTGGTGCAGGGCGATACTGCGCGGCGTGTCGTGCTGGGGAGGTACGGCTACGACGAGTCGCAGACTTAGGCGGCGTCGCCCGGCCTCGTCCACGGCCCAGGCCAGGGGCAGACGCCAGTCCCTGGCCGGGTCGATGCCGACGACGACCTCCTCGTGTTCGCCCGCGTCGCTCATGATTCGCTCCCATCCTTGTCCGTGTGGCGCGGAATGAGCTGTACGGGGCAGTGGGCATGGTGGACCATGCTGTGCGTGACCCGCCCAAGGGTGGGCCCGAGATAGCTGGGTGACCGTCGGCCGCCCATCACCAACAGGTCCGCCTGGTGTGAGGCCTCAACCAGTACAGAAGCCACCGACGTGCTCCTGTCCGCGTCCACCTGCACGGTCAGGTCCGGGAACTCCTCGCGGATCCGGTCCGCCACCGCGTTCAGGTGATGGACCTGCTGGTTGGCGATTTCCTCCACGTCGTCGAGCAGGGTCACGACCTCGCCGACGGACTGCAGGATGTTCCACACGTGCAGCAGCCGCAGCGAGCCCTCGCGGACCTGTGCCTCGCGTGCGGCGTACCGAGCGCAGTCGAGGTCGTGTTCGTCGCGGACGGCGGCGAGCACCGCACCCGTGTCGGCGCCGTTCTCGGTGCCTCTGACGATGATGACGGGGGTCTTCGCTCCCGCTGCGACCTTGAGGCCGACCGATCCGAGCATGAGGGAGCTGAAACCGCCCAACCCTCGACTGCCGACCACGATGGTGCCATGGAGGCCCGCGGCCTGGTGGAGGCTCGGGACGGGTGCGCTGCGGCTGAACTCGGGGTTGACCTGCAGGCCGGGAAACTGCTCCGCGACCGCGGCCGCCGTGGCATCCAACAGTTCGCGGCCTGCCTGGCGGACACGCTCGATGCTCTTCGCCGAGATGTAGAGGACCCGGCCGTCGGTGTCGGACCCGTGCACGATGTGCAACGGACGCTCGCGGCGTGCGGCCTCCGCCGCTGCCCACAATGCTGCCTGGCGGGCCGGTTCCGAGCCGTCGACGCCGACGATGACGGCGCCGAGTTCCGAGCTGCTCGTGGTGCCTTCCATGGTTCCTCCTCGGAGAGCCGGACCTGGTCCGCGCGATAACGCGTCGCGGGTGCGGCCCAGGTCCTATCGGGCCCGGCTCCGGACCATTCGGCCCTCCTCCTCTCGTGGCATTCGGCGGATCGTGGTTATCGGCGTCCTCCGGCCCTCCCGTCCGGGTGGATCGCTGTGAGGGCAGGAGGTGCCTCATGAAGCACATCAAGGTCGGCGACCTGATGACCGACGAGGTCGTCTCGGTCCTGACGTCCACCCCCTTCAAGGATGTCGCCAAGCTGCTCGCTCAGCACGACATCAGCGGACTGCCGGTCCTCGACGACGAGGACCGGGTGCTCGGCGTCGTTTCCGAGAGCGACCTGATCGGCCGCGCGGCCGCCATTCACCCACCGATGGGCGAAGAGCCCGATGCCGGCCGAGGCGGGGCCGCGTTCCCGTCCGAGGTGACCTTCACCGCTGGTGAGGCCATGTCCGCACCGGCGGTCACGGTTCACGGGGACGAGACCGCGGCAGGAGCCGCCCGGCTGATGGCCCGCAGGAGCGTCGAGCGGCTGCCGGTCGTGGACGACGAGGACCGACTCGTCGGGATCGTCACACGCCGCGACCTGCTCTGGCTCTTCCTGCGACCGGACTCGGAGATACGACACCGCGTGATCGCGGACGTACTCGTGGACACCATGGGGCTGGGTGCGGAGGCGGTCACCGTGCACGTGGTCGACGGCATCGTGACGCTGGAGGGTCGGCTGGAGAGACAGAGCCAGATTCCGGTACTGATACGCCTCACCAGACAGCTGGACGGTGTGGTCGCGGTCGCCCCCCGCCTGACGGCCCGCATCGACGACTCCCCGCTCACCCCACCGCACCACAGCGCCCTCGGGATGTCCCTGTAACCACGACGTCCGGTGCGGACCGTCCGGGGGACGTCAGGAAGGCCGCACGCCGCGTCTACGGCCGTCACCCAACTTCGCGCGTTCTCCTTGAAGATTCCAAGGCGAGGAGAGGGACCCTGCCATGGATCACTCGATCATCCACAAATGGTCCGGACCCGAGGCCGTCTTCGTGCTCCAGGACTACGAGCGGGCCCGAGCGGATTTACGAGGCCGTCGACCGGCACCTGGCCGCAGGCCGCGGCGGGCGGGAAGCGCTCCACTGCATCGCGGCCGACGACACCGTCACCCACCTCACGTACGCCGAGCTGGGCGGCCTCACGAGCCGCTTCGCCAACGCACTCACCACCCTGGGCGTGGAACGGCAGGAGAGGGTTTTCACGCTCCTGGGCCGCTGCCCCGAGCTCTACACGACCGTATTGGGCACACTGCGCAGCGCACGCGTGCTGTGTCCGCTCTTCTCGGCCTTCGGACCCGAGCCCGTACGGCAGCGGCTGGAGCTGGGCGATGCCCGGGTCCTTGTCACCACCGAGGCCCTGTACCGGCGCAAGGTCGAGGAGAACAGGCAGCGCCTGCCCCGTCTGGACCATGTCCTGCTCGTGGGCCCGGTCCACGGTCCACCGCCGGGCACCGTCTCCTTCGCCGAGCTCATGGAGCAGGCTCCGGAGGAGTACGCCGTACCGCCCACGGACCCGGAGGACATGGCGCTGTTGCACTTCACCAGCGGCACGACCGGAACCCCCAAGGGCGCGGTCCATGTGCACGAAGCGGTCGTGGCCCACCACGCGACGGCGGCCTTCGCACTCGACCTCCGCCGGGAGGACGTCTACTGGTGTACGGCGGACCCCGGGTGGGTGACCGGTACCTCCTACGGAATCATCGCTCCGCTCACCCACGGCGCGACCGTCGTGGTGGACGAGGGGGACTTCGACGTCCACCGCTGGTACCGCATCCTCGACGACCAGCGGGTCACCGTCTGGTACACGGCACCGACCGCGATCCGCATGCTGATGCGCGCCACCCCCAGAGACGGCACCCGACAGCTCCCCGGACCGTACGACCTTTCGGCCCTTCGATTCATCGCGAGCGTGGGCGAGCCGCTCAACCCGGAGGCCGTCCTGTGGGGGCAGGAGGTGCTCGGTCTGCCGATCCACGACAACTGGTGGCAGACGGAGACCGGAGCGATCATGATCGCCAACTTCGCGGCCAGCGACATCCGGCCCGGCTCCATGGGAAGGCCCCTGCCCGGTGTGGACGCCGCGTTGCTCGAACGCCGCGAGGACGGACGGGCCGAGGTCACCGCAGGACACGTGCACGTCATCACCGAGGCGGGCGTCGAGGGTGAGCTGGCGCTGCGCCCGGGCTGGCCCTCCATGTTCCGGGGCTATCTGAACGAGGAGGCCCGTTACCGGGCTTGCTTCGCAGACGGCTGGTATCTCACCGGCGACCTCGCGAAACGCGACGAGGACGGGTGGTTCTGGTTCGTCGGCCGCGCCGACGACGTCATCAAGTCGGCAGGACACCTCATCGGCCCGTTCGAGGTGGAGAGCACGCTGATGGAGCATCCCGCCGTCGCGGAGGCCGGCGTCATCGGCCGCCCGGACCCGGTCGTGGGAGCTGTCGTCAAGGCCTTTGTCTCCCTCCGTCCGGGGCTCGCCCCCGACGCGTCCCTCAAGCGGGAACTTCTGGCGTTCGCACGCAGGCGGCTGGGCCCCGCGGTGGCCCCAAGAGAGATCGAGTTCGAGCAGAACCTTCCCAAGACGCGCAGCGGCAAGGTGATGCGCCGCCTGCTGCGGGCCCGGGAACTGGGATTGCCCGAAGGGGATCTGTCCACGCTGGAGAACCCCGGATGACCCGCTCGTGAGAGAAGGCGGAACCATGAGCAGCACCACCCCGCAGCACGAAAGAAAAGCCCGGAGCACAGCACGCAAGAGGGGGCGCAAGAAGGGGCCGGCCACTGGCGCCCGCGGCACTCCCGACGGGCATCCCGCACCTGGACATCGCCTGGCCATGCTCCGTCGGATGCTCGCCATCAGGCGGTTCGAGGAAAGGTGCGTGGAGCTCTACAGCGGCGCGAAGATCCGTGGTTTCGTCCACCTCTGCATCGGTGAGGAAGCCGTCGCCGTGGGCGTCAACCAGGCCCTGCGCGAGGAGGACGCGGTGGTGTCCACCTACCGCGAACACGGGCACGCCCTGGCCCGCGGGGTCCCCGCCGACGCCGTGATGGCCGAGATGTATGGCAAGGCCACCGGCTGCAGCCGCGGACGCGGCGGCTCCATGCACCTCTTCGACGCCGCCCGCCGCTTCTACGGGGGCAACGCGATCGTGGCCGGCGGCCTGCCCCTGGCGGCCGGGCTCGCACTCGCCGACAGGATGCGCGGCAGCACCCGCGTCACCTGCTGCTTCTTCGGGGACGGAGCTTTCGCCGAAGGCGAGTTCCACGAGACGGCCAACCTCGCGGCCCTGTGGCAGCTGCCCCTGTTGCTGGTCTGCGAGAACAACCTGTACGCCATGGGTACGAGCCTGGCCCGGGAGCACGCCCAGACCAACCTCGCCATGCGTGCCGCTTCGTACGGGATGCCTGCCTGGACCGTCGACGGCATGGACGTTCTCGCCGTCGAAGCCGCCGCACTCCGGGCGACGGAGTCCGTGCGCGCGGGCAACGGACCGCACTTCCTCGAGGCACAGACGTACCGGTTCCGTGCCCATTCCATGTACGACCCGGACAGGTACCGGGCCAAGTCCGAGATCGAGGAATGGAAGGGACGCGACCCCCTCAAAGGGCTGGCCGAACTGATGCGTTCCGAAGGGCAGCTCGACGACCGGGTGATGGAAGAACTCGACAAGGAGGTACTCGCCGAAATCGACGAGGCCGTACGGGGGGCCGAGGACGCCCCGCTGGAACCGGTCGCGGACCTGCTCCGCTTCGTCACGAGCGAATCCGGGAGCACGGCATGAGTACGCGGAAGACACCGACCGGAACGCTGCGGCCGACCACGTATCGAGAGGCGCTCCGTGAGGGGCTGCGCGAGGCCCTGCTCCAGGACGAGCGGGTCTTCCTCATGGGCGAGGACGTGGGCCGGTACGGCGGATGCTTCGGCGTCAGCCTGGGACTGCTCGAAGAGTTCGGACCCGACCGGATCCGCGATACGCCGCTGTCCGAATCCGGATTCGTCGGCGCGGGCATCGGCGCCGCGCTCGGCGGGATGCGGCCCGTGGTCGAGATCATGACCGTCAACTTCAGTCTCCTGGCGCTGGACCAGATCCTCAACAACGCGGCCACGTTGCTTCACATGTCCGGAGGACAGATGAGCGTCCCCGTGGTGATCCGCATGACGACCGGAGCAGGCCGGCAGCTCGGCGCCCAGCACTCTCACAGCCTCGAAGGCTGGTACGCCCACATCCCCGGCATCCGGGTGCTGGCCCCCGCCACGGTCGACGACGCGCGCCACATGCTCGCAGCCGCGCTCGCCGACCCGGATCCGGTGCTGATCTTCGAGCACGGCAGCCTCTACAACGCGGAGGGCTCCTTGGACGAGACCGTCGATGCCGTCGATCTCGACACGGCGGCCGTACGCCGGGCAGGCACGGACGTCTCGGTGATCACGTACGGCGGCTCCCTGCCGAAGGCCCTGGCAGCCGCGGAAACCCTTGCCGGGGAGGGCATCAGCGCGGAGGTCGTGGACCTACGTGCCCTGCGCCCCCTCGACGACGCCACCGTCATGGCATCCATCGGCCGAACCCACCGGACCGTGATCGTCGACGAGGCATGGCGCAGCGGCAGCCTGGCCGCGGAGATCTCGTCCCGCATCACCGAGCAGGCGTTCTACGAGCTCGACGCCCCCGTTCAGCGCGTATGCAGCGCGGAAGTCCCCATTCCCTATGCCAGGCAGCTCGAAGAAGCGGCGCTGCCCCAGCCTGCGACCATCGTGGACGCCGTTCGCCGGACGGTGAGCTGACATGGCCGAATTCACCATGCCCTCCCTCGGCGCGGACATGGACGAGGGCACCCTCGTGGAATGGCTGGTAGGGCCCGGCGACACCGTCACAAAGGGTGATGTCGTCGCTGTCGTGGAGACGGCCAAGTCGACGATCGAGGTCGAGTGCTTCGACTCGGGAACGATAGGTGCACTTCTCGTCGAACCGGGGACCACCGTGCCGGTCGGCACACGGATGGCCGTCATCGACTCGGGGGACGAGCCACCTGCCCCTGCCCCTGCCCCTGCCCCTGCCCCTGCGAAGCAGCCAACGGTCCCGGCCTCCGAACCGCAAGCCGCTCCCGGACGCACCACCACCCCGGGCGGGGACGCCGTGTCCACTCCCCTGGTGAGGCACTTGGCCGAGCAGAAGGGCATCGACCTGTCGTCCGTGCACGGCTCCGGCAAAGGCGGTCGGATCACGCGCTCCGACGTGGAACACGCACCGGCCGAAGGGCCCGAGCGGGTGAAGGCCTCGCCGCTCGCCCGTCGGCTGGCCCGGTCATCGGGCGTCGACCTGAGTGTCCTGACGGGATCCGGGCGGGGCGGCACGATCCGGGCCGATGACGTACGGGCCGCCATGGCGAGCCCTCCGTCCCGTACGGTCGAAAGCCGCGAACCGGCGCGCCCGTCTTCGGCGACGGCCGAGCCCGCGTATCCGGCGCGCGCGGCGATTGCGACTCTGATGAGCCGCGCCAACAGGGACATCCCCCACTACTACTTGTCGACGACGATCGACCTGGCCGTCGCGATGGCGTGGATGCGCGACCGAAATGCGAGCAGGCCCGTGGCGGAACGGCTCGTGCCGGCGGCTCTGCTGCTCAAATCGGTTGCCCTGGCAACACGCCAAGTACCGGAATTGAACGGCTATTGGAAGGACGAGGCGTTCGTCCCCTCGCCTACCGTGCGACTCGGTGTCGCGGTGTCCCTGCGTGGTGGCGGCCTGGTCGCACCGGCGTTGGCGGACGCCGACACCATGCCGCTGCCGGAGCTGATGGCGACGCTGAAGGAACTGGTCTCGCGGGCGCGCGGCGGCCGACTGCGGGCTTCGGAGACCGCCGACCCGACGCTGACGGTGACCAACCTCGGCGATCAAGGAGTGGAGGCGGTCTTCGGAGTGATCTACCCACCGCAGGTCGCGCTCGTCGGTCTGGGGCGTGTCATCGAGCAGCCGGTGGCTTTGGACGGGATGCTCACGGTGCACCCGACCGTGACGGCCACGCTCGCCGCCGACCACCGCGCGAGCGACGGTGCGACCGGGGCGCGATTGCTGACGGCCATGGACCGCCTGCTCCAACGACCGGAGGAACTGTGAACCGCGACGAGGCCCTCGTACTGATCAAGGACGTTCTGACTGACGTGGTTCCCGGCGCCGACGCGGCAACGCTCTCGCCGGACGAGAACTTCCGCGAGAACCTGGAGATGGACTCGCTGGACTTCCTCAACTTCATCGAGGCACTGAGCGAGCGCACCGGGCTCGCACTGCCCGAGTCCGACTATCCGGCATTGAACGCCCTGGACGGCTGCGCGGACTACATCGCCTCGCGCACCGCCGTGAAGTAGGGGGCTGGTCGGCCCCAGATGGGGCCGCTCGGCCCCTCCTCGGTCATCGCGCCGCAGGCCACGCTGGAAGAGGATCGCGGCCCCGCGCCGCCCAAGGAGGTTCTGGCCATGAAGCACCATGTGACCGTCGGCGTGGACGGCTCGCCAGAGAGCCGGGCCGCGGCCCGTTGGGGCGCCCGGGAGGCGGCCTTGCGCGAGGTGCCGCTGAGGCTCGTCCACGCCGTCGACTGGCTGATCAGCCCTGCGGTACCGATGCCGGGCCGCGAAGCGGCCGACCGCTGGGCCGACGAGGCGCTCACCGAGGCATCGGAGGACGTGCGACGCCGGCATCCCGGCCTGGAGGTCTCGACGAGATGCCTCTCCGGCAGGCCGGCGGCAGCCCTGGCCGCGGAGGCGGTGGACGCCGGGCTGCTCGTACTCGGCTCCCGCGGGGTGGGAGGCCTGCTCGGCTTCTTCGTCGGCTCGGTGAGCATGTCGACACTCGTGGCCACCGAGACGCCGGTGACGCTCGTACGCGTGTCGGACTCACCGGACGAGCCGGCGCCCACCCGGTACGGGGAGATCGTCGTGGGTGTCGACATCCACGAGGCAGCGGACAGCGTTCTCGCCTTCGCCTTCGAAGAAGCCGCCCGTCGTGGCTGCGCCCTGCGTGCGGTCCACGGCTGGAGGATGCCGTCCATGTACGAGTACGCCCCCTTCTTCGACCCGGAGAACGAGCGGGAGCTCGGCCGGAGTGTCACCGTGATGCTCGACGACATGCTGATGCCGTGGCGGCACAAGTTCCCGTCCGTGAGCGTCACCCACGAGGCGTTCATGGGGTCCGCCGGCGACCAGCTCGTCCAAGCAGCAGCGAGCGCGGACCTCGTCGTGGTGGGCCGCCGTCTGCGCCGTTCCCCTCTGGGGGCGCATCTGGGCTCCGTGGCCCATGCGGTCCTGCACCACGCCGCCGCCCCCGTCGCGGTCATCGCTCACGGCTGACGGCCCTACTCACAAGGGAGATCGGACCATGTCTCACCGCACTGTCGCAGACGTCATGACCAGGAACGTGGCCACGACCGGCCCCGAAGCGTCACTCAAAGCGGTCGCCCTGAACCTCGACCACAACGGGGTCTCGGCCCTGCCCGTCGTGGACACCCGTCACCACCCGATCGGCGTCGTCTCCGAAGCCGACCTCCTCCGCAGGCAAGCAGGCCTGCCCGACACCGAAGGGCGTGATCCCCTGCACACTACGGCGCCCATGGACCGTGCCTCCATGGACGCCCGGACCGCCGGCGATCTGATGTCCACCCCCGTCCTGGCCGCCCGGCCGGAGTGGGGCATCGTCGAGACGGCCCGCTTCCTGCACGAGCGGGGTGTCAAGCGTCTGCCGGTGGTCGACGAGACCGGAACCCTGGTGGGCATCGTCAGCCGCACCGACCTGTTGCGCCCCATGCTCCGTCGCGACGACGCCATCCGTGATGAGATCGTCGACGACGTGCTGGGCCGGACGCTCAGGATGACGCCCGGCGGCGTTGCGGTGACCGTACGCGATGGGATCGTCTCCTTGAGCGGCCAGGTCGAGGACCGGTCCACCATTCCGGTCGTGGAACGACTGTGCCAGTCGGTCGACGGGGTCGTCAGCGTGGACCAAGCACTCGGCTACGCGATCGACGACCTGTCGACGGCTCCCGATCCGGACCCCGCCGCCCATTGACCCTCACAGCAAAGGGCGGAAAGAGCCCGCCCGCTTCTCGCGGATCCCGATCGTGCGGTGCACGGCCATCAACCGCTTCTCCGCATCCTCTCAGGGACTCTTTCCGTCAATGTCATGAAAGCACGCCCGACATGATCGACAACAGGGCTGATCAGCCCGAAGTGCCCCCCTGACGGCCCTACCGCCAACGGGCACAGGTGTCCACGCTCGGACGTATGAGAACTCCGCTTATGGAGGCGTCATGAAGCAGCTTCGCACCGTCGAGGACGTGATGACTCACGCCGTCATCTCCGTCGACCGCAGAACACCGTTCAAGGACATCGTGGAGACCATGCGGCAGTGGCGGATCAGCGCCCTGCCCGTCCTGTCGGAGGAAGGACGGGTCGCCGGCGTGGTGTCCGAAGCGGATCTGCTGCTCAAGGCCCAGGGCGCGGACGAGTCCCGCGCAGTCACCGCCGGGCAGCTGATGACGGTACCGGCGGTCACCGTGACCAAGGACGCCACCATCCCCGGCGCCGCCCGCCTGATGGCCCGCGGCCACCTCAAGCGGCTCCCCGTCGTCGACGGCGCCGGCCGTCTCGTCGGCGTGGTCAGCCGGGGCGATCTCCTCAAGATCTACCTACGCCCCGACGCCGATGTCGCCGAGGAGCTGCGCCAACTGATCATGGCGGAGCTCATCCCCGCCGGATCGGCCATGGTTCAGGTCCACGTGGCCGACGGCATCGTGCACCTGAACGGCTCCATCCCCGACCCGGCCCTGAAGGACGTGCTGGTGCGTGTCGCGCGCACCGTACCAGGGGTCGTGGACGTCACGGCAGTACGCCTCGGCACCGAAGTCCGCGCGTGAAGGAGGCCGACGATGAGGCACCGCAGTGTCGCCGACCTGATGACTCCGACAGCTGTCGGCGTCCAGCGGGGCACCCCGTTCAAGGAAATCGCAAGGCTCCTGAAGGAGTTCGACATCTCCGCCGTACCCGTGGTGGACGAGGCAGAGCGTCCCGTGGGCGTCGTCTCCGAAGCCGACCTTCTCCGCAAGCGCAGTTCCGGCAGCGGCGCGAACACCGCCGCCGATCTCATGACCAGCCCCGCCATCACCGCCCAGACCGAATGGAGCGTCGTCCGAGCAGCGCGGGTCATGCGGGGGCGCCAGGTCAAGAGACTGCCCGTGGTGGACGCCGCCGGCCGACTGATCGGCATCCTGAGCCGCAGTGACCTGCTTCAGCTCTTCCTGCGCAGGGACCACGCCATCCAGGAGGAAATCCTCGAAGACGTCCTGACCCGCACCCTCGGGCTCAGCCCGTCATCGTTGACCGTCGAAGTCACCGACGGGCTGGTGACCCTCAGCGGGACCGTCGGCCGACGCAGTCTGGTCCCCATCGTGCTGCGCCTGTGTCAGAGCGTCGACGGCGTCGTGGACGTGGTCAACCGGCTCGACTACCAGCAGGACGACGTGTCGGTCGGCGCTGAGCCGGCCACTGAGCGGTAGGAGAAGAGCATGAAGCATCGGGAAGTCCGCGAGCTGATGACCCACGAGGTCGTCACCGTCCCCAACAACGCCCCCTTCAAGGAGATCGCCCGCACCCTCACGGAACACAAGGTGTCGGCCGTCCCGGTCGTCGACCCTTCCGGCCACCCGCTCGGCGTGATCTCGGAGCGGGACCTGCTGCCGAAGTCCGCAGGCCAAAGCGACTACTTCCGGTCACTTCCCGAACGGGAGGTCTGGCAGGAGGACAAGGCCGCGGGTACACGGGCCGAGGAGCTGATGTCCTCGCCCCCCGTGTGCGCCAGACCGGACTGGACCGTCGCCGAAGCCGCCAGGTTGATGGAGGCCCAAGGAGTCAAGCGGCTGCTGGTCGTGGACGACTCGGACGTACTGATCGGAATCGTCAGCCGGCGGGACCTGCTGCGGATCTTCCTCCGGGACGACGAGGACATCCGTCACGAGGTCATGAGTGACGTGCTCGAACTCGGCCTGCGTCAGAGCCCCTCGGCCATCACCGTGACCGTCACCGAAGGCCGGGTCGAACTGCACGGAACCGTCGACTTCAGGAGCCTCATCCCGATCATCGAACGCCTCTGCCGGACCGTGGACGGCGTGGTCTCCGTAACCCAGCATCTCGGATACGCCATCGACGACACGAACTCGGCCTGAAGAAGCCGCCGCTCCGCCTCGCCACGGGCGGATACGAACTCCCCGACCCATGTGGGCCCCTGCCGAGAGGAGCCATCATGAACGATCGAATCGTCGTCGGCCTCGACGGATCCGCGGAAAGCCTCGCGGCGGCCCACTGGGCGGCGCGAGAGGCCGTCCTGCGCGGCATGCCGCTCCATCTCATCCACTCCGAGGAATGGTCATCTCCCCGCGACCGCCCCATGCCGACGAGCGATGTACGCCGCCACTGGGCCCAGGCGCTGCTGAACGAGACCGCCGACGAACTGCGCGCGAGCCACCCCGGATTGGACGTCGTTATCCGGTCACTCGACGGCAGACCGGCTGCCGAGCTCGCCGGTGTCGCGGCCGGCGCGAGCATGATCGTCCTGGGCTCCCGGGGACTGGGCACCGTCACGGGCTTCGTCCTCGGCTCCGTCGGCATGGCCGTCATCCAGGCGACGGTACGGCCGGTGGTCATGGTGCGGGCCATCGAGGACGCCGTGCCGCACCCCGACGGCCGGCACGCAGCCCGTGAGCTGCTGGTGGGCCTCGACATCAGCAGGCCGTGCGATGCGCTGCTCGCCTTCGCCTTCGAGGAAGCGGCGCGGCGGGCCTGCGCCCTCCACGTCCTGCACACCTGGTCGCTACCTCCGTTGGTGGGGTACGGCGCGGCGTACGATCCAAGAGTCCACGCCCAGCTCGAGATGAGCGCGCAGGCCTCTCTGGGCGACGCCCTGGGGCCCTGGCGGGACAAGTACCCGGACGTGGGCGTCATCTCGCGCGCGAGCGTCGGGCACGCCGCCACAAGCCTCGTCGAAAGGTCTTCCGAAGCAGGTCTCATCGTCGTCGGCCGCCGCATCCGAAGGTCCTCGATCGGCGCGCACATCGGACCGGTCACCCACGCGGTCCTCCACCACGCCAAGGCGCCCGTCGCCATCATCGCGCACGAATAGCGGCGCAAGACGACGCGCTGCGGCTTACCGCTCCGCGCAGATCGTCTCGACGAAGTGGCCCACCTGCTCCTCGGACAGGTGCCTGGCGAGATCGGCCTCGCTGATCATTCCGACGAGGCGGTGGTCGGCGATCACCGGGACACGCCGGATCCGGTGCTCCTGCATCGTCTGCAGCACCTGGCTCGTGTCAGCGCCCGCGTCGACCGTGACTGGTTTGCCCTGCGCGAGCTGCCCGGCTGTCATGTGGTGCGGGTCCTTGCCCTTGGCCAGGCACTTCAGCACGATGTCACGGTCGGTGATGATGCCGTGCAGACGGTCGTCGGGCCCGCAGATCGGCAGCGCACCGACGTCCAGTTCGCTCATCCGCCGGGCCGCGTCCATGAGCGTCTCGGTCTCCTGTACGCAGGTGGCACCGCTGTGCATGATGTCCCGTGCGGTAGTCATGGCTGCCTCCTCACCCGTGCATCCCTTCCGTCTCCAGTCTGGGCTTGGGCCCAGCGCCGCGCTCGTCGACGCGAGATCACGGGGCGTGGCTTCCCTGCACCATGGGGCACAGCCCGAGACCTTCCGGACTCTTGCCGGGCGCCGGGCCGGCCGACAGACCACCTCACGTGACCGACCTGGTTGATCAAGGCCCCAGACCTCTCGTCCACCACATCGGAGACGGGGCCGGTCGGTCCCACGGGGGGCCGACCGGCCCCTCAACAGGAGACCGTAGGGCATTCAGGCTGAAGTGAGCGGGAGAAGCGCCATCCCATGCAGAAGGAGATGGAGACCATGGCGAACCGAGTGACCGTCGGCCTCGACGGGTCCCCGGAAAGTACGGCGGCTGCCTGCTGGGCAGCACATGAGGCCGAGCTTCGCGGTGCCTCGCTGGACTTGGTCCACGCTGAGGAATGGCTGGAGGATCCTCCCCTTCCCGTCACGACCACAGAGGAACGTCGGCAGTGGGCCGAAGCCGTCCTCCGCGACACCGCCGATGAGACGCGTCGCGCACATCCGTCGTTGAAGGTCGACACCCGCCGAGTGGGCGGGCTGCCCTCCCTGGCGCTCACGCGCGCCGCCGAAGATTCCGACATGCTCGTACTCGGCTCCCGCGCGCTCGGCAGCATCGCGGGATTCCTCGTCGGGTCCACCGGCGCTTCCACCATCATCGAGGCCGTTCGCCCCGTCGTGCTGGTCCGGTCGGTGGACCGCGCGGGCAAACCACCGGACGGCAACCTCGACCGCGGCCCCATCGTGGTCGGCGTGGACATCCACCAACCCTGTGACAAGCTGCTCGCCTTCGCCTTCGAGGAGGCGTCCCACCGCCACTGCCCACTCGTGATCATCCACGGCTGGTCGCCACCGCCCATCCTCAGCTACGCACCGGCTCTCGACCCCGGGGTCCAGCAGGAAATGGCCCACGGCATCACCACCACACTGGACGAGATGATCAACCCCTGGCGCGAGAAGTACCCTTCGCTGCAGATCGACTCCCGGGCCACCATCGGCCAGCCTGCGATTCAGATCCTCGACGCGGCCGCCATCGCCGCCCTCGTCGTCGTCGGCCGCCGGATCCGCCACTCCGCATTCGGCACCCACATCGGCCCCATCACACACGCCGTGATGCACCACGCGGTCTCGCCGGTCGCCGTCATCGCCCACGAGTGAGGCCCACCGCACAGGCAGGAAAGTCCCATGACCACACCACTTCCGGACCCGGCAGAGATGGTTCCGCTCATCGAGGATGCTGTCACGGCTCCGTCCATGCACAACGCCCAGCCTTGGAAGTTCCTGTACCGACCAGCCTCCGGGCTGATCGAGCTGTACGGCGATCCGGGCCGCGCCATGCCCCGTGCCGACCCGGACCACCGCGCCCTCCACCTGGGCTGCGCCGCCGCGTTGTTCAACCTACGGGTGTCCGCAGCCTCGGCAGGCTGGGGCGCAGACATACGGTTGCTGCCCGACCCGGACGATCCGTGGTTGCTGGCCGCTGCCAACTTCCACGAACCCGGGCCCATGGACAGGGACCTCGGAACCCTCCACCCAGCCGTACGGCGGCGCCACACCAGCCGATTTCCTTTCGCGGAGGACGAGATTCCTCCAGCGCTGTTGGACGGTCTGCGAGCCGCCGCGCTTCTCGAAGGGTGTCGCCTGGCCGTGCCGGACGCTTGGCACACCAACACTGTGTTGGGCCTGGTACACGACTCCGAGCATCGCGAGGAAATGGATCCCGCGATGACGGCGGAGACGATGGCGTGGACACATGCCGACACGCCGGAAGGACAGACCCGTCCCGACGGAATTCCCGTGGACGCCTTCGGTCCGAAGCAGGCGGGTCGCGGTGGGGTCGTGCGCGACTTCGGTCGCCCCCGGCCCGTTCCGGGACGCGGGTGGGCCACTTTCGAACAGAAGCCGCAGATCGTGCTGCTGGGTACTTCGGGTGACAGGCCCGAGGACTGGCTACGAGCAGGACAGGCCCTGCAGCGGGTGCTTCTGCAAGCCACCGCCGACGGGCTGGTCACATCCATGACCTCGCAGCCGCTCGAATTTCCGGCGCTCCGCTGGACGGTGCGCGATCCGGGCTCGGCGATGACCCACGTCCAGATGGTGATCCGGCTCGGCTACGGACCGCAGGGTCCCGCTACACCTCGGCGCCCCGTGGCCGAGGTGCTGGACATCCGATGAAACCGGAGATCAAGCTGTCGCCAGGACATCCGTTGCGGCGAGCGCGCCGCCGCACCCGTCGTCGCCGCTCTGCTCAGTCCGGCTCCATGTAGGGGCGGCGGAAGACCGGGGCCTGGCCGGAGCCGTACGGGCGTACGGCCGCCATCGCCTGGATGACTGCTGCCTCCAAAGGGCCGCCGGTGTCGATGGGGACGGCCTCGTTCCACGGCGGCTCCGCGGCTGCCATGGCCCTGGCCACATCCGGGGTGGCGTCGGATGCCCCGGGGGCGCGGGTGCTCAGGCGCGCTGCCGACACGTCACCCGGAACCTGGCAGTGCAGGGCCACCAGGTCGGCGCTGGTGCGTTCAGCCATGCGCAGGGCGGTTTCGCGCTGCCCCGCATCGGACCAGGTGGCGTCGAGGACGACGGACTCGCCACGTGACAGCAGCGCGGACGCCCGGTCGAGCAGGGCCGCGTACGTCCTCGCCGTCCACTCGGGCGTGTACAGCCCTTCGCCGTAGTCGGCGGCCGCGGATTCCTCCGCCGGAATGCCTGCCAGCTCCTTGCGCAGGCGGTCGCTGCTGAGCAGCGTGACGCCCAGACGATCCGCCAGCGCGCCGGACAGCGTGGACTTCCCGCTGCCCGGAAGGCCACCGACGAGGGTCAGGCCGACGGCGGAGGTGCGCAGGTGGCGCAGAGTCGTGGTGACCAGGCGCCGTGCTGCTGCCTCCGCACCGCGAGCGCCTTGAGCTGCCTGGATCAGGGATACCTTGGCCCGGACGAACGCGCGGTAGGCGACGTAGTGGTGCCACAAGGACGGCGGTGCGGGGTCGCCGGAGTACTCGCCGTACTGGGCGAGGAAGAGCGCCGCGGTCTCCGGGGCACCCGTCTGCTCCAGGTCCATGGCGAGGAAGGCCGCGTCGTCGAGACCGTCGACGTAGCGGAGGCGGTCGTCGAATTCCAGACAGTCCAGGACGCGGGGGCCGTCGTCGAGACAGAAGATGTCCTGGGCGAGCAGGTCGCCGTGGCCGTCGACCACCCGCCCCTGCTCGATACGGGCGTCGAACAGTGCCTCGCGGCCTGCGAGATAGCGACGCACCAGGCGCTCCACCTCCTCCACCCCGTCGAGCAGCCCGCCGTCTTCGGTCAGTCTCCTGACCTGCGTGAAGCTCGCTTCCCAGCGTGCGGACAGCGCGTCCCGTCTGCCCTGCTCGTCGATGTCCGGGCTGCGGGGCGCGTCCGCGTGACGGGATGCGAGCAGGCGCGCGACGGACCGCAGGACGTCGTCGATGTCGGCGCCTTCACTCACGAGCCGGGACAGCCGGCGTTCCGCCGGCATGCGACGCATCACCACGAGAGGCTCGGGCGTGTCCGCGTCCGGTCCGCGGAATTCGCCCAGGCCCAGGTAGACGTCAGGGGCGAAGCGACGGTTGAGGGCGATTTCCCGTTCGCAGTCGATCCGCCGGGCCGCCGTGGTCGTGTAGTCGAGGAACCCCAGGTCGACCGGCTTCTTCAGCTTGTAGGCGCGGTCACCGACGAAGAACAGGACCGCGGTGTGCGTTTCGCACACCTCAGCGCGTGGGAGTGGCGGAACATCGAGGCCGATGCCGGCCCTGAGCGCGGACGCGTCGGTCCGGTGCGCCGGTACCGGCGGCTCCTCGCGGTGGCTCGGCTCAGTCATGCGAAATGACGGCGACGGGACAGCGCGCGTGATGGATCGCGGCGGTGGCCACGGAACCCAATGGGGGTGCCAGGGCGGGACGATGCCTGCGTCGGCCGACGACCAGCAGCCCTGCGCCCTCAGCGGCACGGACCACGGCCTTGGTGGGGCTTTCAAGACCGATGTCGCCGGCCACCTCCACACCCGGGAACTTCTCTCGCCAGGGGCGGAGGGCGTCACTCAGGGCCTTCTGCGCGTCCTTCGTGATCTTCTCTGTCACGTCGTGGTCCACGCCCCAGGGAGCGTGAGCGTGGAGGGGCACGCTTCTGCCGTGGACTGCCC
>NZ_JBIWCL010000022.1:0-167020 GCF_044761485.1 Streptomyces sp. NPDC097617
CAGCCCTCGAGCTGCTGGAAGTCCTCCATCGTGGGGTCCTGCGCCTGGAGCATCGTCCCCATGGCCCCGTCGGCGACGACCACGCGGGTCGCGAGCGCCTCACGGAGGGCATCGGCCCGGGTCTGGGTGTCCGCGGGCGGGTTCGGCAACGAAGCCATGCTTGTGCTCCCTGGGTTGCGACGGCTGTCGGCTTTGCACCCCTTCGGCGTCAAGGGTGCACGCGGCCAGGGTAACCGCGAGGCACCGGCCCCGGTGTGGGTGTCCCACGTGGCGGACTGCATTCTGTGGCGGGGACTTGCCAGAGGTGTCCCGGCGGCGGTACGGCGAACAGATCTCCGACGGTGCGCAAGGTCGGCATCGACCGATACTGTTCAGCATTGTCGAACCGCGTCAAGATGGTCAGTAATACCGAAGGTCTGCAGGAGGCTGCGCGATGGCACGGAACATCCAGTCGCTCGAACGAGCCGCTGCGATGCTGCGACTCCTGGCGGGCGGCGAGCGCCGGCTGGGACTCTCGGACGTGGCGTCCTCGCTGGGCCTGGCCAAGGGCACGGCCCACGGCATCCTGCGCACCCTGCAGGCCGAGGGCTTCGTCGAGCAGGACCCGGCCTCCGGCCGGTACCAGCTGGGCGCGGAGCTGCTGCGCCTGGGCAACAGCTACCTCGACGTGCACGAGCTGCGCGCCCGCGCCCTGGTCTGGACGGACGATCTGGCCCGGGCGAGCGGCGAGAGCGTGTACGTGGGCGTGCTGCACCAGAGCGGGGTGCTGATCATGCACCACGTGTTCCGGCCCGACGACAGCCGCCAGGTGCTGGAGGTGGGGGCCATGCAGCCGCTGCACTCCACCGCCCTGGGCAAGGTGCTGTCGGCCTACGACCCCGTGGCGCACACCCAGGCGCACGAGGTGGACCGCGAGGCGTTCACCCCCCGCACGGTCACGGACGGCACCGGCTTCGAGGAGATCCTGGGCCTGACCCGGGCCCGCGGCTGGGCCTCCGACGTCGAGGAGACCTGGGAGGGCATCGCCTCGGTGGCGGCGCCGATCCACGACCGGCGCAGGATGCCGGTGGGCGCCGTGGCGGTCGCGGGCGCCGTGGAACGGGTCTGCGGCGAGTCGGGTGAGCCCCGTGCGGCCCTCGTCGCGTCGGTGCGGGACTGTGCGCGTGCGGTTTCACGCGATCTCGGCGCAGGCCGGTTCTGAGCTTCCTTTAACAGGCTGTAGCCACTCCTGGGCCCCTTTCTGCCCACTTTTCGCCATATCCCGGCCACAGGTTGGCTGGTTTTGGGTGATCGCACCTAGTGGTAACGATCCGACACTTTGGCCTGGCCGACCCTTGACGCATTCTTCACTTGGGCGGAAAACTGCCGTTCATCGGTCGGCATTGTCGAACACCTACCGGCAATACGCGCTAGGATGCGACAAGGCCACGGACCGGTGCAGCACTCACCGAGTGCGCGGAACCACCGGAGGGACCCGGTGTCCGCTCACCCCTGGACGTACAAAGGAGTCGCGGGTGTCCAGCTCCGACATCTTCATCGGCGAGACCATCGGTACCGCCCTGCTCACACTGCTCGGCGGTGGCGTCTGCGCCGCAGTGACACTCAAGAGCTCCAAGGCCCGCAATGCGGGCTGGCTCGCGATCACATTCGGCTGGGGATTCGCCGTTCTGATCGCCGCCTACGTCTCCGCGCCGCTCTCCGGTGCGCACCTCAACCCGGCGGTCACCGTCGGCCTCGCCATCAAGAGCGGCGAGTGGGGCGACGTTCCGGTCTACTTCGCGGGCCAGCTGCTGGGCGCGATGCTCGGCGCGGTCCTGATGTGGGTGACCTACTACGGACAGTTCCGGGTCCACCTGGCCGACCCGGAGCACATCCGCGACGCCAAGCTCGGCCCCGAGGACCCGCACCCGCACGACATGGCCGGTCCGGTGCTCGGCATCTTCTCCACGGGCCCCGAGATCCGTAATGTCGTACAGAACCTCACGACCGAGATCATCGGTACCGCCGTCCTGGTCCTGGCGATCTTGACCCAGGGCCTCCAGGACGACGGCAAGGGCCTCGGTGTGATCGGCGTCCTGATCACCTCCTTCGTGGTCGTCGGCATCGGTCTCTCGCTCGGTGGCCCGACCGGCTACGCCATCAACCCGGTGCGCGACCTCGGTCCGCGCATCGTGCACGCCCTGCTGCCGCTGCCCAACAAGGGCGGCTCCGACTGGGGTTACTCCTGGATCCCGGTGGTCGGCCCGCTCGTCGGTGCCGCGCTCGCCGGTGGTCTCTACAACATCGCGTTCGCCTGATCAGCAGTACCGGCAAGATCGTAAGATCCGCACCGCCCTCCTGATTCCGCCTACTCACCAGACCTGCCAGGAGCAGCCAACATGACCACCAGCACCGGCCCCTTCATCGCCGCGATCGACCAGGGCACCACCTCCTCCCGCTGCATCGTCTTCGACCGCGACGGCCGCATCGTCGCCGTCGACCAGAAGGAGCACGAGCAGATCTTCCCGAAGCCGGGCTGGGTCGAGCACGACGCCAACGAGATCTGGACCAACGTCCAGGAGGTCGTCGCCGGGGCCATCGCCAAGGCCGAGATCACCGCCGCGGACGTCAAGGCCGTCGGCATCACCAACCAGCGCGAGACCACCGTCCTGTGGGACCGCCACACCGGCGAGCCGGTCCACAACGCGCTGGTCTGGCAGGACACCCGCACCGACGCCCTGTGCAAGGAGCTCGGCCGCAACGTCGGCCAGGACCGCTTCCGCCGCGAGACCGGCCTGCCGCTGGCAAGCTACTTCGCCGGTCCGAAGGCCCGCTGGCTGCTGGACAACGTCGAGGGCCTGCGTGAGCGCGCCGCCGCCGGCGACATCCTCTTCGGCACCATGGACTCCTGGGTCATCTGGAACCTCACCGGCGGCGCCCAGGGCGGTGTGCACGTCACCGACGTCACCAACGCCTCGCGCACCATGCTGATGAACCTCCACACGCTGGAGTGGGACGACAGCATCGCGAAGTCCATGGAGGTGCCGCTCACCATCCTCCCGGAGATCAAGTCCTCCGCCGAGGTCTACGGCCACGTCAAGGACGGCGTCCTCGCCGGTGTCCCGGTCGCCTCGGCGCTCGGTGACCAGCAGGCCGCCCTCTTCGGCCAGACCTGTTTCGCCGAGGGCGAGGCCAAGTCCACGTACGGCACCGGCACGTTCATGCTGATGAACACCGGCGACAAGATCATCAACTCCTACAGCGGCCTGCTGACCACGGTCGGCTACAAGATCGGCGACCAGAAGCCGGTCTATGCGCTGGAAGGCTCCATCGCCGTCACCGGCTCGCTCGTCCAGTGGATGCGCGACCAGATGGGCCTGATCAAGTCCGCGGCCGAGATCGAGACGCTGGCCTCCTCGGTCGAAGACAACGGCGGCGCCTACTTCGTGCCGGCCTTCTCCGGCCTCTTCGCCCCGTACTGGCGCTCCGACGCCCGCGGTGTGATCGCCGGCCTCACCCGGTACGTCACCAAGGCGCACATCGCCCGTGCCGTCCTGGAGGCCACCGCCTGGCAGACCCGCGAGATCACCGACGCCATGACCAAGGACTCGGGCGTCGAGCTCGCCGCCCTCAAGGTCGACGGCGGCATGACCTCCAACAACCTGCTGATGCAGACGCTCTCGGACTTCCTGGACGCCCCCGTGGTGCGCCCGATGGTCGCCGAGACCACCTGCCTCGGCGCCGCCTACGCCGCCGGCCTGGCCGTCGGCTTCTGGCCCGACACCGACGCCCTGCGCGCCAACTGGCGCCGCGCGGCGGAGTGGACCCCGCGGATGCCCGCCGAGCAGCGGGACCGCGAGTACAAGAGCTGGCTCAAGGCCGTGGAGCGTTCCATGGGCTGGGTCGACGACGAAGACGCCAGCTGACCGCACTCAGCTGAGTCAATCGACGAGGAGCTAAGAGAGATATGAGCAGCCTGCAGAGCGTTCCCGCACTGGGCACGCACCCGACCGCCGGTGCCAACGTCAGCCGCGCGCAGACCCGCGAGCAGCTGTCGAAGGCCACGTACGACCTGCTGGTCATCGGCGGTGGAATCCTGGGCACCTCCGTGGCGTGGCACGCCGCGCAGTCGGGCCTGCGGGTTGCCATGGTGGACGCCGGCGACTTCGCCGGCGCCACCTCCTCGGCCTCCTCCAAGCTCGTCCACGGCGGTCTGCGCTACCTGCAGACCGGCGCGGTCAAGCTGGTGGCGGAGAACCACCACGAGCGCCGGGTGCTGGCCAAGGACGTGGCCCCGCACCTGGTCAACCCGCTCACCTTCTACCTGCCGGTCTACAAGGGCGGTCCGGTGGGTGCGGCCAAGCTGGGCGCGGGCGTCTTCGCCTACTCCGCCCTCTCGGCCTTCGGGGACGGCATGGGCAAGGTCATATCCCCGGCCCGTGCCGTCGCCGACAACCCCGGCCTGAAGACGGAGAACCTCAAGGCCGTCGCGGTCTACTACGACCACCAGATGAACGACTCCCGCGTCGCCGTCATGACGGTCCGCGCGGCCGTCGAGTCGGGCGCGGTCGTCCTGAACCACGCCGAGGTCACCGGCCTGCGCAAGACGCACGGCCGGGTCACCGGCGCCGACCTCAAGGACCGTCTCGACGGCACCGAGTTCGGGGTCGACGCGCGCGTCGTGCTCAACGCCACCGGCCCGTGGGTGGACCACCTGCGGCGCATGGAAGACAAGCACTCCCTGCCGTCGATCCGCCTCTCCAAGGGCGCGCACATCGTCATGAAGCGCAAGTCGCCGTGGAAGGCCGCCATGGCCACCCCGATCGACAAGTACCGCATCACCTTCGCCCTCCCGTGGGAGGACCAGCTGCTGCTCGGCACCACCGACGAGGTGTACGAGGGCGACCCGGCGGACGTGCGCGCCACCGAGTCCGACATCCAGCAGATCCTGGACGAGGCGGCCTTCTCGGTGAAGGACGCCGACCTGGACCGCTCGCTGATGACGTACGCCTTCGCGGGCCTGCGGGTGCTGCCCGGCGGCCCCGGCGGGGTCGAGAAGGCCAAGCGCGAGACGGTCGTCTCCGAGGGCGCCGGCGGCATGCTGTCGGTGGCCGGCGGCAAGTGGACGACGTACCGCCACATCGGCCGTGTGGTCATGGACAAGCTGGCCAAGCTCCCGGGCAGCCCGCTGACCGAGGACATGGAGCCGGTGAAATCGCTGGTGCGCCGGATCGCGCTGCCCGGTGTCGCCAACCCGAACGCGGTCGCGCACCGGCTGCTGGTGGACCGGGAGCCCGGCACGCGGATGGACCCCCTGACCGCCCGCCACCTGGCTTCGCACTACGGCTCGCTGGCCTTCGACATCGCGCGCCTGGCGAACGAGGACCCGGCGCTGGCCGAGCGGATCCACCCGGACGGTCCGGAGATCTGGGCGCAGGTCGCCTACGCCCGTGACAACGAGTGGGCCGAGACGGTCGACGACGTGCTGCGCCGCCGCACGACGGTGACGATCCGCGGCCTGGACGACGAGTCGGTACGTTCCCGTGTCGAGGAGATGCTGGGCGACAAGGCATAGCTCCCGCTCAGGTGGGGAAGAGGGGCGGTTCCGAGGGGAACCGCCCCTCTGTCGTGGGCTGTGGCCGGTGCCTCATCAAGGCTTAGGCTGACCCACGTACGCAAGGGAACTTCGGAAGGAGACCTGGGTGATCGAGCTTGAGGGCGTGCCCGAGCTGATCGACCCGGTCATGGTGGCCGCGTTCGAGGGCTGGAACGACGCGGGTGACGCGGCCTCCGGTGCGGTCGCACACCTGGACCGGGAGTGGAAGGGCGAGGTCTTCGCGGCACTCGACGCCGAGGACTATTACGACTTCCAGGTCAACCGGCCGACGGTGTGGCTGGACAACGGGGTACGGAAGATCACATGGCCGACGACACGGCTGTCGGTGGTCCGGATCGGTGGTGCCAAGCCGCGCGACCTGGTGCTCGTCCGCGGCATCGAACCGTCCATGCGGTGGCGGTCGTTCTGCAACGAGATCCTCGGCTTCGCCCACGAGCTGGGCGTCGAGATGGTCGTCATCCTGGGCGCGCTGCTGGGTGACACCCCGCACACCCGGCCGGTGCCGGTCAGCGGGGTGACCTCGGACGCCGATCTGGCGCGGACGATGGACCTGGAGGAGACGAAGTACGAGGGCCCGACGGGGATCGTGGGCATCCTCCAGGAGGCCTGTACCCATGCCGGGGTGCCGGCGGTGTCCCTGTGGGCGGCGGTGCCGCACTACGTGTCGCAGCCGCCCAACCCGAAGGCGACGCTGGCACTGCTGAACCGTCTGGAGGATCTGATCGACATCCGGATCCCGCTGGGCGAACTCCCCGAGGACGCGCGGGCGTGGCAGCTGGGGGTGGACCAACTGGCCGCCGAGGACAGCGAGGTGGCGGAGTACGTCCAGACGCTGGAAGAGGCCCGCGACACGGCCGATCTCCCGGAGGCCTCGGGCGACGCGATCGCCCGCGAGTTCGAGCGGTACCTGCGGCGGCGTGACCCGGCGGCCCCTTCGGCCGAGCCGGGCGACGGCTCGTACCTCCGCGACACGAGCGGGGGCCTCTCCCCGCGGCCGAAGCGCAAGCCGGACCCCGAGCCGGAGGCGGAGACCCCGCCCCCGGACGAGGGCGACACCCCACCGGAGTCCTGACCGCGGGGGGGGGTGCCGCGCCCGTGCCCGCCCGGACAGGGCGACGCCCCCGGGCCCGGGTGGGCCAGGGGGCGTCGCAGGTGCGGCTGCGGGCTACAGAGCCACGCCCAGCAGCGCGTCGACCGTGCGGGAGACCAGGCCGGGAGCCGACTCGTCGTCCCCGTCCGTGGCGATCTGCCGCTCGACCCAGCGGTCCACGGCCGCCAGGGCCGCGGGCGCGTCCAGATCGTTCGCCAGGGCTTCCCGGACCTCCTCGACCAGGGCGTCGGCCGGGATCCCGTCGGGGCGGGACACGGCCGCGCGCCAGCGCTCCAGGCGGGCCACGGCCTCGGCGAGGATCCCGTCCGTCCACTCCCAGTCGGCCCGGTAGTGGTGCGAGAGCAGCGCCAGGCGGATCGCCGCCGGGTCCACCCCGGAGCGCCGCAGCGCCGATACGAAGACGAGGTTGCCCTTCGACTTCGACATCTTCGCTCCGTGCAGCGCCACCATGCCGGCGTGCACGTACGCCTTGGCCATCGGGAACTCGCCCGTCAGCGCCTGCGCGTGCGACGCGCCCATCTCGTGGTGCGGGAACGCCAGGTCGGAGCCGCCGCCCTGGATGTCGAAGCCCATGCCCAGGTGGTCGAGGGCGATCGCCACGCACTCGATGTGCCAGCCCGGCCGGCCGCGGCCCAGCGAGCCGCCGTCCCAGCTCGGCTCGCCCGGACGTGCGGCCATCCACAGCATCGGGTCCAGCGGGTTCTTCTTGCCGGGCCGGTCGGGGTCGCCGCCCCGCTCCGCCGAGAGCAGCCGCATGGCCTCGGCGTCGAGGTTCGAGACCCCGCCGAAGTGCGGGTCGGCCTCGACCGAGAAGTAGGTGTCGCCCTCGAGCTCGTAGGCGGCGCCGGCGTCGCGCAGCCGTTCGACCAGCGGCACGATGCCGGGTATGGCCTCGACGGCTCCGATGTAGTGCTGCGGCGGCAGCATCCGCAGGGCCGTCATGTCCTCGCGGAAGAGCGCGGTCTCGCGCTCCGCCAGCTCGGTCCAGTCCTGGCCGTCGCGCAGGGCCCGCTCCAGGAGCGGGTCGTCCACATCCGTGACGTTCTGGACGTAGTGGATCTGCCGCTTGGTGTCGAGCCACACGCGTTGTACGAGGTCGAACGCGTTGTAGGTCGCCGCGTGACCGATGTGGGTCGCGTCGTACGGAGTGATGCCGCAGACGTAGATACGGGCGACGGGACCGGGGGCGAGGGTGATCGTCCCCTGGGTCGCGGTGTCGTGGATCTGGAGGTCGCGGCCCTTGCCAGGAAGGGCGGGGACCTCAGAAGCGGGCCAGGCATGCATGTCTCGAGACTAACCGGACGGGTGTTCCGGAAACGAACCGGACCTGCACTGTTGTCTTGATCGGCCCTCTTGCGGTCTGGCTGGTTCTGTGTGTAAGGCCAGTGGCTGGTTCAGACCGGTGGCCAAGGGATCGCGGGCCACTGCCCGGAGGGCTCGGGGTGGGTCCCGGTGCGCAGCAGGTGCTCCACCCGGTCCCGTACGGCGGCCAGCTCGACCGATGTGATCAGTTCGGCCAGCCGGGTGGCGAGCGGGGCTCCCGGAGCCAGCCCGGCGGCCAGCCCGGCCAGCGCCTCGCGCGCCTCGTCGGTCAGAGGCTCCCCCGCCCAGCCCCACAGCAGGGTGCGCAGCTTGTCCTCGGCGTGGAAGGTCACCCCGTGGTCGATGCCGTAGAGCCGTCCGTCGGGTGCGGGCAGCAGGTGGCCGCCCTTGCGGTCGCCGTTGTTGATCACTGCGTCGAGGACGGAGAGCCGGCGCAGCCGCGGGTCGTCGGCGTGTACGAGGAGGGCGGTGCGGCCCTCACCGACTTCGGCGAGGGCGACGGGCTTCCAGCCCTCCCCCGCCTCCTCTCCGTCGACGAGCCCGAGGAGTCCGCCCAGCGGGGAGTCCTCGTCGGGCTGCTCCGCCTCGATCCACTGCTGGACCATGCCCTCGCCGTACGGTCCGTCGCGCAGCACGGTCGCCGGTACCAGGCCCCACCCGGTGGCCTCGGAGACCACGTACGAGGCGACCTCGCGCTGGGCGAGGTTCCCGTCGGGGAAGTCCCACAGCGGCCGCTCCCCTTTGACCGGCTTGTACACGCAGTCGGCGCTGACGCCCTCGTACGTGACGTTGCACAGCAGGACGGCGTTGGACGCCTCCCGGATCCGGCCGATGACGGTGAGCTCGCCCTTGGCGAGCAGTTCCTCCAGCTCCCCCGTGTCGGTCACGCCTGGCGCCGGTAGCCGTTCTGGCGCGGGCAGACGTGCCCTTCCGGGTCCAGCGGCAGGCTGCACAGCGGGCACGGCGGCCGGCCGGCGTTGACCACGTCCAGGGCCCGCTTGGCGAAGGCGCGGGCCTGGGCGCCGCTGAGGCGGACCCGCAGCATCGGCGGGCCGTTCTCCTCGTCCTGGAGCAGCCGCTCCTCGGCCTCGGCGAGGTCCTCGTCGGAGTCGGCGTCGAGTTCGACGAGCGCCTGGGCCTCGACGATCATGCGCTGATCCTCGCCGTCCCAGGCCAGGGCCATGGTGCCGACGCGGAACTCCTCGTCGACCGGGACGTCCAGCGGCGCGGTGTCGGCGGCCTCGGCAGGGGCGACGGCCGGGACCGGGGCATTGCCCCCGGTGCGCCGTACGACCTCGTCCAGCAGCTCGTCCATCCGCTCGGCCAGCGCCGCGACCTGGGCCTTCTCCAGGGAGACGCTGGTGACACGGGGGCCGACGGAGGCCTGCAGGAAGAACGTACGGCGTCCCGGCAGACCGACCGTGCCGGCCACGAAGCGGTCCGGGGGGTCGTAGAGGAACACCTGACGGGGCACGTCCAGTCTCCAAGTCTCGGCGGCAGGGGCAGATCCGCGCCCTGTGTGAGCCCGTCCACCCTACTGCGCCGCGCGATCAAGCCGCGCCCGCGCCGCCTCCCACGACGGCGTTCCCGGCGTCTTCGGTGTCTTTGTCCGATGCGACGGCCTCCGGTGCGGCGGGGCGCCGTACGAGCGAGCCGAAGTCCCCGGTGTCACCCAGGCGGAACACGAAGGGCCGGGTGGTGGTGTAGCGGATGGCAGTCACCGAGCAGGGGTCCACATGGATGCGCTGGAAGAGGTCGAGGTGCATGCCGAGGGCGTCCGCGACAAGGGACTTGATGATGTCGCCGTGCGAGCACATCAGGAAGACGGCGTCGCTCCCGTGCTCCTGCTCGATCCGCGCGTCCCAGTCCCGTACGGCCTCCACGGCGCGCGCCTGCATGGCGCGCATGGACTCGCCTCCGGGGAAGGCGGCGGCCGAGGGGTGCTGCTGGACGATCTTCATCAGCGGTTCGTCGGAGAGCTCGGAGAGCTTGCGGCCGGACCAGTCGCCGTAGTGACACTCGCCGATCCGCTCGTCGGTGTGCAGTTCCAGCTCCGGACGTGCGGCCAGCAGGGGCGCCAGAGTCTCCCGGCAGCGCTGCAGCGGGCTGGTGACGGCGGCGGCCAGGGGCACCCCCGCCAGCCGGCCGGGGAGTGCGGCGGCCTGCTCGGCGCCGCGCTCGTCGAGCGCCACTCCGGGGGTCCATCCGGCGAGCAGCCCGGCGGTGTTGGCGGTGGACCGCCCGTGTCGTACGAGGATCAGCGTGGCCATGGGGCCAGCGTATGCGCTGCCGGGGGCGTGCGGGCGGGCCGTGGGCAGGGAAGAATGCCCCGCGTGATTGTGGACTGCGCTATTTACCGGGACGGCCGCCGCACCGAGGGGCCGGACGACTTCTCGGACGCCCTCGACCAGGCCCGGGCGACCGGTGACGCCTTTCTCTGGATCGGCATGCACGAGCCGACGGAGAAGGAGTTCGAGCATGTCCGCCAAGAGTTCGGCCTGCACCCGCTGGCGGTGGAGGACGCGCTGACGGCACACCAGCGCCCGAAGCTGGAGGTGTACGACGATTCGCTGTTCGTCGTCCTCAAGCCGGTGCGGTACGACGAGGGCACGGACACGGTGACCGCGGGCGAGCTGATGGTCTTCATAGGGGACTCGTTCGTCGTCACGGTCCGGCACGGCGAGGGTGCCCCGCTGGCCGCCGTGCGCCACCGGCTGGAGCAGGATCCGGACGTCCTGCGGCACGGCCCGACGGCGGTCCTGTACGCGGTGTCCGACGCGGTGGTCGACCACTACATCGAGGTGGCGGCCGAGCTCCAGGTAGACCTCGAGGAGCTGGAGGCGGAGGTCTTCGCCCCGAACGCCTCGGACACCAAGAACACCGCGGCCCGGATCTACGGTTTCAAGCGGCAGGTGCTGGAGTTCCGGCGGGCGACGAGCCCGCTGCTCCAGCCGATGGACCGGCTCGCCTTCGGTGAGGTGCCCTTCGTCCACGAGCACGCGCAGCCGTTCTTCCGCGACGTCGCCGACCACCTGACCAAGGCCAACGAGTACATCGAGGGGCTGGACCGGCTGCTGTCGGACGCGCTCTCCGCCCACCTGGCGCAGATGGGCCTGCGGCAGAACGACGACATGCGCAAGATCTCGGCCTGGGCGGCGATGGCGGCCGTCCCCACGATGGTGGCGGGGATCTACGGGATGAACTTCGACCACATGCCGGAGCTGCGGCACACCTGGGGCTATCCGGCGGTGCTGGTGGTCATGGCGGGCACGTGTCTGGGCCTGCACCGGATGTTCAAGCGCCGGGGCTGGCTCTGAGTTCCCGCTCGCGCGGGGCGTGGGCGGAGCCGGCCGCGGTGGTCGGTGCGCCGCCGAGGGCGTCCAGCCGCTCCGGCACCCGCAGGCCCACCGTCCGGTGCCATCCGCTGAACCGCTCGTACGCGTACATCGCGCGGATGCCGGCGGCGAGCGCGGCCGCCTTCGGGGCGGGCCAGTGCAGCAGCCGCCCCATGTGGGCCATGACGGCGAGGCTCACGTCCCGGTAGACGCCGATCTCGGCGAGCGCGCTCTCGCGGAGCACCCGCTGGATGGTCCGGCCGTAGCCCGCCCGGGCGAGGCTCAGCAGTTCCTCGTGGCAGTACGCGAGGTGGTTGTCCTCGTCGTCGCTGATCATGTGGATCGCCCTGCCCACCTCGGGGTGGTCGCCGAAGTACTTGACCAGCATGTCCATCTGGTCGGCCGCCCGCTGTTCGGTGACGCGGCTGTGCGCGAGGTAGACGACGATGTCCTCCTCGGTCAGCGCTTCCTCGCGGCGCAGCTTCTCGTGCGCGAGGCCGATGCCGCGGCGCTCCAGCAGCATCGTGTAGTCGGTCTCCGGGGGTACCGGGACGGGCGTCAGTCCGCGTTTGCGGAGCAGCGCGTTGAAGATGCGGCCGTGCTTGTCCTCGTCGGCGCCGTGCCGGGTGATCTTGGGCGCGAGGTGGCGCATGCCGTCCGGCACCAGGGCCGCGATACGGGCGTTCTCCCAGCCGCCCTGGGTCTCCCCGCTGGCGGCGATGGAGCAGAACAGCTGGAAGGAGTCGTCATTGTCGACGATCTCCTGGAACAGGCTGCGGGCAGAGAGCATGGAACGAGTCAAACGCCGGTCGGCGGGGCGGGCAACCGATGGGTCGCACTACTCGTCCGAATGAACGAAATCGGGGGTTGGGCCGCCGCACGTAACCCGGCGGGCGTCCACGGCGTTGTTCACTGTGTCGGCCGTGGCGGGGAAGACCCCCCGAGCCCCCACCACGGCCGCAGAAGCTTCTCGCGGGCGCCGGCGTTCCGCCGTCGGCGCCCGCGACGGCCGATCAGGCGAGGCCCGCGAGCTCCATGGCCTCGGTACCGGCGCGCAGGGCGGCGATCCGCTCCTCCAGGGTGAAGCCGGCCGGGGCCAGCGTGAGGGTGGTGACCCCGGCCTCCGCGTAGGCCCGCATGCCGTCCGCGATCCGGGCGACCGGGCCGAGGAGCGTGGTCGAGTCGATCAGCGAGTGCGGGACGGCCTCGGCCGCGCCGTTCTTGTCGCCCGCCAGGTACTTGTCCTGAATCTCGGCGGCTTCCTTCTCGTAACCCATGCGCTGGGCCAGCTGGTTGTAGAAGTTCTGCTTCCGGCTGCCCATGCCGCCCACGTACAGGGCGGTGTAGGGGCGGAACATGTCCGCGAGCGCGTTCACGTCCTCGCCGAGGGCCAGCGGCACGGTCGGGCAGACATCGAAGCCCTCCATGGTCAGCCCGGCCTTCTCGCGGCCCGCCCGGATGTGGGTGAGCGCGGTGGCCTCCAGGTGTTCGGCGGCCGGGAAGATCAGCAGCGCGCCGTCGGCGATCTCGCCGGTCTGCTCCAGGTTCTTCGGCCCGATGGCGGCGATGTAGAGCGGGATGTGCTCGCGCTCGGGGTGCACGGTCAGCTTCAGGGGCTTGCCCGGGCCGTCCGGGAGCGGCAGCGTCCAGTGCTGGCCCTCGTAGGAGAGCCGCTCGCGGGTCATGGCCTTGCGGACGATCTCCACGTACTCGCGGGTGCGGGCGAGCGGCTTGTCGAACTTGACGCCGTACCAGCCCTCGGAGACCTGCGGGCCGGAGACCCCGAGGCCCAGGCGGAAGCGACCCTTGGTGAGCGAGTCGAGGGTGGCCGCGGTCATCGCGGTCATCGCGGGCTGGCGGGCCGGGATCTGCAGGATCGCCGATCCGACATCGATGCGCTGGGTCTGGGCGGCGACCCAGGCGAGCACGGTCGGGGCGTCGGAGCCGTAGGCCTCGGCGGCCCAGCAGACGTCGTATCCCAGGCGGTCGGCCTCCTGGGCGACGGCGAGGTTGTCGGCGTCCATACCCGCGCCCCAGTAACCAAGATTGATGCCGAGCCGCATATGTTCGTCCCCTTACCGGTTTACCGATCAGTAACGTTGGTGTGCGGGGACTGTAGCGCGCCAGGGTGCTTCGCGTCAGCGCCCCAGTAGTCTCAGCGCTCATGGAGCAGAGGCATCTCGGCCGCACCGGACTGCGCGTCTCCCGGATCGGCCTCGGCACCCTCACCTGGGGCCACGACACCGGCGAGGAAGCCGCCGCCGAGCAGGTGAAGACCTTCTGGGAGGCGGGCGGCACGCTCGTCGACACCGCCGACGTGTACGCCGGCGGTGAGGCGGAGTACCTCCTCGGGCGGCTGGTGGGCGGGCTCGTGCCGCGCCGGGACCTGGTGATCGCGACCAAGGCGGGCAGCGTGCCGGACCCCGACCGGCGCTTCGACGGCTCGCGCGGGCACCTGCTCGCGGCCCTGGACGCCTCGCTGGACCGGCTGGGCACCGACTACGTCGACCTGTGGCAGCTGCACGCCTTCGACCCGGCGACCCCGCTGGAGGAGACCCTGCAGGCGCTGGACCTTGCGGTCAGCAGCGGCCGGGCCCGGTACGCGGGGCTGGCCGGCTTCTGCGGCTGGCAGCTGGCGAAGGCGGCGACCTGGCAGCTGGCGGCCCCCGGGGTGCGCACCCGGATCGCCTCGACGCAGATGGAGTACTCCCTGCTCCAGCGCGGGGTGGAACGGGAGGTACTGCCCGCCGCACTGGACCTCGGGATCGGCCTGCTGCCCTCCTCGCCGCTGGGGCGCGGGGTGCTGACGGGCAAGTACCGCGACGGCACCCCGTCGGACTCCCGGGGCGCCTCGGAGTCCCTGGCCGCGCTGGTGGACCCGTACCTCGACGAGCCCGCGGGGCGGATCGTGGACGCGGTGGTGACGGCGGCCCAGGGGCTTGCCGTGACCCCGCTCCAGGTGGCTCTGGCGTGGATCCGGGACCGGCCGGGGGTGGTGGCTCCGATCGTCGGCGCGCGCACGTCGGCGCAGCTCGCGTCGGCACTGTCGGTGGAGGCCCTTAGTCTTCCGGAGGAGATCTGCCGGGCGCTGGACGATGTTTCGGTTCCGGTGCACCGCTACCCCGATCAGGACTGGAGCACGCTGTGAGTACGGACCCTCAGGCCGATACCGCTGCCGCGGAGAACCCGGCCACCCCGTCGGCCGAAGCCGGTGCCGAGCCCGGGTCCGGCGGAGCCGAGCAGCCGACGGCGGAGCCGGTCGGCGAGGACGGGGGGCCGGGGGCGGAGCCCCCGGTTTCGGGAAGGGGCGGGGAGGGGGAGGGCTCCGCAGGAACCGACCCCGAGGCCGACCCTGCCGACACCTCCGAGGGCTCCGACGCCTCCGCCGACGACACAGAGCCCGCAGAGCCGGCCGCCGGGGCCCAGGCGGCGCCCGCACTCTCCGAGGCCCAGGCCGAGTTGGCCGCCCAGAAGGTCGAGCGCGAGCGGATCGCCCGGCGCAGGGCCGAGCGGGAGGCGCCCGTAGACGCCGGGACGAAGCTCAGCGGGAAGGCCGCCGACCTGCTGGCCGCCGTACGGGCCGTGGAGAGCGGGGAGAAGCCCTCCCCCGTCTACTTCGACGAGGCCCCGGCCGCGCCCCGCAGGGCGCCCGCGCCCTCGGCACCGCGCCCCGCCGCCCCGGCCGCGGTGACCGCGCCAGCGCTCGCACCCTCCGCCGACGCGGTCGAGGGCGTACGGGCCGTACTGGCCCGCGGCGGCGCCCCCGAGACCCTGGCCGGCCCCGCCGCGGCGGCCCTCGGCGAGGGCGCCGCCGAACAGCTCGCCGAGAACCCCTGGCGGCTGCTGTCCGTCGCCACCGTGCGCCCGGCCCAGGCCGACGGCTTCGCGCGGGCCCTGCTGGGCCCCGAGGCCGGTCCCGGGGACGAGCGCCGCACCACCGTCCTGGTGGGCTGGCTGCTGGCCCAGGCCGGCCTGAAGGGACACACCGCGCTGGAGGCTCCGGTGCTGGAGAAGGCGCTGGCCCAGTACGGCGTGCCGGATTCCGCCGAAGCGCTGGAACAGGCCGTCGCCGAGGGCTCGGTGCTCGTCTTCCACGAGCCGCTGGGGCCTCCGGTGGCCGCGGCCACCGCGGCCACCGTGGACGCCGAGGCCGCCATGGACGCCGAGGCCGCCATGGACGCCGAGGCCGCCATGGACGCCGAGGCCGCCATGGACGCCGAGAACACAGAGCAGCCCGTCCGGGTGCTCGTGGGCCTGGAGGGCGCCGCCATGGCCGAGGAGAGCCTGGCCGACGGCCTGGCCCGACTGGCCGCCGGCACCTTCGACGACGGGGCGGACTGGGAGCGGGCCGCCGGGGCCGCGCCGAGCCCCTCCGCCGCCGAACTGATCCGCGCGGTCGCGGGCCGCGGCCTGGTCACCCACACGGGCGGCGAGGCCGCCCGCGCCGAGCCGTTCGCCCTGGCCTCGGCGGCCCGGGAGCTGGGCCTGCGCGTCTGCCTGGCCGCGCACGCGCCGGGCGGCCCGGACGCGGTGACCGTGGCCGAGCTGCTGTCGGGGGCCGAGGGTCCCGGGCGGGACGCGGACGGGCAGTTCGCGCTGGACCTGCTCGTGGTGCTGGACGCACCGCAGCTGGACGTGGAGACCGCGGCCGCGCTGGTGGAGTCCGTACCGGACGGGGCCCGGCTGGTGCTGTCCGGGGATCCCGGCGTGCTCGGGTCCGCCGGGGCCGGACGGGTGTTCGCCGATGTGCTGGCGGCCCGCACCTGCCCGCAGCTGGTCTCCCGCACCCCCGACCCGGGCCCCCTTGGCGAGCTCGTCTCCGGGGTCGGGATCGGGGAGCTGAACCAGGTCGAGGCCCCCGGCAAGGAGGTCGTCATCGTCCCGGTGCAGGACGCCGGGGAGGCCGTGCACCGGACCGTGCAGCTGGTGGCCGAATCCGTGCCGCGGGCCTTCGGGATCCCGGCGGACAGCGTGCAGGTGATCACCCCGGGCCACGGCGGCGCTGCCGGGACCCGGGCGCTGAACGCCGCCCTGAAGGAGCGGCTGAACCCCGGTCCGGGCCGGTTCGGCGGCTTCGACCCCGGCGACCGGGTCGTCCACGTACCGTCCGCCGGCCGGGCCCTGCCGGCCCGGGTGGTGTCGGCCGACGCCGAGGGCCTGCACCTGGACCGCGCCGGCGCGCGGATCGTCGTTCCGAAGGAGCTCGTCGAGTCCCGGGTGCGGCACGGCTGGGCGGTGACCGCACATCAGGCCGTGGGGACGCGCTGGCCGGCGGTGGTCGTCGTACTGCCGGGCGACGCGGCGCAGGCGCTGTCGCGGGACTGGGTCTACACGGCGTTCGGGCGGGGCGAGCGGCACCTGTCCGTGGTGCACGGGGTCGACCAGGCGCTGCCGCACGCGGTGGCCGAGGTACCGGCGAAGCCGCGTACGACACGGCTGACGGGCCTGCTGACGGCCCTCGCGACGGCGGGCGCTCAACCGGAGTGAGACGCCGGTGGCCCCGCCCTCGGATCGGAGGGCGGGGCCACCGGTGGACCGGGGTCGGGCCGAGGTCAGGCCGGGGTCAGCCCGGGCTCCGCGACCTCTTCCTCGTCCTCGTCCTCGTCGAAGCCGTCGGCCTCCTCGTCGAAGACGGAACTGACGTCGAAGCGGTGCAGCACGTCCTGCGGATCGATGTGCCCGAAGGGCGAGCCCAGCCACTCCCCCGGTTCCGGCACCTCCTCCGAGGCCGCGATCCAGAGGGTGGAGTCGCCCTCCTCCAGCCCGAAGTCCTTGTACCGGGAGGCGATCTCGTCGGGCTCGTACTCCCCGAAGAGCACGCCCAGCGCCTCGGCGCTGCCGCCGTCGTTGACGAATTCGGCGTCCCGGTCGTGTGCGGCGACCCGCTCGGCCTGGGCGATCAGCCGGGCCGGTTCGACGACGGCGTAGTCGCGGCGGATGAGCACGCTGAAGGCGGCGGGCTCGGCGGGGCCGGTGTACGGCACGCCGTCCTCGGGCGTGGGGATCTCGAAGGGGGTGACCTCGTCGTGGCGGTCGTAGAGGAGTTCGTCGTACACCTCGGCCGCGGCGGCGAGTTCGTTGAACGCGGCGTAGACGTCGGGGTCCTCGTCCCCGATCCTGCGCTCGACCGCGGCGAGGTGACGGTCGAGCGCGGCCTTGACCGCCTCGGCGGCGGCGCGTACCTCGGCAACAGTGGGAAGAGCGGCATCAGACATAGAGCAGACGCTATCCGTAGCAGGCCTCTGCCCGCACAATAGATGCGATGCCGGAATACGAATTTGTCGACGTGTACGTGCCCCGCGGGGTCCCTCGCAGCGAGGCGACCCGCCTGTTGACCGACCATGCCGAGTACGGGAACTGGGAGCTCGACCGCCTGAGCCTGTACCGGGACGGCAGCCGCCGCGTGCGACTGCGCCGCCGGATCATCCGTCAGGTCCGCGCGACCTGGTGACGCGGGCCCCGGGGGCGGGGCCCGCGCCGTGACCGTCCGTCAGGCGGCGTTGCGGGCACGCCGGTAGAGCACGGTGCCGGCGAGCAGCAGGCCGCCCGCGATCGGCAGCCCGGCGGTGAGGACGTCACCGGACCCGGTGACGGCGAGCCCGCCCGCCTGCCCGGGGTTGTTCCCGTTGCCCGGACCGGGGTGCGTGACCGGGGTGACGGCACCGCCGCCGGGGTTGGCGGGCGTACCGGGGTTCCCAGGGGTGCCGGGGTTCCCAGGAGTACCGGGGGTGCCCGGGTTACCGGGAGTGCCGGGGTTCCCAGGAGTACCGGGAGTGCCGGGGTTGCCCGGGGTTCCGGGATTCCCAGGGGTTCCGGGGGTGCCCGGGTTCCCAGGAGTACCGGGGGTGCCCGGGTTCCCAGGAGTACCGGGGTTACCGGGAGTGCCCGGGGTTCCGGGATTCCCAGGGGTTCCGGGGGTGCCCGGGTTCCCTGGAATACCGGGGGTGCCGGGGTTCCCTGGAGTACCGGGGTTGCCCGGGTTACCGGGGTTGCCCGGGTGGTCGTCGCACGGTTCGTCGCCGCCGCCCGGGTGCCCGGGGTGATTCGGCTTCGGCGGCTTCGGCTTGGCGTGGCCGGATCCGTTGACGCAGTGGTTCCCGAAGGCCGGGTTGAGGGCTCCCACCACCGTGATCGTGTTCCCGCAGGCGTTCACCGGCGCGTCCACGGGCGCCTGCAGGTTGTTCCCGGACAGCAGGCCCGGAGAGTTCGCGGCGTGCCCCGAGGCGCCGGAGTCCGCGTGTGCGTATCCCCCGCCCAATGCGAGGACACCCCCCGCGGCAGCCATGGTGATCAGGGTCTTCCTGGTGACCTGTGCCGGTCGTCGCATCTGTACTCGTCCCCTGGTGTGTACGTGTTTCGACCATCGCTCGATGGCCCGGCCGTCCTGGCTCCCCCGCCTGGTACGCCGAAAGTGAGAGAAATCCGGGCCGGAAAGCCCGGTGGCCCCGGAGCGCTGGGATGCGCTCCGGGGCCGAAGACTTCAGACGCGTCAGGCGTTGACGCAGGTGTTGCCGAAGGCCGGGTTCAGCAGGCCGATCACCGAGACCGTGTTGCCGCAGACGTTCACGGGAACGTGGACGGGGACCTGGAGCACGTTGCCGGACAGGACACCGGGCGAGCCGATGGCCGCACCCTGCGCACCCGCATCGGCGGCAGCCAGACCCGCACCCGCGAGAACCAGGCCACCAGTGGCAGCCGCAGCGGCGACAACCTTCTTGATCATTGTTCCTCCTAGTAGGCAATTGCGGTCCCAGCCGCGGACCGCAACACCTGTAACGAGGAGGGATCACCGGGGCTACGAGCGTATGAGTGCATTCACTCTTCTCAGTGGAATGCGCACACCTTCGCGAATCTCAGGCGTTGTCGATGAATCGGTCGAGCACCCGCACGCCGAACTTCAGTCCGTCGACCGGCACCCGCTCGTCCACACCGTGGAACATCCCGGCGAAGTCCAGCTCCGGCGGCAGCTGCAGCGGTGCGAAGCCGAAGCAGCGGATGCCGAGGTCGTCGAAGGACTTGGCGTCCGTACCGCCCGAGAGCATGTACGGGACGGCCCGCGCGATCGGGTCCTCGGCCTTGAGGGCGCCCTGCATGGCGTCCACCAGCCGGCCGTCGAAGTCCGTCTCCAGCGCCTTGTCACCGTGCACGTCCTCCCGCTTCACGCGCGGGCCCAGGATGCGGTCGAGGTCGGCGAAGAACTCGTCTTCGTAGCCCGGCAGGAAGCGGCCGTCGACGTGGGCCGTCGCCTGGCCGGGGATGACGTTGACCTTGTAGCCGGCGCCGAGCATCGTCGGGGCGGCCGAGTTGCGCAGGGTCGCGCCGACCATCTTGGCGATGCCGCCGAGCTTGGCGAGCGTCGCGTCCATGTTGTCCGGGTCCAGGGGGGTCCCGAGCGCGTCCGAGAGCTCGTCCAGGAAGCTGCGCACCGTCTTGGTCACGCGGACCGGCCACTGGTGGCGGCCGAGCCTGCCGACGGCCTCGCAGAGCTCCGTGATGGCGTTGTCGCTGTTGGTCATGGATCCGTGGCCCGCGGTGCCCTCCACGGTGAGCCGCATCCAGTGCATGCCCTTCTGGGCCGTCTCCACGAGGTAGAGCCGCAGGTTCTCGTTCACCGTGAAGGAGAAGCCGCCGACCTCGCCGATGGCCTCGGTGACGCCCTCGAACAGGCCCGGGTGCTTGTCGACGAGGTGCCGGGCCCCGTAGATGCCGCCCGCCTCCTCGTCGGCGAGGAAGGCCAGCACGATGTCCCGCGGAGGCTTGCGGCCGCTGCGCATCCGGTCGCGTACGACGGCCAGCGTCATCGCGTCCATGTCCTTCATGTCGACGGCGCCGCGGCCCCACACGCAGCCGTCGGCGATCTCGCCCGCGAACGGGTCGTAGGTCCAGTCGGCGGCGTTGGCCGGAACCACGTCGGTGTGCCCGTGGATGAGCAGCGCCGGCCGCGAGGGGTCCTCCCCCTCGATCCGCGCCACGGTCGAGGCACGCCCCTTGTGCGATTCGAAGATCTGCGGCTCCAGCCCGACCTCGGCGAGCTTCTCGGCGACCCATTCCGCCGCCTTGCGCTCTCCGGGACCCGAGTGGTCTCCGTAGTTGCTGGTGTCGATCCGGATGAGGTCCCGGCAGAGGTCGACTACCTCGTCCTCGCCGGAGACGGTCCTGCCCGCGCTCGACTCGCTCACGCTGCTTCCTCCCACTGATCAGTACCGAACATCCCCATCCTCCCGCTCAGGACCGCTCCGCCCAAGGGCGATCCCCGGCCGCCGGGGGGTGCGATCGAGGACCCCGGAATGTTTGGTAATGTTTTCCACGTCGGAACGGCCCGTGAGGGACGCGAGACAGACACCTTGTCCGGGTGGCGGAATGGCAGACGCGCTAGCTTGAGGTGCTAGTGCCCTTTATCGGGCGTGGGGGTTCAAGTCCCCCCTCGGACACCATGGTCAATCGACCAAACAGAGCCGGTCAAAGCGACACAATGTCGCTTTGACCGGCTCTGTTGTTGGAAAGACGTGATTTGGCCCCCTGCGGTCCGCAGGGGGCCAAATCTGTTTCTGCTGGTCAGGTGGGGCTCGGGGGGATCAGCTTTCGGGGCTGGGGGCGGGAAGGTAACCCTTGGGGGTCCAGTCGCGCTAACGGCCAGTGGGCGGCCGCATGTCGGCGCGGTATGGCCGCCGTTCCGGCCACTGGCCCGGGATTTCCGGCGCGTCGCGAGGGCACGCCGAGACGCAGGCTCTGCCCGACCGTCACCCCGGCAGCAGGGCGCCGCGCCATCCGCAGGCGTTGAGCTCGTGTTGCCAGGAGGGGTCCGGGAACGCCTGGGGGTAGAGGCGGGCGCATGTGGCGAGGTGCTCGTGGAACGCGGTCCTTAGACGGGTGGTGTAGTGCGCGCACAGCGGGCCGGGGTCTGTGCCGGCCGCTGCGGATCCGATGACGGCCGCTGCCAGGATGGCCGTACGCAGGGCCTGCGCGGTGCCCGTGCCGCTGAGCGGGTCGTAGCGGATGGCGCCCGCGCCGACCAGGAGCGTGCCTGGGGTACGGGCGGCCGGGGCGGCGGCCGGGAAGGGGTGCAGACGGGGGGCGGCGGGCAGCGCCACCGCGGTCTCCGGGGGGTGCAGGAGGCGAGGGGCCAGCGCGGATGCGGTGAAGAGCCGGCCCAGCAGGTGAGTGGGGCGTGCGACGGGGCCCGGGACTATCGCCTGGAGCAGGGCGCGGCCGTTGCCGAGCGGGGTGAGGTGGAGCCAGGCGAGGTCGGTGCGGTCGAGGCGTGCCGTGGTGTCGTCCTGCCCCGGGGCGAGCGGGGCCTCGCCTGCCAGGAGGTGCCGACGGCCAGCCGTCCAGTGCTCGCCGGCGTGTCCGGGCGGCGGGTCGGCAGTGACCGTCCAGTGCGGCGTATCGGGGCCGTCAGGCCCGACGGTGTGCGGGTGGTGCCTGGCGAGCCGGTCGAGGAGCTGCCAGCACAGCAGGGCGCCGTCCACGACTGTCGCCGGCTGCGCGAGCGGTGGGTCGGGCGGCCCGGGGGCCCAGCGGACGTGGCGGTGGGTCAGTCGGTGATTTTCGCCTGACGGCCCGGTGCCCCAGAGGGAGCGCATCAGGGTGAGCGTGTCCTCGCCCAGCAGCAGCGGGCGGGGGCCGTGCGCGGGGCGGGGCCGGAGCCGGACCCGGTGGCCGCGCGAGGCGAGCAGCCAGGCGCAGGTGAGTTCGGCCAGTCCGGATCCGGCGATGGCGATGGCGACGGTCACGGCGTGAGTGCGTTGATCAGCGCCTGCGTGTTGGCCTGGTGGCGGGTCATCATGGCGCGGAGGGCGGGTCCGTCCAGTGAGCTAATGGTCTGCTGCAACGTCATGGCAGCCTGCGCGGCGTCCAAGATGGCCTGACGGCCGCCGAGTGGCCCGGGCCCATTGAACCGGGGGGCGACCCCGCGCGAGGCGAGCAGGTGGTTGACCTCGTGGAAGTCGGTCATCACCTGCCGGGAATGTTCGATCACGACCCCGCCCGATCTGTCTCCGCGCTCCAGGGTCTCCTTCAGCATGCCCAGGAGCATTGCGTAGTTCTGGTCGCCGAGTTCGAGCAGCCGCTGGTCCAGAGGAGCCGTTGGGTTCTGCGTCAGCGTCCTCAGGTAGGTGGCCTCGGTGAATCCGGCGAGGTGTGCCTTGACCTTCTTGAACCGCTCGAAGTGGTCGACTCCCTCGTCGATGATCAGTTTGATGAGGTGTGAGAGCCGGTCGGCCTGAGGGTACGGAACCTCCTGCTCATTCATGATGGTTTCGTGCAGCCGGACGTACATCCCGTCGATGCCCTCCGGATTGAGCTTGTCGCTGGTCTCCTCCACCTTGATGAACCAGTCCAGCTGCGCCCGGTCGAGCCGCTCCAACTTGAACGTCGTGTCGGATTCTTCCTGGATTTTGAAGTCTTTGGTGGGTGGGTCGAGGATGATCGGCCGCTTCAGTACGCCGAGAATCTCGTTGACCCACCGGAGATGACGCATCTCGTCCTGCGCGACGGCGAACACCTCCTGGGCCGCCGCGAAGAACTTCCGGACGGGCGCGTCCGCAGGTGTGCCCGGGTCGAGTACGAGCGGGGCGTTCAGCGAGTAGTGCGCGTAGAGGTACTCCAGGCACAGTGCGTGCTCGACTACGGCGAGCCGCTCCAGTTTCTCGACCACTACCTCGCGAGGCTGCGGAGCCAGTCCGAGCGGGTCCGGGATTCCCTCGCTGTCGTCCTCACGGCCGTTGAGTACGACGGGCAGCACGTTCCAGTTCGTGATCAGCGCGGGATGGTCGAGCTCCTGATCATTGCGCGGGCCGTAGGCGGCTTCGTCCAGTTTCGGCGGGAAGGTGCGGTCGCTGCGCTGGAAGTTGAGGGGATGGAACCGCCCGTCGGGGCTGGCGGAGATATCGGGTTTGGAAGCGGCCCAGTAGAAGCAGCCGCATTCGCGGAAGTCGTACTGCCAGGGCGCGCACAGGCTCCGGGTGAGGTCGCCCGGGAGGTACACCGAAGGGTCGATGACACCGTCGGGGGTGAGGTAGTCGGCCCGGTCGGCGACCAGGACGGCACTGATCACTGCCCCGGTGTTCCGGTCGCGCACCACCTCGCTCTTGTTCGCCGTCCGCGAGGCATTGAGGCTTCCTCCGCTCTCGGCCGGGGAAATGCTCCCCGGCATGGGCCCGAGGCGGATGGCGATCCGGCCCGGCAGCAAGTCGTGGACGAAGCGCCACATCGACATGCCGTCGAGGCCGCGGGCGGCGAGCACGCGGGCCTGATCCTCCGTCTGGTCCACGGTGGTCCGTCCGCATACCGCCCAGAGATGGAGCCGCCATGGCGCCTGCTCCGTCACCCGCAGGTCGTCGCTCGTGAGGTCTAGAACGCTCGCGGCACCGTCGGCGACGGCGATCACCCGCGCGCCCCGGTCGTGGTGGAAGTCGACGGTCAGGCCGGGGAAGAAGCACTTGTCCAGGTTGCGCTGGTCGAATTCCAGCCCGGGGAAGCAGTTGTCGACTCCGCTCTCCGGGCGGGAGCCGGCCGGGTTTCCGCGCACCACGTGGTCGGCGCGGGCCGTGAGGTTGCGGGGGAAGATCTTCCCGTGGGGTACGGAGCGAGTGGGGTTCTCGGGGACCGGGTTGTTCATGGTCGGCTCCTTCGGCCGGGCGGATGCGGGCGGTTGGTCAGCGGGCGAGGGCCGCCGGATCGGCCGGCAGGTCGGACACCGCCGTCTGCTGGAAGAACTCCGGAGCGGCCTGCCCGAGTTCGACGTAGGCACGCAAGCAGAAGGCCAGCCAGCCGCGGATGTAGTCACAGCCGGGCCGGCCGCGCCGGCTGACCTCGTGGTAGCAGCCGCCGCCGCACAGGTAGCGGGCCCAGCAGGACCGGCAGGGCTCGGCCCGGTCCACATGGCGGGCCGCCAGATGGTCGGCCCGCGCGGCCTGGTCGGGGCCTTCGGCCACGGAACCCATGCGGAAGGCGGGGTCGTCCACGAGCCGGTGGCAGGCGTACAGACCGCCCTCGGCGGAGGCGCTGAGGTACCCGGCACCCGCGCCACAGGGGTAGGGGCGGTGCCCGCCCGCGTGCAGCTCGTACATCGCGGTCTGGAAGTTGCCGAACGGGTAAGGGCGTCCGGCCGACAGCGCGCTCAAGGCCGCCTCCCCGCACACGATCATCTGCTCCAGGAAGCCGGTGAAGGCGGCCCTGTCGATCTCGTACTCCGGGGTCGGCGCGCTGACCACCGCCGCGAAGCCGACCTCGTCGAAGCCCAGGCCGATGCCGTGCTCCAGGATGTCCACCAGCCTCCCGGTGTACGGGGTCACGCTGACGCGTGCCGAGAGGTGGCGCGGCCGGCCGTGTCGCTCCAATACCTCCAGACCGGCCCGCAGCCGGTCGTACGCGCTGCCTCCGCCGGGCGACCGTCGCAGGGCGTCGTGCCCCGCCCGGTCGCCGTCCAGACTGACGGCCACGGTGAACGGGTGGGCGGCGAACAGTTCGGCGTCCTCGGGCCGGACCGTAGTGAGGTTGGTGGTGAGGGCGAAGCGGACGACGTGCCCGGCGTCGGCTCCGGCCCGGGTCGCGTACCGGGTCACCTCGTGTACCAGTTCGCGGGCGAGGAGCGGCTCGCCACCCATGAAACCGACAACGACGCCGGCTCCAGGGGCGGCCTCCGAGAGGAGCCGGTCCACGGCGGCGAAGGCGGTCTCGCGGGGCATGGCGCGGGCGGTTCCGCCGAACCGGCCCTCGTCGGCGTAGCAGTGGCCGCAGCTGAGGTTGCAGGCCTGCATCACATTGAGCGAGAGGGAGGCGAGTGGCGGGATCTCGGCCGGCGTGCCGTCGATCCGGGGGCCCGGAAGGCCCTCCCCGCCCCACATCGGCAGGCCGAGTTCCGCGGCTAGGGCGGCGTCCTGTCCCGGGTCCCGGGCGGCCGCCGTCCAGGCCTCCAGGCGGGCGGCGGTGGCGTCCGGGAGGTCGTAGATCCGGCTGCCGTCGGCGACGAACAGGTGGGCGCCGTGGGCGCTGCGGAACACCTTGGCCTCGGCTCCGAGCCCGAGCGGGCCGGCTCCGGCGTCCGACCGCGGTTCGGGTTCCGGCGGGCGGCGGCCGATCTGGAGCAGCACGCTCATGTCCCCTCCTCGACCGTGGCCTGCAGCGAGTTGGCCCAGGCCACCAGCAGGTCGTACTGGCGGCGGGTCAAGTGCATGGGGAAGCCGTCGGATCCGCGCACCGCGACCGGCATGCGCCGGTCGAACGGGCCTGGCTGCGTGTCCGGATTCCTGATGAAGCGTCGGATGAGATCCGGCTGTTCGCGGATCATGTCTTCCAGGACCTCCAGCGCCACGAAACGGCGGTGTTTGCGCCGGCCCCGTTCGGTCAGCGGGAGCGTGACGCCTTCGAGAGCTTCCGGCACCGGGAACATCCGGGCACGGGCCTGCTCGGCCTGCGCCTCCGAAGGGTTGCGGCCCATGTTCATGAGGCCCGCGCGATCGTTCTGGGCGTCCACGTTGACTGCGTCCATGGCTTCCAGGACCCGTTCGAACAGGTCCCGTACCTCGAGCGCTGTCATCTGTGGATCCCCGGAGACGTACGCGGGGTCCTGGGCCTCCGCACGCCGCACCCGGTCCGTGAGACCGTCGGCCAGTGAGGTGAAGGGTCTGCGGTCGGGTGCGAAATCGGGCGGGGTGACGACGACCCGCGCGTGGGCGGTCAGCCCGCCGACCTCGACGGTGACCAGGCCGTCGCAGACGTCGTCCACGAGACCGAACGAGACCCCGCCGTCCACGGCTTCGCTCGCCCCGGCGAACAGGCCCCCGGGCACGGTCCGCGGATCGCCCGCGCCGGTGAAGGAGCACCAGGGGGAGTTCGGCGAGAGGATCAGCCTTTCGGCGGGCAGGGGATACCTGTCGGTGCGCTGCAGGAGGTTCGTGGGCCCGTAGACCAGGCCCGCGGCGGGGGTGAAGCGCAGTCGCAGCTGGGGGAAGGCCGCACTCGGGCGCGGGATCTGGATGGAGCCCAGCGGCACGTGCTGCCCTTGCGGCACGAGGCGCTGGGCGGCCCCCTGGGGGGAACGTCCTCGCAGGGGGTGCCGGGTGTGCTGGTTGCCCAGGATCTCGGCCTTGGCTTCGATCCGGTCGCCGAGTGCGCCGGTGCAGTGGTGTGCCTTGAGGTTGGCGACCTCCACCGTCCATCGCACGTTGCCGGGTGTCAGGTTGAAGGCGTCCAGTACCTCGGTGGTGATCGCCCCGGAATCAGGCTGCCCGTCGATGGTCCAGGTGCCGTGGACCTCGAAGAAGGGGCACACGGGCCGGAACAACTTGGCGGAGTTCTCGGGGTCCTCGGGGTCCTCGGGATCCTTGAACCGAACCCGGTTTCCCTGCGGCCGTGTCTCCGTCAGGGTGCCGTTCTCGGCCACGTGAAGCGAGGGTTCGGGCAGGACGACGGTCTTGCCAGTGCCCCGCGGACTGAGGTCGCTGTCGCCGTAGCGGTAGTTCTCGCAGGGTTCGGGGGACGGGCCCAGCCGGGCGAAGGCCAGGGGCGGGTAGAGCCAGATCTTCTCGATCACCGTGAGTGAGTCTCCGTTCTCGTCGGAATGATCGGAAAGCGGGGGCGCGGTCACGCGAAGACCTCGGACCCCGGGTAGGGGGCGTCGTCGTGCCGGGGCGGGACAAGGTAGGTTCCGGCCGCCCGTACGGTCAGCAGCTGGCCGGCGGGTCCGTCCTGGCCGGGCTGCCCGCCGAAGTTGACACTGCCCAGCCAGGAGCGCTGGGTGAGGATGCGCAGCACCCGGTCGGGGCTGTCCTGGAAGCTGATGAAGTTCAGTCCGACCCGGAAGCTGGGTGCGGCCGGGAAGCTGGGTGCGCCTGGGGGACCTGGTGGGGCCGGGATCGGTTCGAAGAACTCGTGGCCCTGACGGAACACCCTGAGCGAGCCGCCGAGTTCGGGGGCGGCGGTGCCGGCCAGGTTTGCTCTGCGCACATGGGCGGCCAGCAGCACGGGGTCGTCGGTGGGCCCAGGTTGGAGGAAGTCCTCGTTGCCGGCTTGGGTCACCTCCGTGGTGCCGGCGACAGGGCAGCCGGCCGCCGGGACGGGTCGCCCCTCGGCATCGGTGTCGGTGAGCGGGGCTCCGGTGAGCTTGTCGCGGCCGACGAGCAGCTCCTGTTGGGCGCGCGGCAGGAGGTGCCATCTGCCGAGGTCGACTGCGAGGCGGAGGAAGACGAGGTAAGTGCCGCCGACGGTCCAGGTGTCCTGGCCCGCCTCGGCTGCCCCGATGCTGATGACCTCTTCCCGTTGGCTGCTTTCGAGATTGGACACGCCGTCGTGGAAGCCGATCCAGCTGCGCAGGTCGTCGCGCTGGAAGCCGGTGTGGATGCCGGTGATCTGCAGCTCCGGCATCCGCGTGCCGCCGTCCTGGCCGGCGTCGAACAGCTTCCACAGCTCCACCACGGCGCGGGAGACCGCGAGCTGGGTCTTTGCGGTGAGCTGGAGGCAGAACTCCTCCGTGGAGTCGTTGCGGAAGACGTCCGAGGCGTACGGGAGGCCCCCGCCGACCAGCAACGGCCCGCCCCCCTTCTCGAGGTCGGGCGAGCGGAAGCGGAAACTCGGGCCGAGTGCGGCGGGGCATTTCAGCCGGGCACCGGGGACCTTGAAGGCCTTGGGGCCGAACCCGAGGAGGAACTTCAGCTGTCCCGTGGGTACGGAGTGGCCGGGAAGTTCGGCAACGCGGCCCTCGGCGAGGCCGCGCAGCAGCGCGGTCACCTCGCGCAGCGCCCCGTGGACGGCCGAGGCGTCCGCCTTGGGGTTGGCACGCAGGAACACGAGCGCGAGATGGCCGGGCGGGCGGCAGCCCTTGGCGTGGTAGATACCGTCTTGGAGGGTGGTCATCGCCGACCTCGCGGGCCGATCACGGGCCCTGGACCCCCGGTCGCGGCGTCGAAGTCCCGTTTCAGAGCACTCACGGAGAGGCACACGCTTGCTTCCCGGCAGAGGATCGGCCCCGGCGGGTCGGGCAGTACCACGAAGTCCTGCGCCGGTACGGCCGTCGGTGCGCCGAGTGTGACCACCGGGCCGACCTCCACCCGCCGTACGACCTGGTAGCCGCCGGTCACGAGCTTCTCCGAATCGCCCTCGACCACGGTGATCTCGTCGAGGAAGTGCGGATCGTCGTCCGCCGGGCCGAATTCCAGCCGCTGGTGCAGTCCCGGCCTGCCCCGCCCGGTGCGGATCCACTCGGCCGGGACGGGGCCGCCCTCGAACTGGAAGACGTCGGGTGTGAATCCGTGGATGTAGACGCCGAGCGGGTCGGCGAAGGAGACCGTCTGCCCTTTGAAGGCCGCGCCGGCGGCGGCCAGGGCGGCGGCGGGGTCGGCGTTGCGGCAGGCCAGCTGTTCTTGGTAGGGCTCCTGGCGGAAGATCTGGTCGCGTCCGGCGGCCTCGAGCTCACCCGTTGCGGTGCGGCGCGCGTAGGGCTTGGCTCCGAATGCCACGATGCCGATCAGGTCGTCGAGCCCGTTGATGGGGTGGGCCATGAACAGGGCGTTGACGGCGTTGAGGGAACCGTCCGGGTCCCTCGGGACACCGGCCTTGGCCAGGTCGGTGTGCTTCCCGTGGCCGGTCATCTGGCGGGCGAACGCCACCCGCCGCTGGGCGGGCGAGAGTAGCTGTGGGTTGGCGACTGCGGGCCCGTACAGTTCCTGCCAGTGAGGGGGCTTGGTGCCGAGGGTCTCCGTGAGCGTCTCGCGAAGCAGGTCCGGGTCCTCTTCGGCGAGTACCTGGTAATACTCGGACAGTTCGGTGGTCACCTGCACCCGTTTGGGCCGCATCCGACCCTGGCTGTCCGGGGCGGTGACGACTGCGTACTCGCAGTACTCGTTGTGCAGGCCGCGTCGTCCGCGGACACCCCAGTCGCAGAGTTTGCGGGCGGTGGCCTGGTCGAAGCAGAACTCCGGCTCGGCCGGGTTGCCGAACCAGGACACGGCGTGCCGGGGGGCGGCGGGATCGATGGATCGTAGGGTGAAGTACCTGCTCGCCCCCTGTTCCTCCTCAATGCGGTTGAACTCTGCATTGATCACCGCGTTCCAGCGGTCGAGGAGGCCAGGGTTCAGATCGTCGGCGAATCCGGGTGCGGAGAACGATGAAGGCATGACGGCACCTCCCGGCGGATCGCGTGACCCGCAGGTGACATGTGGCGCGAACGAAATCGTCACTCACCGTATCGGAACGAACGCGGCAGGTCGTCGAGGCCGCGCCCGGAGCGGGGGGCGGGCCAGCGGGCGCGGCTCCGGCTCCGCGATGCCGTTCCTGATGCGCTCCTGGGCCGTCTCCGCCTTGGTCAACAGCCGTAAAGGCGTCATCCCCCGCTCGTCTGGACCTCGCATGGGGATGGGAGAGCGTGCGCCGGGAAGCCGCCGGGCGAAGCGGCGCCGTCACGGTACGGCCACCGCCTTCGGCCCCGGGCTGGACCTCACGGCCACCGACGGTCAGGCGACCCCGCGTACTGGTGACCATCCGGTCTGGGTGGGCGAAGGGTGTGGCGCTCTTGGGGCAGCTGCGGTCGGCCCCGTGGGGCGGCCAGAGGGCGGCGACAGGTCCCTCGTGGTCGGCTTCCCCGAGCCCGTCGACCACAACGAGCCAAGCTACCCAGCAAGACATCAGCTCGAACGCATGGCCGTCGTGGGGTTTTGCACCGGAGATCCTGCTACCGACTTCCAGAGCGACCTCGATGGGATGGCGACCGAGTGGGGCCGCTGGCACGCTCAAGCCACAGCGGGTATGCCCTGCCGAAACCCGGAAGAAGCTGCTGACCAGCGACCTGGGAACTGATCTTGATGGACACGGGAGCTGGAGCACGGGGGGTATCACAAAGTCACAGGTCAACGGATACCGTCGGTTGACCACCATGGTCCATGGACCAGAAAGAGCCGGTCAGAACGACGTGAAGTCGTTCTGACCGGCTCTTTCGTCGTGCGGTGCCGGATCGCGCCGGTGCGCGGGGCGGAAGCCCGGGTGATCAGTGCCGGCCCGCCTGCGACCACGGCCCGAGCTTCTCCGGGTTGCGGACCGCCCAGATGCGGGTGACGCGCTCGTCGGTGAGCTCGAACGCCGCCACCGTCACCGTGGCCCCGGTGTGCTGGGCGACCAGGCCGGGCCGGCCGTTGACCGACCGCTCCAGGAGCGTCAGTCCAGGGGCCCTGTCGGCGATGTGGATCAGGTACTGAGCGATGCGCTCGGCGCCCTCGACCGGGCGCAGGGCGGCGCCGACCAGCCCGCCGCCGTCGGCGATCATCGCGGCGTCGGGGGCCAGCAGACCGACCAGGGCCTTGATGTCCCTGGCCTCCCAGGCCTCCTTGAACTCCCGGACCAGACCCGCCTGCCCGGGAGCCGCCGCCGTGGGGATCCGCGCGGCGCGCACGCGCCGGCGGGCCGAGGTCGCCAGCTGCCGGCAGGCCGCCGGGGTCCGGCCGACGATCGCGGCGATCTCGGCGAACGGGTAGCGGAAGACGTCGTGCAGGACGAACGCCACGCGCTCGGCCGGCGTCATCGACTCCAGTACGAGGAGGAAGGCCATGTTCACCGACTCGTCGAGCGTGATCCGGTCGGCGGGATCAGCAAGCTCGGTCGGCCCGCCGGTCCACTCCGTACGGTCGGGCAGCGGCTCGGGGACCCATGCGCCGACGTAGCGCTCACGCCGGGCCCGCGCGGAGCCGAGCAGGTCCAGGCAGATGCGGCCGGCGACCGTCGTCAGCCAGGCGCCGGGCGACTCGATCGCCTCCTGCCGGTGCTTCGGCATCGCGTACCAGCGCGCGTAGGTCTCCTGCACGGCGTCCTCGGCCTCGGCCAGCGAACCGAGCAGCCGGTAGGCGAGGTTGGTGAGGTGTCCGCGCTCGCCGACGATCACGCTCAGGTCGGACGACGTACTCGTGCTCACGACCACTCCCCCCGGCCCGCCTCACATTCGGCGGGGCCACGTCGTCGAACTACCGAGACCTTATCGATCTACGCCGTGAGGCAGAAGAGGGGGCCGCAATCATGGCCGCACTGACGACGGAGAAGCCGCGCACCATCACGTTCCTGCAGATCGCGGTCGGTACGCAGACCCTGGCGATCTTCTTCCAGGCGGTCACCGCCGGGCTGCTGCTGTCCTCGTCCCACGGCGAGCTGCTGCACGGCGTGGGAGCGCGCGTGATGTACGGGGCGTCGATGCTGTACGTACTCGCCGCGGTCCTGGCGTGGCGGCCGGGCGGCGGCTCGCCGCGGCCGATCCTGTACGCGTCGGGCTTCCTCGTGCTGGCCTCGGTGCAGGTGGTCCTGGGCATCGCCCGCGTCCCGTCGGTCCACGTCCCGCTCGGCGTCCTGATGTTCGCCCTCAGCCTGCTGGCGCTGGGCCGCGGCCCGTCCGCCCGCCGGTTCTGACCGGCGGGCGGGCTTCCTGGGCCGTCTGCGGGAGAGACGGCCCAGGACGGGCCGGTTGGATCAGCGGCGGGCTGCCGCGAGTTCGGCCACGCGGCCGCGGACCAGGTACCAGCCGCCGACCAGGGCGGCGCCGATCACCGGGACGAACTGGACCGTGGTGCGGCCGACGCCGCCGTCGCACCACATCAGGACCAGCACGGTGAGGAGGAAGGCGAGGGTGACCAGCTGGGTGTACGGGGCCCACGGGAGGCGGTAGGAGGGACGCTCCAGGCGGCCCTGCTGCGCGCGGCGCCAGAAGAAGAGCGAGCAGAGCATGACCATGCCCCAGGTGCCCAGGATGCCGAGCGAGGCGAAGTTCAGGACGATCTCGAAGGCGTCCGTGGGCATGAAGTAGTTCAGGCCGACGCCCGCGATGCCGAACGCGGCGGTGAACAGGACGCCGCCGTAGGGGACCTTGCCCCTGTTCATGACGCCGGTGAACTTGGGGGCGGAGCCGGCCAGGGACATCGACCGCAGGATGCGGCCGGTGGAGTAGAGGCCGGAGTTCAGGCTGGAGAGGGCGGCCGTCAGGACGACGAGGTTCATGACGCCCGCGGCGCCGGGGACGCCGAGCTTGTCGAAGACGGTGACGAAGGGGCTCTGGTCCGAGCTGTACGCCGTGTAGGGCAGGAGGAGGGCGAGGAGGACGACCGAGCCGACGTAGAAGAGGCCCACGCGCCACATGATCGAGTTGATCGCCTTCGGCATGATCTTCTCGGGGTTCTCGGTCTCGCCGGCGGCGACGCCGCAGAGCTCGACGGAGGCGTAGGCGAAGACCACGCCCTGGATCACCAGGAGCATCGGGAGGACGCCGGAGGGGAAGAGTCCGCCGTTGTCGGTGATGTTGGCGAGGCCCGGGGTGTTGCCGCCGATGTCGTGGCTGGTGGCGACGAGCCAGATGCCGACGATCAGGAAGACGACGAGGGCGGCCACCTTCACGAGCGAGAACCAGAACTCCATCTCGCCGAAGTACTTCACCGAGATCAGATTGGCGGTGAGCACGATGGCGAGGGCGATGAAGGCGAGGATCCACTGGGGGACGTCGGTGAACATCGACCAGAAGTGGGCGTAGGTCGCGGCGGCCGTGATGTCGGCGACGGTGGTCGTGGACCAGTTCAGGAAGTACAGCCAGCCGGCCGTGTAGGCGCCCTTCTCCCCCATGAACTCGCGCGCGTACGAAACGAAGGCGCCGGAGGACGGGCGGTACAGGACGAGCTCACCGAGCGCCCGCACGACGAAGAAGGCGAAGACACCGCACACCGCGTAGGCGATGGCGAGGGAGGGACCCGCTCCAGCGAGGCGGCCGCCGGCGCCGAGGAACAGGCCGGTGCCTATCGCCCCGCCGATCGCGATCATGTTGATGTGGCGGGACTTGAGGTCCTTGCTGTAACCCTCGTCGCCGGCGTCGACATGGCGGGTCGGCGCCGGGGCGGGGGCCTCGGTCAAGGTGCGGTCACTCAGGTCACTCATGTAGGACTTCGCCTTCGTGGGTGGGACAAGGCAGTGCCCGGACCACCGCGCAGGGGAGCCGCGTGGTGTCCCCTGTGCTGCGATCCGGGTGGTTTGGTCGCAACAGGAGACCATGAGGCTCCACTCCCCTCCAAAAGCACCCCCTGCACGCCGAAGCCCCCGACGACCTTGGAAACGGGTGTCGGGGGCTTCGTCGGAGCTGGAAAGCGAGGTCAGTCGCCCGGAGTGCCCTCCGCCGCCTGATCGAGGCGGAAGGCCTCGTTACCCAGGCCGATACGGGCGTGCACCTCGGGGCGGCTGCGGCGCAGCACGGCTCCGTAGACCAGCCCGATCACGACGGCGGCGCCGATGATGCCGGGCAGCACCCAACTGAGTACGGAGCCCTTCTCGGCGCCGACCAGGACGCCGAAGTCCTTGACGGTGTAGACGGCGATGGCGAGCAGGGCGAGACCGGCGGTGCCGGCGGCGACGAGGCGCCAGACCTGGGCGCCGGCGGTGCCGCGGCGGACGAAGAAAGCGATGACGGCGAAGGATGCGGCGGCCATGAGGAGGGTCACGCCCAGCGCGCCGACGCTGCCCATCCAGGTGAACAGGTGCAGGACGGGGGTGGTGGGGTCGGGCAGCTGCACCGTGAGGGAGGGGTCGGCGGGCGCCTTGTCCTCGCTGAGGGCGAAGGCGATCACGACGAGGGCGGCGACGCCGGTCTGGAGGAGGGAGCCGGTGGCGGGAGCGCCGGTGCCGGGGTTGGTACGGCCGAAGGTGGCGGGGAGCAGGCCCTCGCGGCCCATGGCGAAGGCGTAGCGGGCGACCACGTTGTGGAAGCTGAGCATCGCCGCGAACATGCCGGTCACGAAGAGGACGTGCAGGACGTCGGTGAAGGTGGCGCCGAGGCGGGCCTCGGTGAGCTGGAAGAGCAGGGTGGGGCCGGCCTCGCCGGCGGCCTTCACCACTTCGGAGGGGCCGGTGGCGACGGTGAGGGCCCAGGCGCTGACGGCGAAGAAGAGGGCGACGAAGCCCACGGCGAGGAACATCACCCGCGAGACGACGATGTGCGGCTTGCTGGTCTCCTCGGCATAGACCGGGGACTGCTCGAAGCCGACGAACGCGGCGATGCAGAAGCACAGGGCGGTTCCGAAGCCGGCTCCGCCGAGGGTCTCGGGGTTGAAGGCGTGGAGCGAGAGGCCTTCGGCGGCCGGCTTGCTGAGGGCGGCGATGTCGAAGACGACGACCAGCAGGCACTCGACGAGGAGGAGGACCCCGAGGACCTTGGCGTTGAGGTCGATCTTGAGCCAGCCCAGCGCGCCGGTGGCGGCGACGGCGAGCAGGGCCGGTATCCACCAGGCGAGTTCGATGTCCAGGTAGGTGGCGAAGAGGCCGGATATCTCGAAGCCGAGGATGCCGAAGACGCCGACCTGCATGGCGCTGTACGCGACGAGGGCGACGAGGGAGGCGGCCGCGCCGGCGGTGGGGCCGAGGCCGCGGGCGATGTACGCGTAGAAGGCGCCGGCGTTGTGGACGTGGCGGCTCATCTCGGCGTAGCCGACGCTGAAGAGCGCGAGGACGGCGCCGAGTATGACGAAGAGCAGCGGCTGGCCGACGATGCCCATGACACCGAATGTCGTGGGCATGACACCGGCGACCACCATCAGGGGCGCGCTGGCGGCGAGCACCGACAGGAGCAGGCCTGCGGTGCCGAGGCGGCCCGCGCGCAGGGCCCGGTCCTGGCCCTTGTACGTACGGATCTCGGCCGGTTCTTGGAGCGTGGAGGATCTGCCCGTCGGCATGGCGGCGTCCTTTCGGGGGGGGCGGTTCGTTCGCGGAGCGGGGGCTTTCGGGGCGGCGCGCGGTCAGGCGGTACCGAGGGCGACGCCGCGGGCGGCGAGGAAGGCCTTCTGCGGGTCCCGGTCCGGATAGGACCAGGGGGCCCGGGTGGCGTGACTGCCGATGCGGTGGAAGAGCGCCGCGGCCTCGGCGGGGCGGCCCTCGCAGAGTTTCGCGTGGGCGAGGAAGTTGAGGTCGACCCGGTTGCGGGGGTGGTCCTCGCGCTCCCACTCCAGCCACCAGTCGAAGGCGGAGCGCAGCACCTGGCGGGCGCGGCGGCCGGCCCAGTGGGCGGCGGCCGCCTCGGGCGAGTGGCCGTGGGTGGCGGCCAGCACCCGGTACCGCTCGGCGTGCGCGACGACGGGGAGGACGGCGAGCGGGGAGTCGGCCGGGGACTCCTCGGCGGCCCAGGACGCGAAGTCGTAGACCTCGTGGAGCGGGTCCTGACCGCAGACGAGGGCGCGTTCGGCCAGTTTCGCGACCATCAGGTGGTGGGCGTGGTGGTGCTCGCGGTGGCGGGCCCGGACCTGGTCGAAGTGGCGGCTGAACTCCTCCTCGCCGCCGAAGGCGCGGGAGAGGAGGAGCAGCCCGAGCCAGGGCGTGGGGTCGGCCGGAAGCAGGGCGGCGGCCCTCCGGCAGGCTTCCTCGGCCACCGCCGGGGTGGCCTTGTGACGCAGGGCGGTGAAGACGGTGGCACAGGCGAGCAGGGTCGCGGCGTCGGCACTGTCCGGTTCGGCGAGCAGCCACTCGCGGGCCCAGGCGGTGGCCGCCGGGGTCTGGGCGAGGACGACGACGCGGTGGCCCCGGCGGTCCCAGTCATCGCCGGTGCCGACCAGCAGGGCGCGCGCCCGGGCCCACCGGCCCTGGGTGAACTGGGAGCGTACGTCGACGAGTTCGGCGTCGCACAGAGCCGGGTCGAAGAGCTGGGCGTCCCGCTTGCGGGCGCGGCCGAGGGGCGGCGGAGGCGGGGACATCCGCGGGTTTCCCTCCAGGGCGCGGGCGGACGTGGTCAGCGGTGGCCGGTTCTCGCGCGGTGCGCACGCGGGGGTTCGGCCGGGCGGTTCGGGGGATCGCGACGGTGAGCGCGCCGGTGATCACGCACAGCAAAGCGGTACGCCCAGCTCCGCGTCAAGGTCCAGTCCACTGCGTGGCGGGTTTCAACTGCTTTAGCCATGGTGCGAGTTGGGTGAACGCGCTACTTCCGGGAGGTGTCGGCGCCGTCTCGTAGGGTGGCCGCATGACTGCCCATGATGGTCTTCCCCCCTACCTGCTGGGTTTCCCCGGGCCGTTGCGCGACCAGCTGGTGGCGGCCGTACTGAGCGGGGCGAAGACCAGCACCACCGGCCTGCTCGCGGAGTACGCGGCCGAGCGGGAGCCGCTGCCGGAGCCCGGCGCCCGGTCGCTGCTGGTCGACTCCGCGGAGCGCGGGGTGGCGGTGGTGGAGGTGACCGCCGTGGAGGTGCTGCGGCTCGGGGACATCGGGCTGCAGCACGCCCTCGACGAGGGCGAGGGGTACGCGTCGGTGGCCGAATGGCGTACGGCACACGAGGGGTTCTGGCACAGCGATCCGGTGCGCGGGGTGATCGGTGACCCGGGGTTCACGGTCGACGACGACACCCTCGTCATCGCCGAGCGGTTCCGGGTCACCGAACGGCTGGCCTGACGGTCCGTCGAGGACGCGGGCCCCGACGAGGACGCGGGCCCCGCCGGGCCGCGACCCGGCCGGCCGACGGCCCCGTCAATCCACGGCCCCGCCGGCCGACGGCTCCGTCAGCCCACGGCCCGCGCGGCGGCGCGGCCCGCCGCCCGGCCCGAGAAGATGCACCCGCCGAGGAAGGTGCCCTCCAGGGCCCGGTAGCCGTGCACCCCGCCGCCGCCGAACCCGGCCGCCTCGCCCGCCGCGTACACGCCCGGCAGCGGTTCGCCGGAGCCGTCCAGGACGCGGGAGGAGAGGTCGGTCTCCAGGCCGCCCAGGGACTTGCGGGTCAGGATCGAGAGCCGTACCGCGATCAGGGGCCCGGCCTTGGGGTCGAGGATCCGGTGCGGGGCGGCCGTGCGGATCAGCTTGTCACCGAGGTACCTGCGGGCGCCGTGGATGGCCGTGACCTGGAGGTCCTTGGTGAAGGGGTTGGCGATCTCCCGGTCGCGGGCCACGATCTCGCCGCGGACCGTGGCCTCGTCGAGGAGGTCCTCCTTGGTCACCGCGTTCATCCCGCGGACCAGCGCCGACAGGTCGCGCTCGACGACGAAGTCAGCACCGTTGTCCATGAAGGCCCTGACGGGGGCCGGTACCGCCTGGCGCGCGCGGGTGAAGACGTCGCGGATCGACTTGCCCGTGAGGTCCGGATTCTGCTCGGAGCCGGAGAGGGCGAACTCCTTGCCGATGATGCGTTCGTTGAGCACGAACCAGGTGTGGTCGTGGCCGGTCTTCATGATGTGGTCGAGGGTGCCGAGGGTGTCGAAGCCCGGGAAGAGCGGCACGGGCAGCCGCTTGCCCGTCGCGTCCAGCCACAGCGGGGAGGGGCCGGGCAGGATGCGGATGCCGTGCCCGGCCCAGATCGGATCCCAGTTCTGGATGCCCTCGGTGTAGTGCCACATCCGGTCCTTGTTGATGTGGCTGGCCCCCGCCCGCTCCGCGATGCCGAGCATCAGGCCGTCCACGTGCGCCGGGACCCCCGACAGCATCCGCTGCGGCGGGGTGCCGAGCCGGTCGGGCCACTGCGCGCGGACGAGGTCGTGGTTGCCGCCGATGCCGCCGCTGGTGACGATCACGGCCTGGGCCCGCAGGGAGAAGGTCCCGGTGGCCTCGCGGCTGCTGGCGGAGCCCCGTACGGCGTCGGAGGGTTCCAGGATCTCGCCCGTCACGGTGTCCAGCGCGCCGGCCGTGGCGGAGAGCCCGGTGACGCGGTGGCGGAACGCGAACCGGACCAGGCCGCGGGCCACGCCGGCCCGCACCCGCCGCTCGAAGGGCTCCACCAGGCCGGGGCCGGTGCCCCAGGTGATGTGGAAGCGGGGGACGGAGTTCCCGTGGCCGTTGGCGTCGTAGCCGCCGCGCTCGGCCCAGCCGACGACGGGGAAGAAGCGGACGCCCTGCGCGTGCAGCCAGGAGCGCTTCTCGCCGGCCGCGAAGTCCACGTAGGCCTCGGCCCAGCGGCGCGGCCAGGCGTCCTCCTCGCGGTCGAATCCGGCGGTGCCCCGCCAGTCCTGGCGGGCGAGCTCGTGACTGTCCTTGATCCGCATCCGGCGCTGCTCGGGCGAGTCCACGAAGAACAGCCCGCCGAAGGACCAGTGCGCCTGGCCGCCGATCGACTGCTCCGGCTCCTGGTCGAGCAGGATGACCTTGCGGCCCGCGTCGACGAGCTCGGCGGTGGCCACGAGCCCCGCGAGCCCGGCCCCGATCACGATCACGTCTGCGTCGTACGTCATGCGGCTACCCGTCCTCCGTCGATGGTGGGGCAGATCCTTGGCTACGGAGCGGTAACCAGTCAACAGCGGTGGTTGGATGACCTGTGTGAGCGCCGCTGATGAAGTACTGGACGTGGTGGACCGGGACGACCGGGTCCTCGGGCAGGCCCTGCGGGGCGAGGTGTACGCGCGGGGGCTGATCCACCGCTGCGTGTTCGTGCGGGCCGTGGACGCGCGCGGGCGGGTCTTCGTGCACCGGCGGACCGCCTCGAAGCTGGTGTTCCCCTCGCACTACGACATGTTCGTGGGCGGGGTGCTGGGCGCCGGCGAGAGCTACGCGGGGGCCGCGCTGCGCGAGGCCGAGGAGGAGCTGGGCGTCCGGGGGCTGGCGCAGCCGACGCCGCTGTTCAAGTTCCTGTACGAGGGTCCGGGCGGGGCCTGGTGGTCGTACGTGCACGAGGTGCGCTGCGACCTGCCGGTGAACCCGCAGGTCTCGGAGGTCGACTGGCACACCTACCTCACGCAGGAGGAACTGGAGCTGCGGGTGGAGGGCGGGGAGTGGGCCTGGGTGCCGGACGGGCTGGAAGCGTACCGGCGGCTGCGCGCGCGTCCGGAGTTCCGCCAGTAGGTTTGTCGGGTGATCGACTTCGTCAAGGACGTGCGCCTCTGGTTCGCACCCTCGCGGCTGAGGGACGAGGGCGAGACCCCCGACTACCGGTTCTCGCTGGCCAACGAACGGACCTTCCTCGCCTGGATCCGGACCTCGCTGGCCCTGGTGGGCGGCGGATTCGCCGTCGACCAGTTCCTTCCGGACCTGCGCTGGGGGGTGCGGGTCGGAATGGCCCTCACGCTGCTCGCGGTGGGCGCCGCCTGCGCGCTGCGGGCGGTGAACCACTGGGTGCGGTGCGAGCGGGCGATGCGGCGGGGCGAGGATCTGCCTCTGTCGCGGTTCCCGGTGCTGCTGAGCCTGGGCGTGGGGCTGGTCGCGGTGGCGATGGTGGTGGTCGTACTGCTCGGCTGGACGACGGGGAAGTGAGCGCCGCGGCCCCGGATCGGGACGCCGGACTGCAGCCCGAGCGGACGCGGCTCGCGTGGCGGCGTACGACGCTGGCCTGCTCGGTCGTGGCGGTGCTGGCGCTGCGCCAGGCCCTGCGCGGGTCCGGCTCGCCGGTGGAGGTCACCGGGGCGGCGGTCATCGCGCTGATCTGGCTGGCCTTCCTGTGGGTGGCGCACCGGCGGATCCGGGAGCTGGCGGCCGGCCGGCCGCGGCAACTGGCACCGCGGGCCGCGCTGGCGACGGTGGCGTGCACGGCGGCGCTGGCGGTGTTCGCGATGGCGGTCATCCTCTGATCCGCCGGTGGGCGCGCTCGGCGCGCTCCGCCGGTGTGATGATCGCGCTTCGCCGCGCCACTGCGACACAACGGGCGATACCCGACAATCCACACTAACCTCGGCGCCATGACGACCCTGCACCACGAACATCCCACGCACCAGCACACGCACGGCGCGGACTGCGGCCACCAGGCGGTCTCGCACGGCGACCACGTCGACTACGCCCACGACGGCCATCTCCACCGGGAGCACTCGGGCCACTGGGACGAGTGCGAGCCCGGCGGGCACACGGCGCACGACGGCCACGCGCACGCGCACGGCACGGGCTGCGGACACGAGTCGGTCCGGCACGGCGACCACGTGGACTACCTGCACGACGGACACCGGCACGCGGAGCACGACGGGCACTACGACGACCACTGACTGAGGGTCCGGCCGGGAGCGGCACCCACCCTCCCCCGGCGCTGCGACGGCTGGCAGGATGCTGACCGTTCGTCACAGCGACCCGGGGAGAGCGCAGATGTCCGTCGAAGAGCCCTACCTCGTCCAGCCCGCGCAGGGGGTGCACGCCTACGTCCAGCCGGACGGCGGCTGGTGCCTCAACAACGCGGGGTTCGTGAGCGACGGGGGCCGCACCCTGCTCGTCGACACCGCCGCCACCGAGCGGCGGGCCCTGGCGCTGCGCGACGCGGTCGTGGCGGCCGGGGTGCCGCTCCCCCGCACCGTGGTCAACACCCACCACCACGGCGACCACACCTACGGCAACGGCGTCTTCGTCCCCGAGGCGCTGATCCTCGGGCACGACAACGCGCGGTCCGAGCAGCTCGCCGCCGGGCACCAGCTGGAGATGATCTGGCCCGCCACGGACTTCGGCGCGATCGACATCGTCCCGCCGGACCTCACCTACAGCGACCGGGCGACCCTGCACGTCGGCACGATCGAGGTACGGGTCGTCCACCCGGGTGTCGCGCACACCACCGGCGACTCGGTGGTGTGGCTGCCCGCGCAGCGGGTGGTGTTCACCGGCGACCTGGTCTTCGCCGGCGGCACCCCGTTCCTGGCGATGGGCTCCCTCGCCGGCTCGCTGCGGGCGCTGGAACTGCTGCGCTCGCTGGACGCGGAGACCGTCGTGCCGGGCCACGGGCCACTGACCGACCCCTCGGCCTACGACGCCACCGAGCGCTACTTGCGGTACGTGGCCGAGCTCGCCCGGGAGGGGCGGACGAAGGGGCTGTCCCCGCTGGAGGTGGCCCAGCAGGCCGATCTCGGCGAGTTCGCCGCCTGGCGCGAGAGCGAGCGGCTCGTCGCCAACGTGCACCGGGCGTACGCGGAACTGGCCGGGAAGCCCGAGGGGGCGCCCCTGGACATCCTGGCGGTCCTGACGGACATGACGGTCATGAACGGCGGGACACCGATCCTCTGCCACGCCTGAGGCGGCCGGGCGGAAGGGCCCCAAGGGCTCCGCAGGGGCGCCGGAAGGGCTCCGGAAGGGCTTCTTTCCGCCCGCACTCTGGACGACATACCGACTGGTCGGCATGATGGCTCGCGACGGTGCTCCGACGCACCGCCGCTCTTCCCCTCGTCGACTCGCACGGAGGTGCGCACCATGACCTCAGCCCCGGCCGACCCACGCGGCCTGGATCTGGAGCGACTGCGCGGTCATCTCGACCGGGCCCGGCCGGGACTCGTCTCCGGAACGCTGCGCGGCCGGCTCATCGAGGGCGGCCGGTCCAATCTCACGTACGAGATCACGGACGGGACCGCCCGCTGGGTGGTCCGCCGACCGCCCCTGGGCCACGTACTGGCCACCGCGCACGACATGCGGCGCGAGCACCGGGTGATCGAGGCGTTGCACGGCACGGCCGTTCCGGTGCCGGAGCCGGTGCTGCTGTGCGAGGACGAGTCCGTGCTCGGCTCGCCGTTCTACGTCATGGAGTACGTGGACGGGGTGCCTTACCGGACGGCCGAGCAGCTCGCCGCGCTCGGCCCGGAGCGGACCCGGCGGGCGGTGCTGGGCCTGGTGGACACCCTGGTCGACCTGCACGCGGTGGACCCGGAGGCGGTGGGCCTGGGCGACTTCGGCCGGCCGGAGGGCTTCCTCGACCGGCAGCTGCGGCGCTGGGCCAAGCAGCTCGCCGCCTCCCGGGGCCGGGAGCTCGCCGGGATCGACGAGCTGCACGGCGCGCTCGGCCGCAGGCTGCCCGAATCCCCCGCCCCGACCGTGGTGCACGGGGACTTCCGGCTCGACAACGTGCTGATCGGCGGGCCTGACGACACGATCCGGGCGGTGCTGGACTGGGAGATGTCCACGCTCGGGGATCCGCTGACCGACCTCGGACTGCTCGTGATGTACAGCTCGGACCTGGGTCTGAGCGGATCGCCGGTCAGCACGACGAGCGGGGCTCCGGGCCATCCGACGCCGGCCGAGCTCGTCGAGCGGTACGCCGCCCGTTCCGGCCGGGACACCGGCGCGATCGCCTGGTACACGGCCTTCGCCTGGTTCAAGCTCGCCGTGATCCTCGAGGGCATCCACTACCGCTACACGCTGGGGCAGACCGTCGGGGCGGGCTTCGACCGGATCGGCGAGCTGGTCCCGGTCTTCATCGAGCACGGACTGACCACGCTCCAGGACCGCCAGGACCAGGACCAGGACCAGGACCACCAGGAAGGCTGAGGCACTCACCCATGGATTTCGCATTCGACCCCCGGACCGAGGAACTCCGCGAGCGGCTGCTCGCGTTCATGCAGGAGTACGTCTACCCGGCGGAGCCCGTCGCCGCCGAGCAGCGCGCACGGCTGGCCTCGCCCTGGGACACTCCGGCCGTCTTCGGCGAACTGAAGGCCGAGGCGCGCCGCCAGGGCCTGTGGAACCTCTTCTACGTGGACCAGCACAGCCTTCCCGGCGCCGAGCAGGGCGCGGGGCTGACCAACCTCCAGTACGCGCCGCTCGCCGAGATCACCGGCCGCAGCCCGCACCTGGCTCCGATGGCCACCAACTGCGCCGCCCCGGACACCGGAAACATGGAGCTGCTCGCCCAGTTCGGGAACGAAGAGCAGAAGAAGCAGTGGCTGGAGCCCCTGCTGGCCGGGGAGATCCGGTCCGCGTTCGCGATGACCGAGCCCGAGGTGGCCTCCTCGGACGCCACGAACATCGAGACGCGGATCGAGCGCTCGGCGGACGGCGACGCGTACGTGGTCACCGGCCGCAAGTGGTTCATCTCGGGAGCGATGAACCCGGACTGCAAGATCTTCATCGTGATGGGCAAGACCGACCCGGAGGGTGCCGATCCGCGCCGTCAGCAGTCGATGATCCTGGTGCCGCGCGACACCCCGGGTGTCGAGGTGCGCCGCGCGATGACGGTGTACGGGTACGAGGACCACGACCACGGCGGCCACGCCGAGGTCGTCTTCGACGGGGCCCGGGTCCCGGCGGCGAACCTGATCGGCGAGGAGGGCGGCGGCTTCGCCATCGCCCAGGCCCGGCTCGGCCCGGGCCGCATCCACCACTGCATGCGGCTGATCGGGATGGCGGAGCGGGCCATCGAGCTGATGTGCCGGCGCGCGGTGGAACGTACCGCCTTCGGTAAGCCGCTGGCCGCCCAGGGCGTCGTACAGAACTGGATCGCCGATGCCCGGGTCACGGTGGAGCAGCTGCGGCTGCTGGTGCTCAAGACGGCCTGGCTGATGGACACGGTCGGGAACCGGGGCGCGCACACCGAGATCCAGGCCATCAAGATCGCGACCCCGCGCGCGGTGGTGCGGATCCTCGACGACGCGGTGCAGTTGCACGGCGCGGGCGGAGTGAGCCAGGACTTCCCGCTGGCCGAGCTGTGGGCGGCGGCGCGGACCCTGCGGCTGGCCGACGGGCCCGACGAGGTGCACCAGCGGTCTTTGGCGCGGCGGGAGTTGAAGCGGTACGCGGCCGGTCGACCGTGAACGTGTGGGAATCGTGCAGGAGTTCGCGAGAACCAATGTGCGGGGTGAAGGCGATGCGGGGGACCCTTTAAGAAACCTTGTTGAATAAGCCCTCAACCCCAAGGTGTTCTTGATTTGCGCCTGTCAATCGGAACAGGGTTCTCCAGAAGGTCTGACGCCCCCAACGTCAACACGAGGAGTACCCTCCAGATGGCAACTCACAAGCGCTCGCGCGGATTCCGGTACGCGGCAGTCGGCACGGGAGCAGCCGCAGCTGCTGCGGTGACCCTGCTCGCCTCCCCCTTCGCGGGGGCTGCTGCACCGGCCGAAGGCACCGTGTACGGCCTCGGCGCACCCGGCGCGATCAGCGGTAGCTACGTCGTCATACTCGACGCATCCGCGAACAAGGAACAGCTCGCCCGCAAGTACGGCGGCGAGCTGAAGCGCTCCTACGGCTCCGGGGTCAACGGCTTCTCGGCCGACGGCCTGAGCGAGACCGAGGCCAAGCGGCTGGCCGCGGACCCGGCCGTCGGCAAGGTCGTGCAGAACAAGAAGTTCACCATCAAGGCCTCCCAGCCCAACCCGCCGTCATGGGGGCTGGACCGGATCGACCAGACCGCCCAGGCGGGCGACAAGAAGTACAACTACCCCGACGGCGGCGGCGAGGGGGTGACGGCCTACGTCATCGACACCGGCGTCCGCACCACCCACAAGGACTTCGGCGGCCGCGCCACGTCCGGCTTCGACGCCATCGACAACGACGAGAGCGCCGACGACGGCAACGGCCACGGCACCCACGTGGCCGGCACCATCGCGGGCACCGAGCACGGCGTCGCCAAGAAGGCGAAGATCGTCGCGGTGCGGGTGCTCGACGACAACGGCTCGGGCACCACCGAGCAGGTCGTCGCCGGCATCGACTGGGTCACGCAGAACCACAAGGGCCCCTCGGTGGCCAACATGAGCCTGGGCGGCGGCGCCGACGAGGCCCTCGACGAAGCGGTGCGCCGGGCCATCGCCTCCGGCGTCACCTTCGCCGTGGCAGCGGGCAACGAGTCGGCCGACGCCGGTCAGGGCTCGCCGTCCCGGGTTCCGGAGGCCATCACGGTGGCGTCCAGCACGATCGACGACGAGCAGTCCTCGTTCTCCAACTTCGGCTCCGTGGTGGACCTGTACGCGCCGGGCTCGGACATCACGTCCTCCTGGAACGACAGTGACACGGGGACGAAGACCATCTCCGGCACGTCCATGGCCACCCCGCACGTGGTGGGCGCTGCGGCGCTCTACCTGGCCGCGCACCCGGACTCGACTCCGGCGCAGACGGCCGCGGGGCTGACGGGGGCCGCCACCTCCGGTGCCATCACCAACCCGTCGGCGGGCACGGCGAACAAGCTGCTGAAGGTCGCCCCGTAGCGGTCGGCTCCCGAGGCGTCCCGAGGGGCCCTCTCGTCGTACGGACCTGGGGGGATCCGTACGACGGGAGGGCCCCGTTCGCATGACTCCGCGCTCGTCGGCTCCGAGGCGGGCGCCGACGGCTCCCGGAGGGACTGCCGGGGCGGCGGACCGCCCAGGGCCCGGCGGTGGGCGGGCTACGGACGCAGTGCGCGCAGCAGCAGGTCGGCGAGGTGGTCGGCGACCTGCTGCGGCGTGAGCGGGCCGTCCTCCCGGTACCAGGTGGACAGGTGGTGGACGGACCCGAAGTGGTAGTCCACCACCAGGTCCGCGGGGGTGGCACTGGAGAACACCCCCGTACGCTGACCCTCCTCGACCAGCGCCCGGAAGCGCTCGTGGTAGCGCCGCCGCTCCGCCCGTACCTGCTTGAACTTCTCCGGGCTGAGCTGGTGCATCGACCGAAAGAAGATCATCGCGTCGTCGAGGTTCTCGATGGTGGTGACGACCACGTCGGCGGCCGCGGCGCGCAACCGCTCCTCGACGGGCGCGTCGGAGTCGGCCACCGCGTCCAGGCGCTGCTGCTGGAGCCGCAGCATCCGCGCGTACACCTCGTGCAGCAGGTCGTCCTTGGACCCGAAGTAGTGGTAGAGCGCGCCCTTCGTGACGCCGGCCGCCTCGACGATCTCCTGGACCGAGGTGCGGTCGTAGCCGCGCTCGGCGAAGAGCCGGGTGGCGACGGCCAGCAGCCGCTGCGGTACCGGGGCTTCGTGCGTGCCTGCTGGTTCCGTGGTCCTGGCCGCCATGGCGCTGACCTTCCCTTCCTGATTCCTGCCTGGTCACGAGGACCAGCTGTACGACCGTCCGAATGTTTTCAGCCGCGATCGCGCAGTTCCCGTCGCAGGATCTTGCCACTGGTCGTCTTCGGAAGAACAGGCAGGATCTCGACCTGGCGCGGGTATTTGTACGCGGCGATGCGCTCGGCGCAGTACGCGGACAGTTCCTCCGGCTTCACCGAGGCACCGGGACGCAGGCTCACATACGCCTTCACGCTCTCCCCGCGGTACGCGTCCGGGACGCCGACCACGGCGGCCTCACGGACGGCGGGATGGGTGTACAGCACGTCCTCGACCTCCCGCGGCCAGACCTTGAAGCCGGAGGCGTTGATCATGTCCTTCTTGCGGTCGACGACGTAGAGCCAGCCGTCCGGGTCCATGAATCCGACGTCCCCGGTGCGCAGTTCGCCGTCCGGGAAGGCCTTGGCCGTGTCGGCGGGCAGGCCCCAGTAGCCGGGCACCACCTGGGGGCCGCGGACTGCTATCTCGCCGGTCTCCCCGAAGGGCACCTCGGCGCCCCGCTCGTCGAGGATGCGGACGGTCGTGTCGGCGCCGGGCAGACCCACGGAGAGGGTGCCGGAGGCGAGGTCGACGGGAGCTTCGAGGTGCACGGGCACGCTGGCGCAGGGGGCGGTGCACTCGGTGAGCCCGTAGCCGTTGCGGAGGTAGAAGCCGAAAGCCGTGCGCAGGCGCTCGACGAGGGCGGGCGGGAGCGGGGCGCCACCGGAGGAGATCACCTGGAACGAGGCGAAGTGGTCGGGCGTGACCCCGGGGTGGGCGGCGAGGGCCATGAAGGCGGTGGCCGGGCCGACGGTGTGGGCGGGGCGGTGCTCGAGGAAGGCGTCGAGGACGGCGCCCGCGTCGAAGCGGTGGGCGAGGACCAGGGTGCCGGCGTTGGTGAAGCAGGCGGCGAGCTCGCAGACCATGCCGGTGATGTGGAAGAGGGGTGCGAGGGCGAAGTAGCCGGCGCCCTCCGGAAGGGGGTGGGAGGTGACCTGCCGGACGGCGTTGTACGTGAGCGCGCCGTGCTGGTTCATCGCGCCCTTGGGGGTGCCGCTGGTCCCGGAGGTGTAGCTGATCAGGGCGGTGTCGGCGGCGGTGAGGTGCGGGCCGTCCGGCGCGGATCGCCCGCTGCGGGCCACGGTGACGAAGTCGGCGGCGCCCGGGCCGGCAGCGGCGGCTTCGGCGGTGGCCGGGCCGGCAGAGAGCCTCGGGCCGGGCACCGCGTCCGGCGCTTGCGCCTGGGCGGGCACGAACGGGCGGGCGGGGGCCGCGGCAGGGTCCGGCACCGTCCGGGGCACCGTCACCGGCCCTGGCCCTGGCACCTGCGCCGGTCCTGGCACCGGGCCGAAGACGCGCGGGTCGTCGCGCGTCTGGAAGTCCAGGTCCGACGCGGTCAGTACGGTCCGCACGGCGCTGTCCCGCGCGGCCTCGCGCAGGTACGCCGTCCAGGCGCGGCCTTCGCAGACCAGCGCGACGGCCCCGGAGTCGCGCAGGATGTGCCCGACTTCGCCTGACTTGTACATGGGGTTGAGCGGGACGACGACGGCCCCGGCCTTCCAGGCGGCGAGGACGGCGAGCACAAAGTGCGGGGTGTTCTGCAGCATGACCGCGACCCGGTCCCCGCGGCGCACGCCGTGCTCCGCGAGGTGGGCGGCGACGGAGTCGGAGAGTGCGTCGGCCTCCGCGTAGCCGATCCGGCCGTCGAAGTAGGCCAGCGCGGTGCACTCGGGGGCCCGGGCGACGGCCTCCCGGAAGGCGTGCAGCACAGTGGGCGCCGGGTCGACGGGCGCCCGCTGGGTCTCGGTGAGCCGCCCGAGCCAGGGCTTCGCGGCGTACCGGGAAGCCGGGGCGGCCTGCGCGGCCTGCGCGGCCTGCGCGGCCTGCGCGGCCTGCGCGATCCCGGTGGCCCGGGAGCGGGTCACCGGGTCTCCCACTTCCGCTGGAGGTGGTTCATGCCGCTCAGCCAGCGGTCCGGCTCGGTGGCGCGGGCGGCGTAGAAGTCGGCGACCTCGGGGTGCGGCAGGATCAAGAATCGGCCCTTCTCCATACCGTCGAACAGCGCGTCCGCGACCGCTTCCGGCTCGATCGCGGTCGGCGCGAGAACGAGTTCGCCCGCCGAGCCCGCGGCGGTCAGCATGTCGGTGCGCACCCCTTGCGGGCAGATGGCGTGGACCTCGACGCCGCGGTGGCGGTAGGTCAGCGAGAGCCATTCGGCGAAGGCGAGCGCACCGTGCTTGGTGACACTGTACGGGGCCGCTCCGATCATGGTCAGCAGCCCGGCGGCCGAGACCGTGGACACGAAGCGGCCGCTCCCCCGCTCCAGCCAGTCCGGCAGCAGCAGCCTGGCGGCGCGCACGTGAGCCATGACGTTGGTGTCCCAGGCCGCCTCCCAGACGGCCTCGTCGGCGAAGGCGTCGCCGCCCGAGGCGAGCCCGGCGTTGGCGCAGTAGACGTCGACCGTCCCGCCGAGGGCCTCGCGGGCCTCGGCCACGACGGCCGAGGCGTCGCCCGGCACCGGGATCGCCCGCACGCCGATGCTCCCCGCGACGGCGGCGGCCTTGGCCGGGTCGAGGTCGTTGACCACCACCGTGGCGCCCTCGGCCGCGAAGCGGTGCGCGAGGGCGGCGCCGATGCCGCCGCCCGCGCCGGTGACGACGACTCGCTGGTCCTGGTACGCGCTCACGCGGTCCACCTCTCGTGCGGCCGGATGCCGGATGGTGGGCAGACTAACCAGTCGGTATGTCCGGAGGAAAGGGGCGCGGCTCGTAGCGTGGCCGGATGACGCTGTCGCGACGCGGGGTGCTGGGGCTGGCGGGGGCCATCGGGTCGGGGGGCGCCCTGGGGGCGTCGGGGAGCGCCGGGGCCACCGGGACCCGTGAGGCCCTCGGGGCCCGTGAAGCCCCCGGAGCGGCCGGCCGGGTGCGTACCGGTTTCGAGCGGCTGGCCGCGGACGGGTACGCGGCACTGGCCGGGGAGAAGGTCGCAGTGGTCACCAACCCCACCGGGATCACGGCGGACGCGCGGCACCTGGTCGACGTACTGCACTCGGACGAACGGGTCGACCTGGTCGCGGTGTTCGGACCCGAGCACGGGTTCCGCGGGACGGCGCAGGCGGGCGGGTCCGAGGGGGCGTCCCGGGACCCGGCGACCGGGCTGCCGGTGTACGACACGTACGGCCGGAGCGGACAGCAGCTCGCCGACGTCTTCACGGCGGCCGGGATCGACACCGTCGTCTTCGACATCCAGGACGTCGGGGCCCGCTTCTACACCTACATCTGGACCCTCTACGACTGCATGCGCGCGGCCGCGCTCGCCGGCAAGGCGGTGGTGGTGCTGGACCGGCCCAATCCGGTGGGCGGCCGACGGGCCGCGGGGCCCGTACTGGAGCGGCCGTACGCGAGCTTCGTCGGCCGGGAGCCGATCGCGCTCGCGCACGGGATGACGGCGGCCGAACTGGCCCGGCTCTTCAACGGCGAGTTCCTGGCGGACAAGCCGGTCCGGCTGCGGACGGTGCCCCTGTCCGGGTGGCGGCGCGAGTCGTTCTTCGGGGAGACGGGGCTGCCGTGGATGCCGCCGAGCCCGAACATGCCGACTCCGGACACGGCCCTCACGTACGCCGGTACCTGCCTGTTCGAGGGGACGAACCTGTCCGAGGGGCGCGGGACCACCACGCCCTTCGAAGTGCTGGGGGCCGAGGGCATCGACCGGCGGTGGGCGGAGGCGGCGAACGGACTGGGGCTGCCCGGGGTGTGGTTCCGGGAGGCGTACTTCACACCGAGCTTCTCCAAGCACGTGGGGAAGGTGTGCGGCGGGGTCCGGCTGATCGTGCACGACCGGGCGGCCTTCGACCCGGTACGGACCGGGATCGGGCTGCTGATCACGGCGCGGCGGGTCTGGAGCGGCTTCGGCTGGCGCGCGGACCACTGGATCGACCGGCTGACCGGCTCGGACCGGGTGCGGACGCTCGTGGACGCGGGCGCGGACGTGGACGAGGTGGTAGGCGACTGGGCGGCTGGACTGGCGCGCTTCGGGGTGGTGCGCGAGCAGTACCTGCTCTACCCGTGAGCCGACCGCGTCAGGGGGCTGGCCGCACGGGCGCCGCCGCAGGATGCTGACTGCACCGGAGGCACGGCGTGGAGGGGGACGTCATGGCGGACATCGGCGGCGGGATGCGGCTCGGGGCCGGGATCGGGGCCGGGATCGAGGTCGGGCCGTACGCGGAGCTGACCTTCGACTCCGAAGGGGACGTCGACCGGGCCACGCAGGGGACGGTGGCCCGGATGGAGGCCACGGACATACTCGTCTTCGCGCACGGCTGGAACAGCGACCGGTCCACGGCGACGCGGCTCTACGACCGGTTCTTCGCCCCCTTCCCGGGGCTGGTGGGGTCAGGGGTGCGCCTGGGGTACGTGGGTGTCGTCTGGCCCGCGATGCGGTTCTCCGACGAGCCGATACCCGACTTCGACGCACCCGGCGTACTCACGGCACCCGGCCCCGGCCCCGGTACGGCGCTTGACCCGATCACCCGCCGGGCGCTCGGGGAGTTCTGGCCCGATCGGCGGTCCGAGTTGGACCGGGTGGCGGAACTGCTGGAGGAGCGGCCCGACTCGGCGGCCGCCTTCATCGAGTTCGGCGCCCTCGTGCGCGAGTTGGCGGGGGTGGACGCGGTCCCGGCCGTGATCGCCCCGTCGGTGCCGGCGATCTTCACGGACGATGTGCTGGAGGTGTGCCGGGCCCTGTCCGTCGCCCTGATCCGGGCGGGCGCACCGGCCCCGGTGGACACCGGCGGTCCGGGCCTCAGCATCGGCGGCGGGCTGCGCGGCCTGTGGGGCGGGGCCAAGGAGCTGCTGCGGCAGGCGGCCTACTACAAGATGAAGAAGCGGGCGGGGGTGGTGGGCGAGCGCGGACTCGGCCCGGTGCTGACGGAACTGGCGGCCGCCCGCCCGGCGCTGCGGTTCCACCTCATCGGGCACAGCTTCGGGGCGCGGGTGGTGTCCTTCTCGCTGCGCGCGGTGCCGGACCGGGCCCGGTACGTGAAGTCCGTGACCCTGCTCCAGGGGGCCTTCTCCCACTACGCATTCGCCGACCGGCTGCCGCACGACAAGAACAGCGGCGGCTCCCTGCGCGGCCTCCAGCGCCGGGTCGACGGGCCGGTGGTCGCCTGCCATTCCCCGCACGACTCGGCCCTCAAGGTCTTCTACCCGCTGGCCTCCCGGATGGCAGGGGATTCGGCCGGACTGCTGGGTTTCGACGAGCGGTGGGGCGCCATCGGTCACGACGGGGTCCAGGCGGTCCCGGGCGCGCCCCGGCTGAGCCTCGACACCGTCCTGCGCCAGGGGGTGCCGGCGACCGGTTGCGTCAGTGTGGACGCGGGCTCCGTGGTGCGGCGCGGCGGTGCCCCGTCGGGGGCGCACAGCGACATCTGCCACGAGGAACTGGCACGGGTGGTGGTGTCCGCGGGGCGCATGGGGCGCTGACTTCTGGCCATGTGCCACCCGCACGCCTCGACCGCCCCCGCATGCGCCCGCCTCCGACCGGGCATGTTGGGCACATCGGCGGAGGTGATGGTGTGATGGCGGGATTCCGGAGTCTGGCCTACCAGGTGCGCGACGCGCGCAATGACCGGGCTTTGCGGCGCCACTCGCTGCGCCGCTGCCTCGAGCGGTTCGCGCCGTACGGGCACCGGGCCACGTGGTGGCACCTGTGCGACCGGCACGGGATCGCCCCCGAGGACCGGGGAGCCGATCCGCTGCGGCTGGTCGCCGCACTGGAGGAGCTGGAGGACGCGCGGGCGGTCTGGCTCGAGTACGAACGGCAGTTCGCGGAACGGCGCCGGCGCGAGAAGCACCACGGCCTGCGCCGCCCGGAGTGGGCGTGGGGAGGGAGCGGGGACGCGGTGGTGCGGTGCGCGGATCCGGGGGTGCGCCCGGAGGGGACGCTGGGCGAGGTGCTGCGCAGGCTCGTGCGGGCGCTGGAGTCGGAGCCGGGGACGGCGTGCCCGGTCTGCGGGGACATCGAACTGCACTGGCCGGCGGTGGCCCCGGTCGGCCCCTGGGCGGGTGCGCTGGCCTGGGACGGGCCGGTGTGTGCGGGCTGCGGGATCGTGGTGCCCAGACCGGCCCTGGCGGACGTCCCGACGGCGGGAGCCGCATGAGGGCCCAGGCGTCGAAATCCACGTCCACGTCCACGTCCGTGTCGGTGTCGGTGTCGGTGAACGGCTCGCGGAGCGCCGCCGACGGCCCGGCCGTCCCGCTGTCGCCGCAGGCGCTGGCGGATTCGGCCCTGGCCGCTGTCGCCGCCGGAGCCGGGGAGGTACTGGTGCACCCGCGCACCCCGTGCGGGCGGGAAAGCCTCTCGCCGCGGGTGGTCGGGCCGGTGCTGGAAGTGCTGCGGCGCACGGGGGTCGGCGTAGCACTCTCGGTGTCGGCGAGCATCGCGGCCGAGCCCGATCCGGCGGGGCGGCTGGAGCGGGTGGCCTCGTGGACGGTGCTGCCGGACCGGGCCGCGGTGGACTTCGGGCAGCCGGGAGCCGCCGAGCTGGCCGACGCCCTGCTCGCGCGGGGCGTCGCCGTGGACGCGGTGGTGGCGTTGGGCGGTGCGGCCGGGCCGGATCCGCTGGCCCGGTTCCTGGCGTGGCCGGTGCGCGAGCCCGGGCGGGTCCGGCTCTCGGCCGAGCTCGCTGCGGCCGATCCGGCCCTGGTGGCGGGGCTGCGCGGGCTGCCGCCGGTGCCGGTGCTGCTCCACGGGCGGGACGCGGCCGCCTGGCCGGTGCTGCGGCTGGCCGCTCGGTGCGGCACGGGCGCGCGCACCGGCGTGGGCGATGTGACGCGGCTGCCGGACGGGCGACCGGCGCGGTCGAACGCCGAACTGGTGGCGGCGGCCCGGGGCCTGGTGGCGCGGACGGCGGCTACAGCCGCGAGCCGGTGAGGCGCTCGCCGAAGACGTCGTCCGGGTTGGACAGCGCGCAGGTCTCCATCGAGAGGCAGCCGCAGCCGATGCAGTCCGTCAGGTGGTCGCGCAGGCGGCCGAGCCGGGTGATGCGCTCGTCGAGTTCGGCGCGCCAGGCCTCGGAGAGGCGGGCCCAGTCCTCGCGGTTGGGGGTGCGCTCCTCGGGCAGTTGGGCCAGCGCCTCACGGATGCTGGCGAGCGGGATGCCCACGCGCTGGGCGGCGCGGACGAAGGCCACCCGGCGCAGGGCGTCGCGGGTGTAGCGGCGCTGATTGCCGGAGGTGCGGCGGCTGCTGATCAGGCCCTTGGCCTCGTAGAAGTGGAGCGCGGAGACGGCCGCACCGCTGCGGGCGGACAGCTGGCCGACGGTGAGTTCGTGAATTTTCTCGGGAATCTGCGGCACCCGGTCGAGCGTAGTCGGAGGTCCGTTGACATACGCATGCGGGCCCCAGCATGCTGAGCAAGCGCTTATTCGTCCGTCAGTCGTCCGCGAGAGACAGGAACAGGGCATGGCCGAGCCGAAGGTCTTCACGTCCGCCGAGGAGCTGCACGCCGGGATCGGCGAACCGCTCGGCCCCAGCGAGTGGCTGGAGGTGGACCAGAAGCGGATCGACCTCTTCGCCGACGCCACCGGCGATCACCAGTGGATCCATGTGGACCCGGAGCGCGCGGCGGGCGGACCCTTCGGCTCCACCATCGCGCACGGCTATCTGACGCTGTCCCTGCTGCCCAGCCTGGTACCGCAGATCATGCGGGTCGAGGGCATGCGGATGGGCCTCAACTACGGGACGGACAAGGTGCGTTTCCCGGCGCCGGTCCCGGTCGGTTCACGGCTGCGCGCCACCGCGGTGATCACGGAGGTCACGGAGGCGGGCGGCGGCGTACAGGTCACGGCCGTGGTCACGGTCGAGCGGGAGGGCGGCGACAAGCCGGTGTGCGTGGCGGAGTCGGTGTCGCGTTACTACTTCTGAAGCCCCTACGGGCTACGGCGCGGGGGTCGGCCGCGCGGCCACCATGCGGAGCACGAGGTCGGCGTAGAGTCCGCCGACCTCGTCGGGCGTGCGCTGCCCGGCGACGCTGAACCAGCGGGCCACGTCGATGCACAGCGACAGTACGGCGAGCGTGGTACCCGGCACGTCGGGGACGTCGAACTCCCCCGAGGCCACCCCGTCGGCGAGGATGCGGCGCACGGCGGCATCGCTCAGCCGGCGCAGCGCCACGATCTCGGAGCGGTGCTCCGGCGCGAGGGCGTCGAGCTCGTACTGGACCACGCGCGCGGTGGTGTGGTGCGCCGCGTGCCACCGCACGAAGGACCGCACGGCGGCGTCGAGCCGGTCGGCGGGGCGGCCGGGGCCGTCGGCGGCGGTGGTCAGGATCTCCAGCGCCTTGTCGTGGCCGATCCGGCTGATCCGGTGGAGCAGCTCTTCCTTGGTCTTGTAGTGGATGTACAGCGCGGCCGGGCTCATACCGGCACGGCCCGCGATGTCACGTGTGGTGGTGGCGTGGTACCCACGCTCGGCGAACGCTTCCACGGCCGCGACGAGCAGCCGCCGCGCGGCGTCGGGGGTGACCTCGGACCACGGCCGGTAGCCGTCGACCGTATCCTCCGCGCTGCCCATCGCTCACTCACCCTTCACCGTGTGGAAGTGAACACCCTACCGGAAGGTGAGCAAGCGCTTAGCACTGTCGGGCGCGAGGCGCGCGACGGGCGCGCCCGACACGCGCACCCGTCGACCCGGCTACTTCGGCGCGAAGGGGTCGTACTCAGCCATGATCTTCTCCATCCGGGCCTGATCCACCCGGCTGACGATCTGGGTGACCTCCTGGCGGTCGCGGACGACCTTGGCGAGGGTGAAGGCCGAGGTGGTGAGGTAGAGGACCGCGATGCCGAGAAAGGCCCGGACCCAGCCGTCCACCTCCAGGTTGTAGATCCCCACGGCCACGGCGCCGATGGCGATGCCGAAGGAGGCGACGGCCTGGCCGTAGTACGCCCCCGTGCTCTGCTGCTTGACCGGTGTCTCGTTCATGGTTCGAGCATCGGGCGGACCGCCGCGGAGCACATCCGCACACATACTCATGCGGGTACTCAGCCTGTCTCAGAAGGCCGAAACCCCGGTGCGGGCGCGGCCGATGAGCAGCTTCTGGATCTGACTGGTGCCCTCGTACAAGGTCATCACGCGGGCATCGCGCAGCAGCTTGCCCGCCGGGTACTCGTCGATGTAGCCGTACCCGCCGTGCACCTGGAGGGCGTTGCTCGCGGCGCGCACGGCGGCCTCGGAGGCGAAGAGCTTGGCAGTGGAGGACTCGGTGGCGAAGGGCTGCCCGCGGTCGATCAGGTCGGCGACCCGCCAGGTCAGCAGCCGGGCGGCGTCCACGTCGACCGAGATGTCGGCAATGAGCTCCTGGACCAGCTGGTGGTGGGCTATCGGCTTGCCGAACTGCTCGCGCTGGGCAGCGTACGAGAGCGCCGCATCCAGGGCTGCCTGTGCGATGCCGACGCAGCCGGCGGCGACCGACATCCGGCCCTTGGCGAGGGCGGACATGGCGACCGAGAAGCCCTTGCCCTGCGGGCCCAGCATCGCGGAGGCGGGCACGCGGACTCCGTCGAGGACGAGTTCGGCGGTGGCCTGGCCGCGCAGGCCGAGTTTGCCGTGGATCTCGCGGCGGGTCAGGCCCGGGGTGCCGGTGGGGACGAGGAAGGCGGAGACTCCGCGGTGGCCGGGCTCGCCGCCGGTGCGGGCGAAGAGCAGCACCACATCGGCCCAGGTGCCGTTGGTGATGAACATCTTGGTGCCGTCCAGGACGTACGCGTCCCCGTCGCGCACGGCGCGGGTGGTGAGGCTGCCGGCGTCGGAGCCGGTGCCGGGCTCGGTCAGTCCGAAGCAGCCGAGCGCGTCGCCGGAGCACAGGCGGGGCAGCCAGGCGCGCTTCTGCTCCTCGGTGCCCCAGGCGGCGATGGTTTTGGCGACCAGGCCGAGGGAGACGGAGACGATCCCGCGCACGGCGGAGTCGCCGCGTCCGAGCTCCTCGGTGACCAGGACGTAGGCGAGGTGGTCGCCGCCGGAGCCGCCGTACTCCTCGGGGACGGTCAGGCCGAGGAAGCCGAGCGCGCCCAGCTTCTTCACGATGCCCCGGTCCACGCTCTCGGCGCGGTCCCATTCGGCGGCGTACGGGACGACCTCGCGCTCGGTGAACTCGCGGGCGAGCCGGCGGACGGCGGTCTGCTCCTCGCTCAGCTCCATGTTCACCGGGCACCTCCGGGGCGGGTTCGGCGCCTTTAACTAGCACCGGTAGTTTATGGCGGGCAGGCCCTACTATGTGGCGCATGGCCAGACCGCGCAAGCCCCTTCTCAGCCGGGACCGCATCGTCGAGGCGGCCGGCGCCCTGGTGGACGCCGAGGGGCTGGAGGCGGTGTCGACGCGACGGCTGGCGGCCGCGCTCGGGGTCAGCGGGCCCTCGCTCTACAACCACTTCCGCACCAAGGACGAGATCCTGGACGCGGTGGCGGACTCGGTGAGCGCGCGGGTCGACCTGTCGATGTTCGACGGCGGCCAGGACTGGCGCGGGGCCCTGCACGCGTGGGCCCACTCGTACCGGGACGCGCTGGCGGACCACCCCAACATCGTGCCGGTACTGGCGCGCGGGCCGGGCCGCCGGCCGGCCGGACTGCGGCTGGCGGACGCGGTGTTCGGGGCGATGACGGAGGCCGGATGGTCACCGGCGCAGGCGACCAGGATCGGCGCGCTGATGCGGTACTTCATCCTGGGTTCGGCGGTGGCCTCCTTCGCCCGGGGTTTCGTGGACGACCGGGCGGCATACGACCCGGCGGACTACCCGCACCTGGGCCAGGCCCACCTGCTGGCGGAGCGCGGGCGCGAGGTGGACGAGGGCGCCTTCGAGACGGGCCTGGCGGCGCTGCTGGACGGGCTGGCCCTCCAGTACGAGGCGTTGAAGGGAACGGCGTAACGCACACGGACACCGAGTTGATCACCGCGGTGCGAGCCGGCGACGTGGTGCGGGCGCGCGCACTCCTGCAGGCGGCCGGGCACCTACCCGATGGTCGATGCCCTGCAGCGCCACGGGGCGTCGATCGAGATGCAGATCGAGGCGGTACGGGCCCTCGTCCTGCTCGATGACGCGCGGGGCGACGAGGCGTTGGACCGGCTCGGCCACGGGTACCCCGCCGACGGGCACGGCTACTGGTCCCTGTACGACGCCCGCCGGCACCGGGGGCGGCGCACGACGGCGGGCGGCCGCCTCGGACAGGGCCAGGACTCGCCCTAGAAGACGACGAGCGAGCGGCCGCCCTTGCCCGCGAGCATGGCGTCGAAGGCCGCCGGGATGTCGTCCAGGGTGATGCGGTCGGTGACCAGGGCGCCGAGGTCGAGGCGGCCGGCGCGGATGTGCTCGGCGATCACCGGGAGGTCGCGGGCGGGATCGCTGTTGCCGTAGACGCAGCCGGTGAGGGTGCGGGCGAAGTGGAAGATCTCCAGGGCGTGGAAGGTGACCTGCTGGTCCTTGCCGCCGATGCCGACGACCGTGGTGCGGCCGCCGCGGCGGGTCGACTCCCAGGCTCCGCGGATGGTCTCCGCCCGGCCGACGCACTCGACTGCGACGTCCGCGCCCTGCCCGCCGGTCAGCGCGCGGATCTGCTTGGCGGTGGTGTCGGAGGCGACGACGAACTCGGTGGCCCCGGCCGCGCGCGCCAGTTCTTCCTTGGCCGGGGACACGTCGACGGCGACGACCGGGCCCGCCTGCGCGATCCGGGCGGCCTGCAGGGCGGCGAGGCCGACCCCACCGACTCCGAAGACGGCCACCGACTCGCCGGGGCGGACCTGGGCGCTGTGCCGAACGGCCCCGTATCCGGTGAGGACGGCGCAGCCGAGGAGGGCGGCCTCGGCGAGCGGGATCCCGTCGGGGGCGGGCAGCACGCAGTGGGCCGCGACGACGGTCTCCTCTGCGAAGGCGGCCACATTCAGCCCGGGGTGCAGTGCAGTGCCCTGCGCGTCGTGGGCGTGGACCGCGCCGACCCCGGCGAGCGCGGTGGCGCAGAGCCAGACCTCGCCGATCGTGCAGTGGTGACACGCTCCGCAGGACGGGGCCCAGTTGAGCACCACGCCGTCGCCGGGGGCGACGTGGGTGACGCCCTCCCCCACCGCGAGGACCGTGCCCGCGCCCTCGTGGCCGAGGACGGCCGGTACGGGGACCCGCATGGTGCCGTTGGTCAGGGAAAGGTCGGAGTGGCACACCCCGGCGGCGGCGAGCCGTACCCGGACCTGCCCGGGGCCGGGATTCGGAAGCACGATGTCCCGTATCTCCAGCGGGGCTCCGACGGCGGGCAGGACGGCGGCGCGGACCATGGTCGTCATCTCGTCTTTCCGGTACTGGGCGGGTGCGGCGGGGCTCGCAAGCGATCGGGCGGGGCGGCGGGCCGGGTGTCGGGCCCGGCGGTGGGCCGGGCCGGGATCCGGGCTGGGATCCGGGCTGGGATCCGGGCTGGGATCCCGGCGGTGGGACCAGAAGCCGGCGGTGGGATCAGAACTGCAGGGACTTGGTGTGGAGGTACTCGGCCAGACCGTGCGGGCCCAGCTCGCGGCCGACGCCCGACTGCTTGTAGCCGCCGAAGGGCGCGAGCACGTTGAAGCGGCCGCCGTTGATGTCCACCTGCCCGGTGTCCATACGGCGCGCGAAAGCCACGGCCGTCGCCTCGTCTGCGGCCCAGACGGCGCCACCGAGGCCGTAGACGGTGCCGTTGGCGATGCTGAGGGCCTCCTCCTCGTCCTCGTAGCGGAGGATCGACAGCACCGGGCCGAAGATCTCCTCCTGGGCGATGGTCATGTCGGGCGTGACGTCGGCGAACACCGTGGGCGCCACGAAGTACCCCTGCTCCCGCGGCGCGTCCGGCCCGCCGGCGACCAGGCGCGCGCCTTCCTTCACGCCCTGGGCGATGAAGCCGCGGACGCGTTCGTGCTGCTTGGCGTTGACAACCGGGCCGACGCGGGTGCCGGCCTCACGGGGGTCACCGGTGGGGTAGTCGGCGACGGCGGCGGCCGCGAGGGAGACGGCTTCCTCGTACTGGTCCCGGTGGACGAGCATCCGGGTGAGCGCGTTGCAGCTCTGGCCGCTGTTGTTCATGACGTGTCCGACGCCTGCCGCGACGGCCTTGGCCAGGTCGGCGCCGGGCAGGATGACGTTGGCCGACTTGCCGCCCAGTTCGAGAGCGACCCGCTTGACGGCGGCGCCGGCCGTGGCGCCGATCTGCTTGCCGACCGCGGTCGAGCCGGTGAAGGAGACGAGGTCGACCCCCTCATGCGCGGCGAGGGCCTGGCCCGCGACCGGACCGGTACCGGTCACAAGGTTGAAGACTCCGGCCGGAATGCCCGCCTCGTGCACGGCTTCGGCGAAGAGCTGCGCGGTCAGCGGGGTGTCCTCGGCCGGCTTGAGGACGAGGGTGCAGCCGGCGGCGAGAGCGGGCGCCACCTTTGCAACGACCTGGTGCAGCGGATAGTTCCACGGCGTGATGGCCGCGACCACCCCGACCGGCTCCAGCAGCACGGTGGAGTTCCCGATCCGCTCCTCGAAGGCGTACGAGGAGGCGAGTTCGGCGTAGGAGGCGGCCACCGCGAGCGGCGATCCGACGTGGACCGCCTTGGAGAAGCCGAGCGGGGACCCGAGCTCGGCGGTGATGGTGTCGGTCAGTTCGCCCTTGCGGGCCAGCAGCGCGTCGCGCAGCGCGCCGATCAGGGCGCCCCGCTCGGCCGGAAGCGTGGCCGCCCAGCCGGGGAAGGCCGCACGGGCCGCCCGTACGGCCGCGTCCACGTCCTCCTCCGTACCGGCCGGGACCGTGCCGATGACCTGGCCGTCGGCCGGGTTCACGACCTCGATCAGCTCGCCACCGGCGGCGGGCCGCCACGCGCCGTCGATGTACATCCCGTCGTGGGCCTTCATGGCATTCCTCCCGAGCACGCACGAGCGCGTAGGTCCGACCTCTCCAACACCCTACAAACTAGCGCCGGTAGTTTTTGGCTGCCAGGGGCGTGGGATCTCAGATGATGCCGAAAAGCATTCCTGCCGCCAGGACCACCAGCGAGGTCAGAGCCGCCCATTTCACGGTGAATCGGGTGTGTTCGCCGAACTCGACCTTGGCCATGCCGACGAGGACGTAGACGGCCGGAACCAGCGGGCTCGACATGTGCAGCGCCTGGCCGACGAGGGAGGCGCGGGCGATTTCGAGCGGGGAGACCCCGTGGGCGGCGCCGGCCTCGGCCAGGACGGGCAGGACGCCGAAGTAGAAGCCGTCGTTGGACATGAAGTAGGTGAGCGGCAGGCTGAGCAGGCCGGTGACCAGCGCCATGTGCGGGCCCATCCCCTCGGGAATGGCGCCGACGAGCCAGTCGGCCATGTGCTTGACCATGCCGGTGCCGGTGAGGACACCGGTGAAGACGGCGGCGGCGAAGACCATGCCGGCGACGTTCAGGACGTTGTCGGCGTGGGCCGCGATCCGGGCCTTCTGGTCGGGCATGTGCGGGAAGTTGACGGTGAGCGCGAGGGCGGCGCCGAGCAGGAACAGCACGGGGATGGGCAGCAGCTCCATGATCATCGCGGTGAGGAGGGCGATGGTCAGGCCGGCGTTGAACCAGTACAGGCGGGGGCGCAAGGTGGGGCGGTGCGGGTCCAGGCCCTGGAAGCCTTCCTCGGAGGCGGGGGCCTCGCCGCTCCCGTGCGCGGCGGAGGCGGAGGCGGAGGCGGAGGCGGAGGCGAGAGCGAGGCCTGCCGCGGACCCGGGACCCTCGACGGAAGAAACGGCGCCGCCCTCGGCAGGTGCGGGGGCCGAGGCGCGGGCAGGGGCAGGCGCAGAGGCCGAGGCAGAGGCAGAGGCACCGGAGGCAACGGGAGCGGCCGGGACCAGCTCCTCCTCGGCAGGCTCCCGCTCGACCTGGCCGGGCAGTACCAGCATGCCGACCCGGCGGCGCTCCTTCACGCCGAGGACGTACGCCAGGACGAACACGAAGAGGAGCCCCACCGCGAGGGCCGGGATCATCGGGACGAAGATGTCGGCGGCGTCGAGCTTGAGGGCGGTGGCGGCGCGGGCGGTCGGACCGCCCCAGGGGAGGGTGTTCATGACACCGTTGGCCGTGGCGGCGACGCCGGTCATGACCACCAGGCTGAGGCCGAGGCGCTTGTAGAGGGGGTACATGGCCGAGACGGTGATCATGAAGGTGGTCGATCCGTCGCCGTCGAGCGAGACGATCGCGGCGAGGACGGCGGTCCCGACCACCACCCGCATCGGGTCCGCCTTGCAGAAGCGCAGGATGCCGCGGACGATCGGGTCGAAGAGGCCGACGTCGATCATCACGCCGAAGTAGACGATGGCGAACATCAGCATGGCGGCGGTCGGAGCGAGCTTGCCGACGCCGTCGATGACGTAGTCGCCGAGGTGCGCGCCCTTACCTGCAAACACGCAGAAGAGTGCCGGGATGAGGACGAGCGCCGCGATGGGCGACATTTTCTTCAGCATGATCAGGACCAGGAAAGTCGCGATCATGGCGAAACCGAGGAAGGTCAGCATGTGGGGAAGGTAGGTGCCCCCTCGGTACGCCAACAAGACGTCTGCGCGTGAGCAATACGAGCAAAACCCCAGCTCAGGGCAGGGGTGCCAGCTCGACGGGGAAGCCGTTGAGCACCGCCGTGCCGGACAGCCGGTCCCTGCGGGTGCCGTCGAGCAGCTGGTTGACGTTGACGCCGGGCACTGCGGCGGCCACCGACAGACGCGAGCCGGCACGGTTGTGGCCCCACCCGTGCGGGAGGCTCACCACTCCGCTCCGGACGGTGTCGGTGACCTCGACCGGCACCTCCAGGCTGCCGCCGTCGGCGGTGATCCTGGCCTGTCCTCCGTCGACGAGGCCGAGGCGGTCCGCGTCCTGCGGATGGACGTGGAGGCTGCAGCGGTTGGAACCTCCGACGAGGGCCGGGACGTTGTGCAACCAGCTGTTGTTGGACCGCAGGTGGCGGCGGCCCACGAGCACCAGGGCGGCGGGGCGGTCGGCGAGCGCCGCGCGCAGCCCGGGCAGTTCGGCCGCGATCGGGTCCGGGAGCAGCTCGATCCTGCCGCTGCGGGTCTTGAGCACGCCCGGGAGCCGGGGCCGCAGCGCGCCGAGGTCGATGCCGTGCGGCGCCTGCCGCAGATCCTCGAGGGTCAGGTCGTACGGCCCTGTGCGCAGCATCAGGTCGAGCCGCCGCTCGGGGCCGGTGACGCCCGTCAACCGGCGGGCGAGTTCCTGCGGGTCGCCGCCGTGGAGCGGTGAGTGGGGATCGGCGACGGCCCGGGCCAGGCTGTCGGCAATGACGCGCTCGTCGACGGCCTCCGGCGGCGCTCCGTGCAGCCCGGAAACGGCGAGGATCAGGCGCGCATGGATCTCGCACTCGTCCATCTGCCCGTCCTCCAGCGGGACGGCGGCGGGCGAGTACCGGGCCTGGTTGCGGACGGCGAACCCGTTGAACGCGAAGTCGAAGTGCGCGCTCCGGGAGGGCGGCGGCGGGGGCAGGACGACGTGTGCGTGGCTCGAGGTCTCGTTCAGGTACGGGTCGATCGAGATCATGAAATCGAGCCCGGCCAGCGCCCGGTCCAGCCGGTCGCCGTCGGGTGCGGACAGGACCGGGTTGGCGGCGATGGCGAGCAGCACCCGGATCCGCCCGTCGCCCGGGGTCTCGATCTCCTCCGCGAGCGCAGCCATCGGAAATTCGCCCTTGACCTCCGGGTGGCCGCCGACCCGGCTCGACCAGCGGCCGAGGGCGAATCCCTTGCCCGGGCCCGCGGGGCGGGGCGCCGGAGCCGTCGCGGAGAGCGGGAAGAGTGCTCCGCCCGGCCGGTCCAGATTGCCGGTGAGGATGTTGAGTACGTCGACCAGCCAGCTCGCCAGCGTGCCGAACTCGACGGTGCAGCTGCCGATCCGCCCGTAGACGGCGGCGGCGGGGGCGGCCGCGAGCTCGCGGGCGAGGGTGCGGATCTCGGCGGCGGTGAGGTCGCATGCGGGTGCCACGGCCTCAGGAGTGAAACTCGCGAGCGCGGCGCCGAGTTCCCCGATGCCCTCAATGTGTTCCTCCAGCGCGCCGGGGGCGGCCAGCTTCTCCTCGATCAGGGTGTGCGCGAGGGCTGCGAGCAGCAGCGCGTCGCTGCCGGGGCGCGGCGCGAGGTGGCGGTCGGCGAGGGCGGCGGTGCGCGTACGGCGCGGGTCGACGACGACCAGGGTGCCTCCGCGGGCCCGCAGTGCTTTCAGCCGGCCCGGGAAGTCGGGGGCGGTGCACAGGGAGCCGTTGGACTCGACCGGGTTGGCGCCCAGGAGCAGCAGGAAGTCGGTCCGGTCGAGGTCGGGGACGGGGATGGCGAACGGGTCCCCGAAGAGCAGTCCGCTGGATACGTGTTTGGGCATCTGGTCGAGCGTGCTGGCGGTGAAGAGGTTGCGGGTGCCGAGGGTCTTGAGGAGCACCGGCGGGTAGAGGGCGCCGGCCATGGTGTGGACGTTCGGGTTGCCGAGCACGACGCCGGCGGACTGGGATCCGTACTCCTGGAGCAGGGCGGGGACGGCGGCGGCGATGGCGTCGAAGGCCTCCTCCCAGGTGGCCTCCCGCAGTCGGCCGTCTCGGCGCACGAGCGGGCCGCGCAACCGGTCGGGGTCGGCGTCGAGCCCTCCGAAGGCGGCTCCCTTGGGGCAGATGAAGCCGCGGCTGAACACGTCCTCGCGGTCACCGCGGGCGCCGGTGACCGCGCCGCCTTCGAGGGTGAGGGTGAGGCCGCAGGTGGCTTCGCAGAGCGGGCAGATGCGCAGGGCGGTGCGGGACATGGGCCCTCCAGGGGCGGCGGTCTGCGGCACGGGGACGCGAGGCGCACCCGAGCATACCGACCGGTACGCACGGAGGGGAGGGGGCGGGGAGGGGTCAGTCGAGTACGCGGGCGAGGTAGGCGTGCATCATGGCGCGGGTCTCGTCGACGATGCCGGGGTCCCCGGCCGGGTCCGACCGGAAGGCGAGCTGGGTCAGCGCGTCGGTGGCCTCGACGGCGACGAGGACGGCCCGTTCCAAGGTGGCGTCGGGCGTCAGCCCGAGGTGCGCCGAGAGCTGCGCGGTCAGCCGGGCGGCGACCTGGTGGTTCGGGTCCGCCTCCGGCCCCTCGGCCGGCGGCGCGGGCACGCCGAAGTCGACGAGGGCGAAGCCGGGCACGCTGCGCTTCATGGCCAGGTACTCGTCCAGCACCGCGTCCACGGCGGGCCGCCAGTCGGTGGCCGGGAGGTCGGCGAGCCGGTCCGCGATGCCGTCGACGTAGCGGTCCAGGTTGCGGTGGGCGAGGGCGATGGCCATGGCCCGTTTGTTGCCGAAGAAACGGTAGACGGAGCCGATCGGCACGCCGGCGCGCAGGGCCACGGCGCGGGTACTGAGGTTCTCGTACCCGGTCTCGTCGAGCAGCTCGGCGCATGCGTCGAGGATCCGGGCGAGCCGGTCGGCGCTGCGCTGCTGGATCGGCGTACGGCGCAGGGAGTGGGCGGGAGGCACGGGGTCCATCATGCCGCTCCTCGCTTCGGGGTTCGGTGGGGGCCTCAGTTCAGCAGAAGTCCGATCCCCCCGATGGTGTAAGTGATCATCAGCGCCAGCAGCGGAAGTTGCCCGGCCACCGCCTTCGCGGGTGGGAAGTGGCGCACGGAACGGTCGTGGGCGGCGATGACGCCGAGTACGTGCCCTGTGACAACGGCGATGACCTGAAGGGCGGCGAGACCGCCAGGACCCAGTGGCGGCAAGGGTTCTGGGGCGTTGTCAGTGCCGAGTGCCATGCTTACTGTGCGTGGTCCTTCGACTACAAGGAGGGAGAAGTAGTGGGCGATGAGATAGCCGAGCGCGATCGGGACGAGTGAGTGGGCGAAGGCGGTCAGCAGGCCGGGGTGCGGGCCGCTGACGAGGCGGGTGGCCGCGGCGCAGAGGCAGTACAGGGTGGCGACGAGGGCGACGGAAGCGAGCAGTCCGAGGGTGGCCGTGGGGGTGCGGCCGAGGGGGGAGGTCTGGAGGACATTGATCCACGAGGGGCTGTCGGAGAAGCCGTCGTAGGCGGTGGACCCGAGCAGGACGCAGACGGTGGCGACGAGTCCGGGCCGCTCGGGTGTCGCGTCGAGTCCGTGGAAGGGGTTGCGGAGAACGAGGCGGCCGTCGCTGCGACGGCCGAGGGGGGAGAGCCGGGCCAGAAGTACCGAGTACGCCTCGAAGGCGTCGCCGTCTTCGAACCAGCGCTCGCCGAAGCGGGCGGCGAGCAGGAGCTGGACGGCGGCGTAGGTGGTGATCGCGATCAGGAGGGTGGTGGTGGATGCGGGATCAGGAGCGACGAGCTCGAGCCAGGTGAAGCCGAACAGCCCGACGGCGGCGGGCCATTGGCCGAGACGGGCGGGAAGGCCGGGCAGGGGACGGCCGGGGTCGCGGCCCGGCAGGGCCCGGGAGAGCAGGCGGTGCAGGGCGCGGAGCGGGTTGAGCAGGCGCCAGACGGGGCCGAGGAGGAGGGAGGCGGGGACCAGGCCGACCCAGAGGAGTACGTAGACGGCGCCGGGAGCGGGGTTGTGCGCGGGGTCGTCGGGACCGAGGAGGAGGTACAGCAGGACGGTGAGCGCGGCGGCGAGTCCCAGCGCGCGCAGGGCGGTTCGGGTGGCCGGCGCGTCGGCCACCCGCTGGAGGGCGGCGGGCAGGGCGAGACCCGAGCGCTCTCCGCGGAAGCGGGAGGTGGACCAGAGCAGGCCGAGGGCCAGGAAGGAGACGAACAGCGCGGCGAAGGCGCCGGCGAAGGCGTAGAAGGGAGAGATCGGCAGATCGTGCTGGGACCCGATCCCGTGCGCGAGCGAGGTGAGCGGATCAGCCGGGTGAAGGACCACGCCCTGGCCGTGGCCACCGTCGCCGCCCGGGTCCGGGCCCGGCCCGAAGGGGCTCACCCTCGCCCCGCCCGAGGCGGCGTCGCCCCGCCGACGACGCCACCGGCCGCCCCGGACACGGACTCGGAGGCATGCCCGTGCCCGCGCCCATGCCCGTCCTCCGGCCCGCGCCCACGCTCCGGCCCGTGACCGTGACCGCGCTCCGGCGCGTGCCTGGACCTGTGCCCGGACTTGGCTCCGTGCCCCTGCTCTGGCCCGTGCCCGGGCCTGGACCCGTACCGATGCCCGGACCCGCACCCGGACCCGGACCCGCACCTGACCCCATGCCGATGCCCGGACCCGGACCCGCACCTGACCCCATGCCGGTGCCCGGACCCGTGCCCGGCGCCGGGCCCGGGTGGCGGCCAGGGGGCGGGTACGGGGGCGGGGCGGGGTCGGGTCATCGGACTAGGAGTTGGGTCAGGACGAGGTTGGACTCGTGGGTCTCGACCTCGAAGAGGCCCGTGCGGTCGGCCGTCAGGATCAGGGTGGCCTCCTGGCCTGCCGGCAGGGCGAGTTCCTTGTCGTAGCCGTGGACGTGCAGGGTGTCCGCGCGGTCGCTGGTGACGCGCAGGGCCACGCGCTCTCCCTTCCGCAGCTCGGTGCGGGCGGGGGCGGGACTGACCTTGCCGTCCCGGACGGTGATGGTGACCGTCCGGTCGGCCTCGGCCTGCTCCGGCACCGAGGGCGGGGGCGGGCTCGGCGTCTCGCCGTGGCTGTGGCCGCTCGCCTGGCCCGGGGCGGTGGCTGTGGCGGTGAGCCGGGTCGCGCCCTCGACCGGCTTGCCCGACACGGCCCAGGCGGTGTGGTCGTCCGCGTAGAGGCGGACGGTCAGGGTGTGCGCGCCCTCGGGGACCTGTGCCGCGGGCAGGTGGAACCAGGGGCCGTACACCCGGGCCAGCTTGCGTCCGTCCAGCTCCAAGTGGGCGTGGCCCGCGCCCGGGAGGGCGGCGCCGCCGGTGCTGTCGGGTGTGAAGCGGTAGTTCTTCACCGCAAGTTGGAGGTTCCAGCCGTCCTCGCTGTCGGAGCGGACGGTCAGCTGGACCTCCGGCGCGCCCTCGGCCGGGACCTCGCGGAGCCGGTGGCCGGTGGCGTCGGTCGCGGTGAGCAGGTTGCCCACGTTGCCGGAAGCCTGCTCGTGGCTGGTGCCGGGTTTGTGGTGGGTGGTGGCCCGCCCGCCGCAGCCTGTCGCCGCGCCGCCTGCGAGGAGCAGGGCGAGGGCGAGCAGGGCCGTGGCGCGGGCGGCTCGGCGGAGCCTGCGGGTCGCGCGGGGCGGCGGCGTACCGCAGGCGTCGCACCGGCTCTCGTCGTCGAGCCGGTCGGGCAGGCGCTCGGGCCGGTCGGTCACGGCTGGGCTCCTGGGGTCGGGGCGGCCTGGGCGGGGCTCATGGGGCGGGCTCCGGGGTCGTCGGGGGCTCCGGGGTCGTCGGGGGCTCTGGGGCCGCCGCGCGCAGCGCCGGGGCGGGGCCCTCGGGGGCGGGGGCGCGGTCACCCGCGGGGTCGCCGCCGGGGCCGGACGGGTGGGCCGGGGTTCCCGGGCGGGCTGAGGCCACCACCGCCCACAGGACCCAGACCACGGCGGCGAGGGCCCGTACCCAGGCGGGGCTCAGGGGGGTCCACGGGATCATCAGGACGGCCTTGTCGAAGGCGTCCAGCAGGGTCAGCCCGGCCAGCAGCAGGGTCAGGCGGGCCAGCCACGGTCGGCCGCTGCGCAGGACCAGGCCGGCTCCCGTCCACCACAGGCCGAGCAGCAGGAGGGCGAGCGCGGGGACGAAAGAGGCGGTCAGGGCCGTCGTGGAGCCGGCCACGTCCAGGACCAGCCCGGCCAGGCCGGCGAGCGAGGCGGCCGTGCCCAGGCGCGAGCCGCGCAGGCGGCGCCACCACAGCACGCCGCCGACCAGCAGCAGCACCGCGGCCACGGCCAGCGCGAGCTGGGTCTCCACCCGTTCCAGGCCGCGCGCGCCGTACCAGTCGCAGCCGGCCGGGAGCTTGCGCGCCTGGACGTTGTAGTCCGCGCAGACGAGGAGTTGGACCAGCTTGACCGGTTCGCCGACCAGTCGGGCGGACGCCCCGGAGACCTCGCCCCGGCGGTCACCGCACTGCGGGACCGTGCCCGGGGTGGAGCCGTCGGGCCCGTCCTGCCAGCAGTTGGCGCGCCCCTGGCCGTCCCACCACACGTCCATGCCGTTGGGGCGGGCGGCGCCGGACTTGTCCTTGCCCATGACGTTCCCGGCGTACCGGTTGTGGTGGGAGGTGTCGGTCTGCTTCGACCACGCCTCCTCGCCGCGGATGAAGGCGGGGACGGCGCTGAGGAAGAAGCCCGCGCGCCGGTGCCCGTACACCCAGTTGCCCTCGTAGAGGTTCCAGTTGCCGCCCGCGGTGATGATGCCGGTGCCCGGGGGCATGGAGATCTGCGGGCAGACGACGCCGCGTTCGTAGCCGCGTTCGATCGGCGGCTTGGCGCAGGTGCCGTCGGCGACGAAGCCGTAGTAGTCCTGGTTGTTGTCGTGGATCAGGTTCCGCTCGAATGTGGCGTGGTTCTGAGGGAGTCCGGGGTGTCCGGGGAAGGCGCTGTCCATCGAGGCGCCGCCCATGTTCTGGTCGAACTCGTTGTCGTGCACCCACACCGAATCGCCCGCGGTGCCGGAGTAGCCGACCATGTTGTGGTGGCTGCGGCAGCCGGTGATCTCGATGGAGTAGCGGGGGACCTCGTAGCCGCGGCCGTCGTTGATGTTCGAGGCGCTGCCCGGGTAGATGCCGGAGTCGCCGTTGCCGTAGGACTCGCAGTTCTTGTAGAGCCCGTGGTCACTGGCGAAGGTCAGGAAGCCGTACTCGTCGTTCCAGCGGGTCAGTACATCGTCGATGACGAAGCCGTCGCCGGCGAGCACGTACAGCGAGTTGAAGGTGGTGCGCTGGGCGGTGAAGTTGCGGAAGTAGATGCCGTTCGACTTGTCCGCGCGGAGGGCGTTCAGCTTCTGGTACTTGGCGTCGACGACCACGTCGAGCCGTGATGCGCCGGTGCCCTCGATCTGCAGGTCCGTCTTGCCGAGGATCGCGACGAGGTTCTGGTTGTGCCGGCACTGCACCTGCTGCTCGTAGGACAGGATCTGGTAGCCCAGCGACGACTGGGGGGCCTTCAGGGCGGCGCACTCCCCCGTCGGCCGGGGGAGCGAGGGCTCCTCCTCGTACAGGCCGGGGAGGATCGCGATGTTCATCCCGGGCCGGTCGACGGCGTCGACGGCCTCCTGGAGGTGCCGGTAGCCGCTCTGCTCGCACCGCTCATAGAGGGCGATGTTGCGCTGTCGGAGCTCTTCGGGGAAGGCGGATATCCGGCGTTCGAAGGCGGGCCGGTCGGTCTTGCAGACGATCAGGTCGGGCTCCGCCCTGCGGTACTCGGGTACTGATCCGGAGCCGTCCGGGAGGGCGATCGGGCGTTCCTCGTGCGCGCTGGCGGCGGGCGCGGCGACGAGGAGGGACAGGAGGGCGAGGAGGGCGGCGAGGAGCGCCGCCGGCACGGCAGGAAACCTGCGGGTCCACGACATGCGCGTGAGAGTAGAGCAATGTTCATCTTTTAGGATCCCCCTCGACCGAATCCGCGTTCCTCCACGTTCCCGCCCGGCCGAAAACCACGGGACCTTTCCCGCCTTTCCCACTGATCTCGCACCGACCCCCCACCGATCCCCCGCCCCCGCCCCGGGTCTGCCGTTGACGCGGGGGCCACGGAATCCTACTGTCGACCATAGGATTCCTTCGACGGAGCGGGAGCAGCACATGAGCGAGCAGGCCAGGAAGACGGCAGAGGCACTGGAGTACCTCACCGGCTTCGGCAACGAGCACAGCTCGGAGGCCGTGCCCGGCGCACTGCCGATCGGCCGGAACTCGCCCCAGCGCGCCCCCCTCGGCCTCTACGCCGAGCAGCTCAGCGGCAGCGCCTTCACCGAGCCCCGCACCCACAACCGCCGCTCATGGCTCTACCGGATCCGCCCCTCGGCCGCGCACCCGCCCTTCACCCGGATCGCCAACGGGGCCCTGCGCTCCGCGCCCTTCACCGAGGCCGTGCCCGACCCGAACCGGCTCCGCTGGAACCCGCTGCCCTCCCCCGCCCCCGGCACCGACTTCCTGTCCGGCCTGTGGACCCTCGGCGGCAACGGCGACGCCGCCCAGCGCGCCGGTATGGCCATCCACCTCTACGCCGCCAACGCCGACATGACCGACCGGGTGTTCAGCGACTCCGACGGCGAGCTGCTGATCGTCCCCGAGCGCGGCGGGCTGCTCCTGCACACCGAGCTGGGCCTGCTCGCCGCCCGCCCCGGCGACATGGCCCTCATCCCTCGCGGTGTCCGCTTCCGCGTCGAGCTGCTCGACGCCGACGCCCGCGGCTACGTCTGCGAGAACTACGGCCAGCCCTTCGAGCTGCCGAACCTGGGCCCGATCGGCGCCAACGGCCTCGCCGCCGCACGGGATTTCCAGGCCCCCGTGGCCGCGTACGACGACAGCGAGCGCCCGACCGAGGTGGTCAACAAGTTCTGCGGCAACCTCTGGTCCACCACCTACGACCACTCCCCGCTCGACGTGGTCGCCTGGCACGGCAGCCACGTCCCGTACGTGTACGACATGCGCCGCTTCAACGTCCTGGGCTCGATCAGCTACGACCACCCCGACCCGTCGATCTTCACCGTCCTGACCTCGCCCTCCGACACCCCGGGGCTGGCGGGCGTGGACTTCGTGGTCTTCGCACCCCGCTGGCTGGTCGGCGAGGACACCTTCCGTCCGCCCTACTTCCACCGCAACGTGATGAGCGAGTACATGGGCCTCATCGAGGGGGCCTACGACGCCAAGGCCGAAGGCTTCGTCCCCGGTGGCGGCTCGCTCCACAACATGATGTCCGCGCACGGCCCCGACCACGAGACCTTCGAGCGGGCGAGCGCCGCCGAGCTGAAGCCGCAGAAGATCGAGGACGGCCTGGCCTTCATGTTCGAGACCCGCTGGCCGATCACCGCCACCGAGCAGGCCGCCGGCGCCGATCACCTCCAGCGCGGCTACGACGACGTGTGGCAGGGTCTGCAGCGCCACTTCCGTGCCTGACCTGCACTGCATACCCTGCATGCGCCGTACGTCACCCCTGTCCAGCCGTTCGGAGATCCACCCGTGACCGCCTTCGCCCCCGACTCGCTGGTACTGAACCGGAAACTGCCGCTCTGGTACCAGGTGTCGCAGTCACTGCGCGCCTCGATACTGGGGCGCACCCCGGACGCCTCGCTGCGCCTGCCCACCGAGGAGCAGCTCGCCGAGCACTACGGGGTCAGCGTGCTGACCATGCGGCAGGCGCTCAAGGAGCTGGAGGGCGAGGGCCTGATCAGCCGGCACCGGCGGCGCGGCACCTTCATCGAGCCGGGCGCGCTGCGCAGCGCGCCGGTCCGGCTGCTGGGCTCGGTCGACGCGATCGTGGCCCAGCAGTCGGGCGACCGTACGACGATCCTCGGACACGGCCGCACGGCCGTGTCCGGGGAGCTGCTGGAGCACTTCCCGGGAACGCCCGAGGTGGTCGCGTACCGGCGTCTGCGCCACGACCGGGAGAGCGGCGAGCCGACCAACTGGGTGGAGAACGCGGTCCTCCCGGAGGTCGCCGAGGCCGTGGACCTCGCCGATCTGGAGCGCTGGCCGATGACCAAGGTCCTGCGGGACATCGTGGGGGTGCGCATCAGCCGGATCACGGACACGGTGGAGGCGCGGCTGGCCGACCCGGAGACGGCCGAGCTGCTCCAGGTTCCCCTGCTGAGCCCGATCCTGCACTACACGGGCGTCACCTACGACGAGGACGGCCGGGTGGTGGACGTGGCCCGGATCCGCTACCGCGGCGACCGCTTCTCCTTCACCGTGACGGTCGACGCGCACTGACGGGCGACACGCACTGACGGCGCGCGGAACCGCCGCGCGGCCGCCTCTCCGCCCGACTGCTTCCGCACCCGACCGCTTCCCCGCGCGACTGCTCCCCCGCGTGGACACTGCCCCGCGCGGCTACTTCTCGTCGTCCTCCCGGGTGCGCTCGCCCTCCGCCTGGGACGGCGTAGTGCGCATCGTGTGGGGGTGCTGGCGCTGCTTGCGCTGGGCCTCGTCCATGTCCTCGTCGAGGCGCTCGCCCTCGGCCTGCGACGGGGTCGTGTATTCGTCGTAGTGGCTCATGACCGACTCCTCGGCCTCCTCGGTCGATAACGCACCTATGCGTACATAACGAGCGTAGCTCTTCGGCCTGGACGCAGCCCGGCCCCCGGATCCCGTCGCTACCATCGGCGGCGTGAGCGAAGACGTACCGCTGCTTGCGGACCTGATGCCCTGGGCCGTGGGCGGCCTGCGCCTGGGCCGGGACTGGGTGACCGCACCCGATCCGGCGGCCCTGCGCGCCCGCTGGGCCGCGCTGACCGGCGCCGAAGGGGCCGAGCGGGAGCGGCTGTTCCGCCCGAGCCGCAGTCGCAGGCCCGACGCCGGGGCGGCCGCCCTGCCGGGGCAGCGCTCGGCGGCCACGGCCCGTTTCACCGATGCCCCCGGCCCCTGCCCCGACCCCGTACGGGTGCTCCGCGAGCCCTTCGACGAGCAGTGGCTGCTGCCCGACCAGCGGCTCATCGACATGGCCCGCCCCGAGCTCTGGCGGGTCCGGGACGAGCACCAGCTGTTCCTCGTCGAGACCCCGGACCCGCTGGTCACCGCACACCTCCCGGTCGGCAGGCTCGGCCGCATCCGGCCTCTGCACCGGCGCCCCGGCGGCGCCGAACCGAACCTCGCCCCCGGCCTCCTGCCCCTGCTGGGCGCGCGCCACGGCGGCTGGGTCACCCCCGAGGACGTCCTGTGCTGGATCCTCGCGGCGGGCCGCCCGGGCCCGCACGGCTACGAGGTCCCGCTCGCCGCCGATCCCGCGCGCTGGCGGGCCGGGCTGGAGCTGGGGCACCGGATGCTCACCGTGCAGCTGCGCGGGGCGCGCGGCGGCGAGCCGCCCCGGCTGCCCGGCGGCCGCCGCCCCTACGTCCGCTCGGCGGTCGCGGGCCGGCCGCACGAGCTCGCGTACGACGCCGAGAGCGAGACGCTGAGCCTCGGGAGCGGGACCGTGTCCCCGGTGCCGGCCGCGGCCTGGGAGTACGAGGCACAGGGCGTACGGGTACTGCCGGCCTGGTTCGCGGCGCGTACCGCGCACCGCGGCCCGGAGGCCGAGGGGCTCGCGGCGCTGGGGCCCGCCGAGTGGCCGCAGAGCTGGACCTCGGAACTGCTGGCCCTGGTCACCACCTTGGCACTGCTGGCCGAACTGGCCCCGGAGCGCGCCGCGTTCGAGCCCGGGCCGGCGCTGCCGGCCGAGGCCCTGCGCGAGGCCGGGGTGCTGCCGCCGCCGGCCTGGGCCCGGCGCCCGGCCTCGGTGCTGGACCACCAGGAGGAGGGCCCGGGCGGGCAGTTCGCCCTCCTGTGAGGAGGGCGCACAGCGGCCGGCCCTAGACTCCCCAGGCCCCCAGCAGCCGGGACATCGTGCGGTCGAAGACCTCGTCCATGTCGAGCCCGGCTCCCGGGACCGGCCCGCCGCCGGTGAGGGCCGCCGCCAGCCGCGGGTACTCCCCGGTGGTCAGGCGGGAGACGAGCCAGGCCGTCCGTACGCGCTGCTCCTGCGCCTCGCTCCAGGGTAGCGACCGGGCCCGTTCGGCCAGCGCCAGCTCGCTCGCCACGAAGGTCGCGACGGTGCCGTTGACGGCGGCGACGAGCTCCAGCTTCTCCCCGTCCGCCACGTCGAGCGGAGCCAGGCAGTCCAGGCTGTACTCCAGGTAGCGCAGGGCGTTCGGGCCGAAGCCGTAGACGGGGCTCAGCAGGCGCGGCAGCCAGGGATGGCGATGCATCAGCGCGCGCGTCCCGCGGGCCAGTGCGAGCAGGTCCGCCCGCCAGTCGCCGGTCGGCGACGGGAGCTCGTACTCCCCGCTGACCGCGTCGACCATCAGCTCGTACAGGTCCTCCTTGCGCGGCACGTAGTTGTAGAGGGACATCGTGCCCGCGCCGATCCCGGCCGCCACGCGCCGCATGGAGGCGGCTTCGATCCCCTCCTCGTCGGCGATCCGCACCGCCTCGGACGCGATCGACTCACGGCTGTGCGCGGGCCTCGGTCCGCGGCCGGCCCGTTGGGGGCGGGACCAGATCACTTCGGGTTCAGCGGGTCGCCCGCCGGCTGTCATCGCTCAGATCACCTCGTCGTCTCGCCACCATCTTAGTTACGTACACCGTACGTGGTGAGGTAAGGTGGCGCACATGACAACTACGTACGCTGTACTTAGTGAGGGCCTGGAGAAGAATTACGGGGAGGTCCACGCCCTGCGCGGCCTCGACCTCGCCGTCCCCGAGGGCGCGGTCTGCGGCCTCCTCGGCCCCAACGGCGCGGGCAAGACCACCGCCGTGCGGATCCTCACCACCCTCACCGCGCCCACCGGCGGCCGCGCCCTCGTCGCCGGTCACGACGTCACCCGGGATCCCGCGGCCGTCCGCCGCGCGATCGGCGTCACCGGCCAGTACGCCTCCGTCGACGGGGACCTGACCGGCCGCGAGAACCTCCGGCTCTTCGCCCGGCTGGCCGGACTGCGCGGCCGCGCCGGCCGGGCCCGCGCCGACGAGTTGCTGGAGCAGTTCGGGCTCACCGAGGCCGCCGACCGGGTGACCGGCACATGGTCCGGCGGTATGAAGCGGCGCCTGGACCTGGCCGCGGGCCTGGTCACCCACCCCCGGGTGCTGTTCCTCGACGAGCCCACCACCGGCCTGGACCCGGCGGCCCGCGAGCAGATCTGGACGGCGGTGCGCGCGCTCTCCGAAGCGGGCACCACGGTGCTGCTCACCACCCAGTACCTGGAGGAGGCCGACCGGCTGGCCGACGAGATCGTGGTCGTCGATCGCGGCCGGGTCGCCGCCACCGGTGCTCCGGACCGGCTGAAGGCCCGGATCGGCGCCCGCGCCGAGGTCACGGTCGCGGAGCGCGGGGCGCTCGCGCGCGCCGCCGCCGTACTCGACCAGCTCACCGGCGGCCGCCCCTTGCTCGACGAGGAGAGGCTGGCCGTCGGCGTCACCGTGCTGGACGGCGCCCTGACCCTGCCGCGGATCATCCGGGAACTCGACACCGCCGGGGTCCCGGTCACGGACGCGAGCCTGCGCCCGCCCACCCTCGACGAGGTCTTCCTCCGCCTCACCAAGGCCCACGGCACCGCCGTCGAGGCCGCCACCGCCGATCAGGAGTACGCCGCATGAGCACCCTGCTGTACGACGGCGGAGCCGTCTTCACCCGCCAGCTCCAGAAGGCCCGGCACGCCCCGGCGCTGCTGATCCTCACCCAGACCATGCCCATCACCATGCTGCTGTTCTTCGGCTACGTCTTCGGCAGCGCGCTCGCCATGCCGGGCACGGAGTACCGGGAGTTCCTGGTCCCCGGGCTGCTGGCCGCCACCGCCGCGAACGGTCTGATGACCGGCATGTTCACGGCCGCGCAGGACGCCCACCGCGGCGTGATGGACCGCTTCCGGACCCTGCCGATGAGCCGCACCGCCGTACCGCTCGGGCAGACGGCCGCCGACCTGCTGACCACCGGCTTGTCGATGGTGCCGCTGATGCTGGTGGGGCTGGCGATGGGCTGGCGCATCGAGAACGGCCTGCCCGGCGCGCTCGGCGCCCTGGGTGTGCTGCTGCTGTTCCGCTTCGCCACCGCGTGGGTGGGCACGTACCTCGGCCTGCTGAGCCGCAGCGAGGAGGCGGCCGGCCAACTCGGCAGTGCCACCTTCATCCTGCCGATGCTCTCCAGCGCGTACCTGCCGACCGCGGGGCTGCCCGGGTGGCTGCGGGCGGTCGCCGAGTGGAACCCGATCAGCGCCGTCGCCACCGCGGTGCGCGAGCTGTGCGGGAACGCCGGGGGCGAGGCCGCGGCGGGCGCCGCCTGGCCGGCCGCGCACCCGGTGGCCGGGGCGCTGCTGTGGTCGGGGCTGCTGCTCGCGCTGTTCGTACCGCTGGCCACGCGCAGGTTCGCGCGCGGCCGGTAGTGACAGCCGCCCGTCCGACCCGGTAGGCAGGGGTCATGGCTACCGAACCACTCCCCCTCGACGGCATCACCGTCGTCGCCGTCGAACAGGCCGTCTCGGCCCCCTTCGCCACCCGCCAGCTCGCCGACCTGGGCGCCAGGGTGATCAAGGTCGAGCGCCCCGACGGCGGCGACTTCGCCCGGGCCTACGACACGGCCGCGCACGGCCTCGCCTCGCACTTCGTCTGGGCCAACCGCGGCAAGGAGTCGATCGCACTCGACCTGAAGGACCCGCGCGGCCGGGAGGTCCTGCACGGGCTGCTCGCCGATGCCGACGTCTTCGTGCAGAACCTCGCGCAGGGGGCCGCGGCCCGGCTCGGGCTCGACTCGGCCGCGCTGTGCGCGCGTTACCCCCGGCTGGTCGCCGTGGACGTGTCCGGCTACGGCGCCGAGGGCCCGTACGCCCACAAGCGCGCCTACGACATGCTCGTGCAGTGCGAGGCGGGCCTGGTGTCGGTGACGGGCACCCCGGAGCAGCCGGTCAAGGCGGGGATCCCGGCGGCGGACATCGCGGCGGCCATGTACGCCTTCTCAGGGGTGCTGGCCGCACTGCTGCGCCGTGGGATCACCGGGCGCGGGGGCCGGGTGGAGGTGTCCATGCTGGACTCGCTCGCCGAGTGGATGGGCCACCCGCTGCACCACACGATGCACGGCGGCGAGCAACTCGTGCGCACCGGCCTCGCGCACGCGGTGATCGCACCCTACGACGCCTATCCGACGGCCGACGGGGACCGGGTGCTGCTGTCGGTGCAGAACGACCGCGAGTGGCGGCGGCTCGCCCAACAGGTACTGGAGCAGCCGGAGTTGGCCGAGGATCCGGCGTACGCGACGAACACGGCGCGCACCGGGAACCGGGAGAAGACCGACGCGGTGGTGGCACAGGCACTGGGCCGGCTCGACGCGGACGAGGCGATCGGGCGGCTGGAGGCGGCGGGCATCGCCTGTGCGCGACTGAACTCGGTGGCCCAGCTGGCCGGGCATCCGCAGCTCGCGGCCCGGGACCGCTGGCGGGAGGTGGAGACGCCGGCCGGTCCGCTACGGGCACTGCTGCCGCCGATCGGACTGCCGGGCGGCGCGGCACCGCACATGGGTGCGGTGCCCGCGCTGGGCGAGCACACCGAGTCCCTGCTGCACGCCCTGGGGATGGCGGACGCACAGATCTCGGAACTGCGCCGGGACGGTGTGATCGGGTAGGGCCGGGTAGCCGGAGACCGAAGGGCCGACGGCTGCGCTACGGGGACGGTTACGAGCGGCGGCTGCCGAAGAGCGTGCGACGCAGACGGCGCAGCGGCGCGAAGAGCGAGACGCGCGCGCTCCGGCTCCGCAGACGGTGCGTGTGATCGCGGGAGGTGAGCTCGCGCATCAGCAGCGTCGCCTCGGCGGCCTCCCGGTGCGGGACGGCGGGACCGCCCAGCACAGAGAGGTGGCGGTCGAGGCGCGAGCTGGTCGCACCGCTGCCGCAGGTGATGGCAGGCACGCGAGGCGGCCTGCTGCGCATTGCTATCTGTTCCATGTTCTCTCCCCACCCGTACGAGGGCACCCGGCCCGGGCAGGTTAACCCTATCGCCCCAGCGTCGCCCCCGGGTATCCCGGTGGTGTGAATTACCCCTGTGGCGGCGGGGAGTTGACGATTACTCAACGGAGTCGACGATTACTCTCCGCACAGACGTCACGCTGCGGAAGGCCCTTGCGCGAGTCCCGTCACGATAGGGGTCACACGGCTCGCACTGCGCTAACTTGGAGTGATCGCCCGATGACACGTGGGCGCACGGGAACACACTCGGGGGCGCGCGTGAGTGAGCAATCGAACTCCGATCGTGTCATCTCGGGCCGCTACCGGCTGCTCGAACCGATCGGCCGCGGCGGAATGGGCATCGTGTGGCGGGCCCGGGACGAGGTACTCGCCCGCGATGTCGCCGTCAAGGAGGTCCGGGCCCCGGCCGGACTGGAGCCCGCCGAACTGGAGCGGCTGTACCGGCGGCTGGAACGGGAGGCGTGGGCCGCGGCCAGGGTCTCGCACCGCGGGGTCGTCACCGTCTACGACGTGGCGTCCGAGGACGGGCGGCCCTGGATCGTCATGGAGCTGGTGCGCGGCCTCTCGCTGGCGGACATCCTGGAGGCCGAGGGGCCGATGCCCCCTCAGCGGGCCGCACACATCGGGGAACAGGTGCTCGCAGCGCTGCGCTCGGCGCACGACTCCGGAGTACTGCACCGGGACGTGAAGCCGGCCAACGTACTGATCGCCAACGACGGCCGGGTGGTGCTCGGCGACTTCGGGATCGCGAGCCTGGAGGGCTCCTCGGCCATCACCATGACGGGCGAGGTGGTCGGATCCCCCGAATTCCTCGCACCGGAGCGCGCGTTGGGGCGTGACCCGGGCCCCGCGTCGGACCTGTGGGCGCTCGGGGTCCTGCTCTATGCCGCCGTCGAGGGGGTCACGCCGTTCCGGCGGGCCACCCCGCTGGACACCCTGCGGGCGGTGGTGGACGCGGAGTTGCCGCCGCCGCGCCGGGCCGGGGCGCTGGAGCCCGTCCTGGAGGGACTGCTCCGCAAGGACCCGGCGGAGCGGCTGCCCGCGGCGGAGGCGACCCGGATACTGCGGCTGGTGGGCGCGGGAGGGACCGTACGGGCCTCCGGCGGGCCGGTGTCGGGGCCGGACGCGCCGACGGCCGTCGCGTACCCCGGGCGGCAGGGGACGGACGCGCCGCCCGAGCCGTACGGGGCGCAGCCGACGCGGCCCGCGCACTCGGCCCCGTACGGGACGCCACCATCGGCGGCGGGGGCGCGCGACGGGAACGCCGGGCTGGTGCTGACGGTCGGGATCGTGCTGATGGTGCTGGCCCTGGTCGCGGTGGGGTGGCTGCTGCTCAAGGACCGCGGGAACGGCGGCGGGACGGGCGGTGGGAACGGCGCCCCGACGGGCTCCGCGAGTACGACCCGCACCGTCACCACGACCCCTTCGACGGCGCCGTCCGCCCCGGTGTCGGCGTCCGCCACGGGCGCCGCGGGGCAGCACGTCTCGGTGTACGTGGACAGCGTGCGCACCTCCTACACGGGCAGCTGTCCGCCGCCCGCCGCGTACGCGCCCGCCTTCACGGCCACCGTCGAGGTGGAGCGCACCCCGGTCGTACTGGAGTACCGCTGGGCCACACGCAGCGGGCGGACCTCCGGCCCGGGCTGGCAGTCCGTCACGTACGAGGAGGCCGGGCCGAGGAGCCGGCGGCTGGAGCACACGGAGCTCACGCACGAGCCGGACGCGGCCTTCGAGGACGCGGTCCGGCTGGAGGTGCGGGGACCGGCCGAGGTGGCCACCCAGTGGGTGGCCACCTCGGTGACCTGCCGGAAGGAGACCCCGACGAGCGAGGCCCCCTCCCCCGGACCGAGTGCGTCACCGACGGCGAGCGTTCCGGCGGAGCCCGCGAGCGGTGAGCCGGAACGTACCGATCGTACGGATCGCACTGATCGCACTGATCGCACTGATCAGATGGAGGACCCGGACCGCACGGACCGGACGGACCAGGTGGATCGGACAGAGCGGACGGAGTCGGCCGATCAGGCGGCGTTCGTGAAGGCCGGCAGGTAGCCGCCGGACTGTCCTGCCGCGGTCGGGTGGTACGACTCGCCGATGTTCAGCCAGTTGACGCTGTGCAGCCACGCGTTGCCGGAGCAGATCTCGTGACCCGTGAAGGCGCCGGCGACCGAGGCGAAGGTGAAGCCGTGGTCGGCGGCGCGTTTGGCGATGGCGGCGTTGAGGTGGTCGGCGGCGCCGTTGATGGCGGCCCGCTCCCCTTCGGTCAGGCCGGTGGTGCAGGTGCCGTTCAGCTTGTAGAAGCGGGGATAGCCGAGGACGACGACGTGTGCGCCGGGCGCGCGGCTGTCGATGGCGTTGTAGACCTGGTCGAGCCGGCCGGGGAGGGTGGAGTCCACGTAGGCCTTGGCCTGGTTCACGCGGTTGACGCAGGTGGATTCGGACTGGAGCACACAGGTCGTCATGACGTCGGAGAATCCGGCGTCGTTGCCGCCGATGGTGATGCTGACCAGGTCGGTGCCCGAGTTGAGCGGGGTGAGCTGGTTGGCGAGGACATCACCCGTACGGGCGCCGGAGCAGGCGGTGAAGGAGAAGGTCTGGGGGGAATGGGCGGCGGCCCACAGGGCCGGGTAGGCGCGGGTGGTGCGCTTGCAGTTGCCGCTCCCGCTGTCGTAGTTGCCGGCGCCGACGCCGGAGGAGTACGAGTCGCCGAGGGCGACGTAGCCGAAGTCGGCCTGGGCGGCGGCGGCCTGGCCGGCTCCGAACAGGGCGGCGCCCGCGGCGAGTAACAGGGAGGAGGACAGGGCTGCGAAGCGCGACAGTCTCATGCTCATGTGTGCGGCTCCTTGTGGGGGTTACTCCTGAGTCCGTGGTACAAGGAGCCGGGACTCGTTGGAAGTGTCCATGCCAAGAATGTTCGGGGCGGAGTTGGAAAGCGAACCTTCACCCCGAATGCGTTTGAAGAGGGAACTTGGGCACCCGATCCAGCGAAACACGGGTGCACGAGGGCACCGTGTGCCGGATCATGGGCGCCATGTCAGCCAACCCGCATGACGCGCTGCCGATCCGGCTCAACGTCGACGACAGCGACTCGCCGTCGGATGTTGTCGACGCACTGTTCCTCGGCCGGTTCGCGTCCGGTGAGCAGCCGTACTCGCACAGCGTGTCGATCGAGCGGGTCAAGGCGGATGCCACCCTCCTGCCGCCCGAAGCCAGGGTGTTGCGCTCGGCGCGCGACAGCGACCGCAGCGCCACCCTCGCCGAGGGCGAGGGCTGGACCATGCTCGTCTCGCGCTGGAGCCGGGGCGCGGACGTCACCGTGACGGCGGTCAGCGACGAACTCGCCGCCGGAGTACTCGGCAAGGCCACGGAGGGCGTCCAGGACGAGCCCGAACCGCAGCCGGAGAACGTCACGATGGGCTTCTGGTATGTCTCCCCGCGCCGCGGCCCGTACCGGACGACCCGCCAGATCGCGGCCGGGACCTGGGCGGACGTGCGGCCCAACTACACGGCGCCGGTGGCCGGGGCGATGGACCGGCTGATGAAGGTGACCCCGGACGACATCGCGGGCCGGCTGCTCCTGCTGCACGGGCCTCCCGGCACCGGAAAGACCTCCGCGCTGCGCACGCTGGCCCGGTCCTGGCGGGACTGGTGCCAGGTGGACTGCGTCCTGGACCCGGAGCGGCTGTTCAACGACGTGGGCTACCTGATGGACATCGCGATCGGCGAGGACGAGGGCACGGCGAAGGGCCGCTGGCGACTGCTGCTGCTGGAGGACTGCGACGAGCTGATCCGGGGCGAGGCCCGCCACACGGCGGGGCAGGCGCTGTCCCGGCTGCTGAACCTGACGGACGGACTGCTGGGCCAGGGCCGCAACGTCCTGGTCGGCGTCACCACCAACGAGGACCTGGAACGGCTCCACCCGGCGGTCGTCCGGCCGGGGCGCTGCCTGGCCCGGATCGAGGTCGGCCGGCTGACCCACCGGGAAGCGGTGGACTGGCTGGGCACGGACGAGGGCGTCTCCCGCGAGGGCGCCAGCCTGGCCGAACTCTTCGCCCTGCGCCGTGGCACCGGCCCGGCGGCGATCCTCCCCCCGCAGCCGCACACCGCGGAGGCAGGCCTGTACCTCTAGCCTCCGGCGCAAAATTCAGCAACGCCGGCGAGACTGAGTACGGGGCCGAACCGCAGGGGCTACTCGGCTGCGTACCGGGCCCGGAGGGCGTCCGTGGCCGCGGCGAGGGCTTCCGCCTGCGTCAGGCCGAGGCGGCGGACCCGGTCCGCATACGCCTGCGCCGCCGCCGCCGCTTCGCGGGACACCGCGTCCCCCGCGGCGGCGATGAAGGTCCCGTTGCGCCCCCGCGTCTCGATCACCGCGTCCGCCTCCAGCGCCCGGTACGCCTTCGCGACGGTGTTCGCGGCCAGCCCCAGCTCCTCCGCGAGGCCCCGTACGGTCGGCAGCTTGAAGCCCGCCGGCAGCTTCCCCGTCCGGGCCCGGTCGGCGATCTGCGCGCGCAGCTGTTCGTACGGGGCGGCCGAACCGGCCGTGCCGTCGATGGTGATCTTCAGGTTTGTCGAGGTCACGCGGCTGATTGTCCCCCATCGGCGGTTAATTGGGAGGCGCCCGGCGCGAAGGCGCCCGTAGCGTCTGCCGCATGACCGCAACGATCCGTGATCTGCGTCCCGGCGACCCCTCGGACGTGGAGTCCGTCGTACGGGTGTGCCGTGCCGCTCTGCCCTTCCTGATCACAACCGCCGAGGGCGTGGCCCACCAGTTCTCCTCCGCCCACCCGGCGAAGCACCACAGGATCCTCGTCGCCGAGACCGGCGACGGCCACGTGATCGGTACCGCCCAGGTCGGCATCGTGCACGACAGCCCCGAACCCGGCCAGGCGTACCTCAACGCCTACGTCGACCCCGCCCACCGCGGTCTCGGCGCCGGCGCCCTCCTGCTCCGCACGGCCGAGGCGCACCTCGCCGCGCACGGCGCGGTGGACGTGTACGCCTGGGTCCTCGACGAGCCCGCCCCTCGCGCCTTCGCCGAGCGGCACGGCTACCGCTCCAGCCGCTCGGCGCACTTCCTTCGCCTGGACCTCACGGCGGCGACGCTGCCCGAGCCGCCGCGGGACCGGGACCTTCCGGCCGGGGTCGAGCTGCGGTCCGGATCCGCCTTCGCCGCCGACCCGCGGCCGCTCTTCGAGGCCGACGCCGAGACGACCTCCGACGAACCGGGCGATGTGGCGGCCGAGTTCGACGACTACGAGGACTGGCTCGCGCACACCTGGAACAGCCCGTCCCTCGACAAGGAGCTGACCACCGTCGCCCTGGTCGACGGTGTGGTGGCCTCCTTCGCCGCGGCGCAGACGGACGGCGCCACCCGCTACGCCTCGGCGATGACCGGCACCCGGCGCGCCTTCCGCGGCCGGGGGCTGGCCAAGCTCGCCAAGACGGCCTCGCTGCACCGGGCCCGCGCGGCCGGTTACACGGAGGCGTTCACCGGCAACGACGCGGGCAACGGCCCGATGCTCGCCATCAACGAGTGGTTCGGTTACGAGATATGCGCGACCGAGACCCGCTTCACGAGGAAACTGGAGAACCTGTGACCACGCAGTTGACCGTCGTCCTGACCAAGGCCGGCCGGACCAAGATCCGCTATCCGGCCGCGCAGATCGCCGACGACGGCGACCGGATCTCCGTACGCGCCCCGTGGGCGGCGGAGGGCGTACGGGACTTCGGTTTCGTGCGCTTCGAGCCGGGCGACGTGTTCGTCGAGCACTTCTGGCGCACGCGCTGGTACGCGGTCAAGGAGGTGTGGACCGGCGACGGCGTCCTCAAGGGCTGGTACTGCGATGTCACCCGCCCGGCCCTGGTGCAGAACGGGGAGGTCCTCGTGGAGGACCTGGACCTCGACCTGTGGGTGTCGGCGGACGGGAGCTCCGTGCTGCGGCTGGACGAGGACGAGTTCGCGGAGAGCGGGCTCGCCGCGAGCGACCCGGAGGCGGCCGGCCAGGCAGTACGGGCCCTCGACGCGCTGGACGACCAGGCCCGGTCGGCGGCCGGCCTGTCCGCCCTCCTCGCGTAGGAGTACGGGGGCGCACGGCGGCCCTCCCGTGGGGAGCCGGGAGGGCGCCGGGCCCGGGGATGGTCCGGGGGCACACCATACGCACGGGCCGCGGCGGGCCGATAGGCATATGACAGAGGGGATTCCGGATCGCCGGCCACATGCTCCCCCGCCACGGCGCACGCCCGCGACGGCGTACCTTATTGCACAGGACTTGCAATTACTTGACTGGTACGAAAGGGGCCGTCGTGGGCTCTCCGGTGGTGCTCGGGATCGAGTCGTCGTGCGACGAGACGGGCGCGGGGCTGGTGCGGGACGGGCGGCTGCTCGGCCACGCCGTGGCATCGAGCATGGACGAGCACGCCCGCTTCGGCGGCGTGGTGCCCGAGATCGCCGCACGGGCGCACGTCCACTCCTTCACCCCTGTCGTACGGGAGGCCCTGGACCGGGCCGGCCTGCGGATGGCGGACATCGGCGCGGTGGCCGTCACCACCGGACCCGGCCTCTCCGGCGCGCTCCAGGTGGGGCTGGCGGGGGCGAAGACCCTGGCGTTCTCGCTCGGGGTGCCGCTCTACGGGGTGCACCACCTGGCCGGGCACGTCGCCGCCGACACGCTGGAGCACGGACCGCTGCCCGACCCGTGCGTGGTGCTGATCGTCTCCGGCGGGCACACCTCGCTCCTGCTCGTACGGGACCTGGCGCGCGACCCGATCACCCACCTCGGGGACACCGTCGACGACGCCGCCGGGGAGTGCTTCGACAAGGTGGCCCGGGTCTTCGGGCTGCCGTACCCGGGCGGGCCGGCCATCGACCGCACCGCCCGGGAGGGCGACCCGCGCGCCGTGCGGTTCCCCCGGCCGCTGACCGGCCCGCGCGACGCCCCGTACGACTTCTCCTTCTCCGGGCTGAAGACCGCCGCCGCCCGCTGGGCCGAGCAGCACCGCATCCGCGGTGAGCGGCTCCCGCTCGCCGACGGCGCCGCCTCGCTCCAGGAGGCCGTCGCCGACGTCCTGACCCGCAAGGCGGTCGCCGCCTGCCGCGAGCACGGGGTGGGAACGCTGGTCGTGGTGGGCGGGGTGGCCGCCAACTCCCGCGTACGGGCGCTCGCCGAGGCCCGCTGCCGGTCCGCCGGGATCACCCTGCGGGTACCGCCGCTGAAACTGTGCACCGACAACGGGGCGATGATCGCCGCGGTCGGCGACCTGCTGGTCCGGGCGGGCGCCGAGCCGGCCCCGCTCGACGTCTCGATCGACCCGTCCGCCCCCCTGGAGTACGCGGCCCTGCACCCGGTCGCCCGTACCGCCGCCCGGCTCGCTTCCTAGGATCTGAGCATGCCCGTCCACACCATCGCACCGCTCGCCGGCACAGTCTCCCCGCCGGAGCGGGTCTGGTACGCCTCCTACGGGTCCAACATGCACATGGACCGCCTCGCCGCGTACCTCGCCGGCGGAACCCCGCCGGGAGCCACCCGCACCTACCCGGGCTGCCGCGACCACCGGGCACCGGAACGCTCGATCCCGGTGGAGCTGCGCGGCTGCCTGTACTTCGCCACGGAGTCCCCCGTGTGGACGGGCGGCCGCGCGTTCTACGACCCGACGGCCCCCGGACGAACGCGCTGCCGGGCGCACCTGCTGACGGTCGGCCAGATGTCCGACATCGCCGCGCAGGAGATGTACGAGCAGCCCGGCCGGGACCTGGACCTGACCGCGGTCCTGCGGGACGGCCGCGCCGAGCTGGGCCCGGGGCGGTACGAGACCCTGATCTGCCCGGGCACGGTCGAGGGCATCCCCCTGCTGACGTTCACCGCGCCGTGGAGCCTTCAGGACGTCGAGGTGCGCAACCCGTCGGCCGCGTACCTGCGCTACCTGGCCGGCGGCCTCCTGGAATCAGGCCCCTGGGAGGACCACGACATCGCCGCATACCTGGCGGACCGCCCCGGCGCCGCCGGCCACTGGACGGCCCCACAGGTGAAGGCCCTGCTCACCACCTACGGCAGCCGGTAGCGAACATCCCTCTCTGTCAGCCTTGGGTGAGACATCCCGCTTTGTCGGGTTAGCCTGAGAGGGCACGACAGGAGACCCCACCCCTCATGACCAGTACCAAGCCCGCCGGATCCGACCCGGCACCCAGGCCGAAGCGTCGCAGTTTCAGCCCCGAGTACAAGCTGCGGATCGTGGCCGAGTACGACGCCGCACCCAAGAACGAGAAGGGTGCGGTCCTGCGCCGTGAGCGCCTCTACCACTCCCACGTCACCGAGTGGCGGGCCGCGCGGGATGCCGGCGCCCTGGAGAACCTCGTCGACAGGCGCACCAGCCCGGCGAGGCCGAAGCGGTCCGCCACCGAGGTGGAGAACGAGAAGCTGCGCCGTCAGGTGGAACGGCTGGAGAAGGAACTGGCCAGGAACAAGGCCGCACTGGAAATCCTGGGAAAAGCTTCGGCGCTCTTGGAAATGATCTCCGAGAGCGCGGACTGAAGCACACCGCCGAGCCGGTCGTCGACACCGCGTTCACCGGCATCGAGGGCGAGCTGGGCATCACGTCCGCGTGCCGTCTGACCGGCCGCTCCCGCGCCACCCACTATCGCCGGCTGCGGCCCCCCACGCCGCGCAGACCCCGTAAGCCGCAGGCCCAGCCCTCGGCCCTCGCGGCCGCAGAGCGGGCCTCGGTGCTGGAGCTGATGAACAGTGACGAGTACGCCGAGCTTGCGCCCGCGCAGATCTGGGCCCGCGAGCTGGACGCCGGGCGTTACCACTGCTCGATCTCCACGATGTACCGGATCCTGCGCGAGCGGGGCCAGTCCGGCGAACGCCGCCGCCAGGCCGTCCACCCCGCCCAAACGGTGCCCGAGCTGGTCGCCACCGCCCCCTCGCAGGTGTTCACCTGGGACATCACCAAGGCTGCCGGACCGGCGAAGGGCGTCTGGTATCACGCCTACGTCATCATCGACATCTTCAGCCGCTACATCGTCGGCCACACCGTCGAGGCCGCCGAATCGGCCGACCGGGCTGAGGAGTTGATCCGGGAGGCCATCATCCGCAACCACATCGTGCCCGAGGCCGTGCACGCCGACCGCGGCACCTCGATGACCAGCAAGAAGGTCTCCCAGCTGCTGATCGACCTGGGCGTCACGCGTTCACACTCGCGGCCGAAGGTCTCCAACGACAACCCCTACAGCGAGGCCCAGTTCAAGACCACAAAGTACATGTCCGACTATCCCGAACGGTTCGACTCACTGGCCCACGCCCGCGAGTGGTTCGACGCGTTCACCGCGTACTACAACCACGAGCACCGGCATTCGGGCATCGGCTGGCATACGCCGGCATCCGTCCACTTCGGGACAGCCGAGGAGGTCCGCGACCAGCGGGCCGTCACCCTCGCCCAGGCATACGCACGCCACCCCGAACGCTTCGGCCGACGCCCCCGACCACCCGAGATACCCCAGAAAGCATGGATCAACGACCCGGCCAAGCGCCGGGAACCCACACCACAAACCTCATAGCCTCACGACCGTCTCACTGGACTTGAAATCTTCCGGACTCCGCTCGCCCGATTCACCAGCAGACCGCCCGATGGTGACCGCGGCCTCGGCCGGCGGTAGCAGGCCCAGCTCGTCTTCAGGCAACGCCAAAGCGTGGGCAAGCCTGCGAAGTTCGACCATGTCCCGAATGTTGCGCTTCCCGCGTTCGAGTAACGACACGTACGACTGGTCGTAGCCGAGCAAGTCGGCGAGATCCTGCTGCTTGAGCTTGTGGAGGGCTCGGTACGCCTTGAGCACATCGGCCAGGTTCGAGCCGTCCGGGGGGGCGCTCCGCTCGGTGTTACCAACGAGCCAGTGGGGCTCGGCACCGGTCGATACGGCACGCAAGGGGCTGCTCGAGGCTGCGGGACCGATAGCACGGCGGCAGGGACTGCACACGGTGTCGGCGTTGCTGCGGCTCAACCTCGTGCTGCACCTGGCGCACAGAGCCGGCGTGGGCGGTGCAACAGTCATCAGCTTCTGAACCCTTCAGGGGAACGGCAGTAGCTCTAACGACGCTACTGAGAATCTCGGTTGAGCACCCTGCTGCCAGACCAGAGCCCAAGATATGGACTCACGGGGAAGCTCAGGCGGTTCGAGGCCGCCCGAGCCCGACGCCAAGAGTTCCCTAACTCATCAAGGCACTCGCCGCACCTGGGCGGGCGAGTGCGCCCGCCGCACGGGCCTGCTGCTCCTGCCTCCGTCCCGCTCCACCCGCGACCGCCGTCCGCGCGCCAGACAGTGCGGGTCTTATGTCGAGAGGCCCTAGAGGCGACCGGCGATAGTCGGCACCTGCGGCTGCACCAGCCTCTGGCTCGGAGTCGTGTCGAGCCTCCCTCAACCAACTTCTCTTGAGGCTCCACCTCTGCCTGCCAGGTCTGAGCCCCGGTCGAGCGGTACCTCGGGAGCAGCGCCGCGACCAACCGTGCTAACTCCAACGGGTCAGAGCCCTTGCCTCAGGCGGGGACGCTCCGGCTTCAGAGTGACGAAGACCCGGCCGTGCGGGTGCAGGCCGGTCTCGTGCTCGGGGTGGGGAGCTGCCATCCCGCGTAGGGCGACGGCAGACGGGATGACAGCGGGGCTAGCAGCAGGATGGCGGGAGGCCGTCAAGACAAGGCCTTGCTCTCACCAGCCGAGGGCGACAGACCCACATCTTCAAGATCCAAGACCGAGAGGAGAGGAGCAGCAATGCCCAGCTTCACGGCAGATTGGTGGATCGCCTCTCTCACATACGGGCGCATCACTGGAGTCGCGATGACGGCAGCAAAGCGCTTCGCAATTGCAACCGGGATGCGAACAGGCTCTGGCGTGCGGAACACAGCAGCCACGTCGGCAATCATCCGCCCTTCCGACGTGACCACTACGGCGCGTGTCCGCACCGCCAAATGCTTCCCGTCCGTCCGCTGCATGAGCTGGATGTCCGCCTGGTCATCGCCAACCCCATCTTCTGGATCAGCCGACGGCTGCTCAAAGCCATCGGACCTGCGTCCGCTCACCTCGTAGTAGACGATGTCGATCAGCTCAGCGATCTGTTGCAACTCCTCGAACGAGGAGACCGCACGTACTGAGCTTGCGCTCATGCGGCACCACGCTGAGTGCGCGCCACCGGTACAGACTCGGCACTGTGCGCCAGCGGCTCCCAGGAAGAGGTGCTCAGCGGCGGCTCTTCTACCACGTGAGCCTTGGTTGCAATCGCCATTCCGACCGCTCTGGCATAGCGCATAATCGTAGACAGCCTGGGATCCCCCCCTAGCCGCTCAAAGTCCGAGACTGCGGACTGGGTTGTCTCCATCGCTTGCGCGACCTGCTTTTGAGTGATCCGACACGCCTTGCGATGCCTGACCAAGGTCTCGACAAGCATCATCACCGCGTCAGTATCACTGGCTGCGGCGCCCATCTGTGCGTCATCGAGGTCGAGGCCAAGCAGCCCTGCCAGGTGCTCGTCCATAGCGCTCCTTCCCTGGCTACCGAGTATCGCTCAGGACCGATATCACTTCAACGCTTCGACAGCAGAGTCGTCACCACTTTGTCTGGTTTGCCACTCAGACAGCCGTTTACGCGCAGTGTCGATATCGCCAGGATCGGTTTTGATCCCCTGCGTCGACTTCTTGTTGACGAACTTGAGCGCCAGCAGAAGCGGCCCAGCGCCCTCGATTTCGCTGTAGAACAGACGGAAGATGCGCTCACCGCAGTTGAGCCGCAGCTCCCACAGCCCCTCGCCCAACGACTTGCGATCTTTAGGCAACAGCTCGTTCGCGGCCGCCCGCTCCATGATCTTCTGCAGACGGACAAGCTCGTGCCGCCTCAAACCGCACTTGGCGATCTCTTTCTGGACCACATCCGCTTCCACCGATGACCGGTAGAGCTCCCACTTCTTCGTGGCCATCAGCCCCTCCCATGCCTGGCGCGCCATCGACCCTACCGTGCACGCTCGGGACATAACAGAGGGTGATGCTCTTATATCCAGAGATGCGCACCGAGCGCGAGGGCACCCGCGCCTCACGGGCGCGGGCGGAGGAACAGAGTCTGACCGCCGCGGCCATGCGTATCCGGCCTCCCGCTCCGCCTGATTGGCTGATCGAGCACGGGATCGATGTTGCCGGGCGCCCATCCGCACCCACGTAGGAAGCTGCTGGGACGCCCGGTCTCGCTGCCTGCCAGTCGAGCGGGACACCGCCCACCGGGCCTCGCCGAAGGGCGTTGAGGTCTGCATCCACTGTCCGCCGGACAGTGCGCTCGGGGTGCTGGACTGAAGGCGGAGCGGCAGGCTGGGGGCATGTCGGACGAGACGGAGATAATCGTGCACCCGGTGTCACCGCAGGGCGGCCGCAAGGTCACGGTGCATGCGCTCGGGGTGGACGCGGACCTCGGCCGTGCGCACACCCCCAGGGATGTTGCCGAGTTCCTGCGTCGCGCCGGCCTGGAGGACGTGGACCTGAGCGAGGACGGGCCGATCACCTGGGAGGGCGGCGGGCCCGACGTGTGGAAGCGCCCCGACGCTTGAAGGCCACAGGTGGGGCGCGGGGAGCCAGTCGGGGAGCCACCGGAGGCAGCACAGGGCGGATCTGCCTGGACTGTCATGGACGGTGGGGAGCCAGAATCCTTGGGGTGCGAGGGTTCCGCAGCGCCGGTTCCTGAGGCCCCTCTTACCTCGACCTTAAGGGGACCCTAAAGATCCGCTCCAGGGGGGTCGAGGAGGCAAAAGGCGTGGTGCGGCGGGCTAGCTTGGCCGGGCCAGGACAGGAAGGGCCCGCCGGGCGCCGCCGGGGGGCGGCGCACCGCGGGGTCCGCTTCCGCCGGCACGCCCCTGCCTTGTGCCCGAAGGAGATCAACCATGCCCGCACGCCGCCGTACCGCCGTCACCCTGACCCGTATCGCCTCCGCCGGTCTCGCTCCGCTCGCGCTGGCCGCGTACGCGGCGGTCCCCGCGGTCGCGCACGGCTCGATGACGGACCCGGTCAGCCGGGTGGCGGCGTGCTACGCCGAGGGGCCGGAGTCCCCGAAATCGGCGGCCTGCAAGGCGGCGGTCGGGGCCGGCGGGGCGCAGGCGTTCTACGACTGGAACGCGGTGAACATCGCCAACGCCGCCGGGAACCACCGCTCGTTGATCCCGAACGGACAGCTCTGCTCGGCCGGCAACGACAAGTACCGGGGCCTGGACCTGGCCCGTGCCGACTGGCCGGCCAGCCCGATGTCCGCCGGCGCGCACACCTTCCGCTACAAGGGCACCGCCCCGCACAAGGGGTCCTTCGAGCTGTACGTGACGAAGGACGGCTACGACCCGGCCAAGCCGCTGAAGTGGTCCGACCTGGAGCCCGCACCGTTCGCGAAGGCCACCGACCCCGGCATGCAGAACGGCGACTACGTCTTCTCCGGGACCGTCCCGAACAAGTCCGGCCGCCACCTGATCTACAGCATCTGGCAGCGCTCCGACAGCCCGGAGGCCTTCTACACCTGCTCGGACGTGGTCTTCGGCAAGGACAACGGCGGCAGCGGTACCGGTGCGCCTGCGACCACGGCGCCCAGCACCCGGCCGAGCACCGGGCCCAGCACCGGGACGGGCACCAAGCCGTCCGACAAGCCCGCCGACAAGCCTTCGGCCCCCACCGACGAGCAGATCGCCGGCGGCGCCGACAAGTCCTCGGTGGAGCACAACGGCCACGGCGACAACGACCCGAAGACGAACAGCGCGGCGGGTGCCCCGCTCGCGGCCGGGTCGTCCTCCTCACCGTCCGGGGCCGCCAAGGAGAACCTCGCGGAGACGGGCGGCAGCAGCGCCACCCCGACGATCGCGATCGCCGGGGCCGCCGCCCTGGCCGTCGGTGCGGCGGCGCTGTTCGCAGCCGCCCGCCGCCGCACCGCGCGTACGGTGACGGGCCGCCACGGCCGCTAGCCGGTCGGGACCGCCCGTGCCTCGGTCAGTTGAAGACCGAGGCGCAGGTGGTCCGTTCGGCGTGGGACGGGTCGAGGGCGTTGACCGCCTCGTGCCAGGCGATCCGGTCGGTGAGCCCGATCGTGACGTGCTCCGAGAGGTCCAGGACGCACAGGTCCTGGAGGACGACATTGCGTACGTTCGGCCCTTCCAGGAAGGCGCTCCGGTACGGCGTCACCACCTCGTCGTACTTGGTCGCGATGACCGTGTACTTGACGCCGGGCACGGTGTCCCCGCCCTCGTTCAGCTTCTGCTGGAAGGGGGATCCGGCGATCTGGTCGGCGAGGCCCGGGGTCGCGGTGCTGATCAGGTCCTCGGCCCCGGGGAAGTACGGCAGGAGCTTGGTGAACCCGAGCAGCGTGGTGCCGTGGTTGTCGGGGGCGAGCCCGACCAGCGCGTTGACCTTCGAGGCGCCACCGAGGAACTTCAGGTAGTAGCGGGGCATCATGCCGCCCTGCGAGTGCCCGATGATGTCGGTCTTCGCGGAGCCGGTGGCGGCGAGCACCCGGTTGACGAAGACGTCGAGCTGCCCGGCGGACTTGTCGATGGGGCCGAGCCCGTTGAAGAAGGGCACGCCGGGCAGTTGGCCGTAGTCGAGGGAGTAGACGCAGTACCCGCGGTGCACGAGGTACGGCGCGAGGCCGAGCCAGTTGTCGACGGAGTTGCCGAAGGTGCCGTGCACGAGCACGACGGGGCGCGGGTGCGCGGCGGACGGCTTGCAGGACCAGTTGTTCCAGCCGCTGCTGGGGGCGGACGCGGCCTGCGCCGCGCCGGTGGGGGCGACGAGTGCGGCGGCGGTGAGGGTGAGGACGGCGAGCGGGCGGAGCAGGCGTCTCCAGGGCAGCATCGTGTGATCTCCTTGCGGGTCGACTCAAGGGGATGAGCGTGGGGATTCGTCCCGTGATCCGGATCACAAGGGGAGCTGCTGCCGCTAAATTACGGGTGAGTAGGAACACAGGGAAGTTACGCGTCGGTAAAAAATCGCGCGTCGCCCCGCCGACTCCCTGTAAACGGCCCGACGGACCGTCAGGCGGCCAGCGTGCCGCGGGCGATGGCCTGCGGGCCGAAGCGCGCGCGGACCCGGTCCGTGACGGCCTCCAGGCGGCGGGCCTTCTCGTCCTCGGGGTCCAGACTGAGCTGCCGCGCGGCCCGTTCGGCCGAGGTCAGGTCCTCGGCGCGCAGGGACAGCGCCCGGACCCGGGCCCGCTGCAGGCCGAGGCCCGTGTAGAGGGCGTAGGCCGTGGCGGTCAGGACGGCCGAGTGCGCGGTGGGTTCGGCCAGGGTGCGCGTCCGGGTGAGCGTGGTGCGGTCGGCGCAGCGGACGGTGAGCGAGAGGGCACGGCAGACCTGCCCGCGGCCCTGTTCTTGTGTACGAAGCTTCGCGCCGAGCTCCTCCGTCAGCGAGAGCAGCGCCCGCCGGTGCCGTGCGGGATCCAGCTCGTCCAGATCGAAGAGCCGCTCGGCGGCGATGGCGCGGGCGGCGGCTCCCGGCCGGACGGGGGTCCGGTCGATCCCGAGGGCGCGCTCGTGCACCTCGCGGCCGAGCCGGGCGCCGAGGATCCGCCGCAGGGCGGCGGGCGGGGCGGCGGCGACCCGGCCGACGGAGTCGAGGCCGTAGGAGCACAGGGTGCGGGCGGCCTTCGGCCCGACCCCGTCGAGGACGGTGACGGGTTCGCCCGCCAGGAACTCCCTTACGGCGGCGGGCTCCCCGGGGATCACCAGGGTCCCCCCGGGCCGGGCCGCGCGGGCCGCGGCCCGGGCCAGCATGGGGTTGCCGGCCACGCCGACGGTGGCGTCCACGCCGTACAGGGCGAGGGCCCGGACCCGGATCACGGCGGCGAGCCGGGTGGCGTCGCAGTCGAAGTAGCGCAGCGCGCTCCGGACATCGGCCAGGACGGTGTCGGGTGGCAGCGCCTGCACGGCCGGGGTGATCCCGCCGAGCAGCGCCAGCACCCCGGCGTACTCCGGCGCCCCGAGCGGGCCCCCGTCGGCGGAGTGCGGGCGCAGGCACATCACGACCCGCTCGGCGGTGGTCATCCCGCGCTCCCCGGGCTGGAGTGCCACAGCTTGCGGCCGGTCGCGGGGCCGGTACCGGGCGGCTGGAGGTCGGCCCAGGGGTTCATCTCGTACCCCGTGGACATACGGATCCTGCGGCCGGGCGCCTTCGCCCCCGGCTCCCCGTCGACGCCGCCACCGTCGCCGCCCTCGGCCGTGCCGTCCCCCGGGGAGGCCGGCTCGGCCGGCTCCGCGAGGCGGGCCGCGACCGCGTCCAGGCCGCCCGCCGCCCGCAATTCCACCAGCTCCGCCAGGTTCCACGCCGCCGCCCCGACCACGCTCAGGCTCTGCGGGCCCCGCCGCTGCACGACACCGCGTACCAGCAGCAGGAAGGAGTGGAAGACGGTGTGCGCGCAGCGCTCGTGGCTGTCGTCGAAGAAGGCCAGGTCGACCAGGCCCGTCCCGTCGTCCAGCGTCGTGAAGATGACCCGCTTCCCGGAGCGGATCGGCGGGGTCTGAGTGGCCGCCTTGGCCCCCGCGACGAGTACGGTCTGCCCGTGCTCGGTGTCGCGCAGCCGGCGCGCCGGGGTCACTCCCAGCTCGGCCAGGAAGGCGTGGTGGTCGCCCATCAGGTGCCGCGAGGCGTCCATGCCGAGGACGCCCAGCTCGGCGCTGAGCCGCTCCGCGTCGGTCAGGTCGGGCAGTCCCACGGAGGCCGTGGATCGGCCTCCTTCCAGCGGGAGTTGGGGTCCGCGCACACCTGCGGCCCGCTGCGCGCCGTGCAGTTCGGACACGTGCAGCAGCAGGTCCCGCCGGTTGGCGCCGAAGGCGTCCAACGCCCCGACCTGCGCGAGCCGTTCGGCGACCGGGCGGCCCGGGTGGGCGCGGTCCCAGAAGTCGCGCAGGGAGGCGTAGGGCTGCCCGGACTCGATCCGGTCCGCCTCGGCCCCGCTGATGCCGTGGACGTCCGACAGCCCGAGCCGCAGCCCCCACGCCCCTCCGATATCAGACACCAGTTCGATCCGATGGGCGGCCGCCGACCGGTTCACGTCCAGCGGCAGCACCGGCACGCCCCGCCGCCGCGCGTCCGCCAGCAGCAGCCGCTTCGGGTACATCCCCGGGTCATGGGTGAGCAGGCCCGCGTAGAAGGCCGCCGGGTGGTGCGCCTTCAGCCAGGCCGACTGGTACGTGGGCACCGCGAAGGCCACCGCGTGCGCCTTGCAGAAGCCGTACGAGCCGAAGGCCTCCACGATCTCCCAGGTCCGGCCGATCACCTCCACCGGATAGCCGTGCTCGGCCGCCTTCGCCGCGAACCAGACCTTGATCCGCGCCTGCGACTGCGGGTCGGACAGCCCGCGCCGCACCCGGTCCGCCTCGTCGCGGCCGCAGCCGGTCATGACGTGCACGATCTCGATGATCTGCTCGTGGAAGACCACCACCCCGTACGTCTCGCGCAGCGCGTCGGCCAGGTCCGGATGCGGGAAGCGGACCGGGGCCCGCCCGTGCCGGGCCTCGATGAAGGGCCGCACCATGTCGGCGGCCACCGGCCCCGGCCGGAACAGCGAGATGTCGACGACCAGGTCGTGGAAGGTGGCCGGCTGCAGCCGCCCCACCAGGTCCCGCTGGCCCGGCGATTCGATCTGGAAGCAGCCCAGGGTCTCGGCCGAGCGGATCAGTTCGTACGTCGCCCGGTCGCCCGGCGGCACCTGCGCCGGGTCGTCCAGGTCGAGCTCCCGCCCCGTGCCCCGCCGGATCTCCGCGACCGCGTGCGCCATCGCGGACTGCATCCGCACGCCCAGCACGTCCAGCTTGAGCAGCCCGAGCTCCTCCACGTCGTCCTTGTCGAACTGGGACATGGGGAAGCCCTCGCCGCTGGTGGGCACCACCGGCGTACGGGCAAGCAGGGAGTCGTCGGAGAGCAGCACCCCGCACGGGTGCATGGCGATCCCGCGCGGCAGCGCGTCCAGCGATTCGACGAGCTCCCACAGCCGCCCGTACGACTCCCCCCGTACGTCACGCAGTTCGGGCAGTTCCTGCAGCGCGGCGCGGGCGTCGCGGGCCCGGATGTGCGGGAAGGCCTTGGCGAGCCGGTCGGTGACGGCGGGGTCCATGGACAGGGCGGCGCCGACATCGCGGATGGCGTGCCGGACCCGGTAGGTCTCGGGCATGGAGACGGTGGCGACGCGCGCGGTGCCGAACCGGTCCATGATCCGCCGGTAGACCTCCAGCCGGCGGGCGGACTCCACGTCGATGTCGATGTCGGGCAGGACGCGCCGCCGCTTGGAGAGGAAGCGCTCCATCAGCAGGCCGTGGGCGACGGGGTCGGCGTGCGCGATCCCGAGCAGGTGGTTGACGAGGGAGCCGGCGCCGGAGCCGCGGGCGGCCACCCGGATACCCATCTCCTTCACGTCGTCGACTACTTGAGCGACCGTCAGGAAGTACGAGGCGAACCCGTGGTAGGCGATGATGTCGAGCTCCTGGTGCATCCGCTCCCAGTACACGCGGTCGCCCGCGTACCCGCGCAGCACCATGCCCGCCGAGGCCCGGGAGGCGAGGACCCGCTGGGCGCTGCGGTGGGCCGCGCCGACGAGCCGGGCCTCGGGGAAGTGCACGGAACCCATGCCGAGGTCGTCCTCGGGGTCCACGGAGCATGCCTCGGCGGTACGCCGGGTCTCCGCGAGCAGCCGTCTGGCGTCGGCGGGACGCAGGCCGGCCGCCTGCGTGATCCGGTCGGCGGCCTCGGCCATGGCGGCGGGGTCCTTGAGCCAGCGCTCGCCGCTGTCGAGCGGGTACGCCGGGTTACGCGGGTCGATGGGGACCAGGCGGCGGGCCGCGTCGAGGATGTCGGCGACCGGGCCCTGAACGGGGTCGGCGTAGCGGACGGCGTTGGTCAGCACGGCCGGGACGCCTTGCTCAGCAGCGAAGCCGACGGTACGGGCGGCCAGCCGGAGCGACCCGGGCCCGGTACCGGTGCGGCCGTGGTGGACGGCCTCCAGGCGCAGGGAGTCGCCGTAGACCTCCCGCCAGGGTGCGAGCAGCCGGGCGGCCCGGTCGGGGCGGCCCGCGGCGAGCGCCCGCCCCACCTCGGAGTCGGGCCCGAGCAGAACGAAGACGCCCTCCCCGCGCAGGGCACCCCAGGGTACGAGCGGAACCTCGGCGGCCCCCGCGTGGGCGGCGGTGACCATCCGGCACAGCTCGGCCCACCCGGCGGCCCCGTCCCGGGCCAGGAAAACGGCCCGTGCGGCGGACTCGTCCACGAAGGCCCCTCCCTTGACGGGGGTGCGCCGCCGGTACGAGGCCCCGCCGGGCCCGCCGTCCGCGCCGGCCCCGGTCGAGCCCCCCGGCCCGGCCGGGCCCGCCGCCGGCGATACGGCCATGTCCACTCCGAACAGCGGCCGGATGCCCGCCCGCGCGCACGCCTTCGCGAACCGCACCGCACCCGCCAGGGTGTCGCGGTCGGTCAGGGCGAGGGCGTCCATGCCCCGCTCTGCGGCACGTTCCGCCAGCCGTTCCGGGTGCGAGCCTCCGTAGCGTATGGAGAACCCCGAAACGGTGTGCAGATGCGTGAAACCAGGCACCCGCGGCCTCCTGCTTCGCTCGAATGAACACCTCCCCCGCTCTCCACCATAGAGCAATTCGAATACCCGTGCGAAACACTTGTTCGATCACCCACTCGACCGTGTGCCCTGCGGGCGGCTCGGCCGGTGTGGTGGCCGGTGTGGTGTGCCGGGCGCTGCCCGGACCCGCGCCTCAAACGCCGGCGAGGCTGAATGTGTGCGGGCCTGTCGGCCCGGGTCGGTGCGTGGTGCCGAGCCGAGGAGACCCTCCTGCGGGGCACCGACCCACCCCACCGAACCCCGCCGAGTACGGACCACCCTGAGCCTCGCCGGAGATTGAGGCGCCCCCCTGGACAGGGCACGGCCGCACACCCCAGAGCCCGCCCGCAGCGCACCCGGCGCCCCCGGACAGGGCAAGCCCAGAGGTACTGGCCGAAGCGCCGGCCGGTCGGGGTCAGGCCCGGTGGACCACCTCGCCCGCCACCACGACCGTCTCGGCGACCGTGCCCGGGATCTCGTCCGCCGGGACGGTGAGGATGTCCCGGGACAGGACCACGAAGTCCGCCGCCTTGCCCACGGTCAGCGAACCGCGCTCCTCCTCCAGGAAGTTGGCGTGGGCCGAGCCCATCGTGTAGCCGTACACGGCCGTCTCCACGTCCACCGTCTCGGCCGGCTGCCAGGCCGGGCCGCCGCCGGACAGCGGGCGGCGCGTCACCGCCGTGTAGATGCCGACCATCGGGTCCATCTCGGCCACGTTCCAGTCGCTGGAGAACGCCAGCACCGCACCCGCCTCATGCAGGCTCCGCATCGGCCAGGCCTTGTGCCAGCGGTCCTCGCCCACGTTCTCCGCCCAGTCCTGGCCGGGTCCCGCGATCTCCGGGGCGCAGTGCCTCGGCTGCATGCACGCGATCACGCCGAGCTGCGCGAAGCGCGGTACGTCCGCCGGGTCCAGGCACTCAACGTGAACCACCTGGTGGCGGGCGTCGCGCGGGCCGTTCAGCGTCCGCGCGTGCTCCACCGCGTCCAGGACGGTCCGGATGCCGCGGTCGCCGGTCGCGTGCACGAAGCACTGGAAGCCCCGCGCGTCCAGTTTCGCCAGCAGGTCCGCGAACTCCTCCGCCGGGTAGAAGGTCTCGCCGCGGTGCGCGCCGCAGCCGGTGTACGGCTCCAGGAGGGCGGCCGTACGCGGTTCCACCACGTCGTCGATGTAGAGCTTGAGCGGGCCGACCCGCAGCCGGTCCCCGGCGAACCGCCGGGCCGTGTCCGCGAATTCGTCCAGGTCGGCGTCGCCGGTGCCGCGCGGATGGAACAGCGCCGCGACGATCCGGGAGCGCAACCGCCCTTCGGACCGGGCCCGTTCGTAGAGTTCGAGGTCGTCGAGGGAGTTCTGCGGCTCGACCACCGTGGTGATGCCGAAGCCGATGGCGTCGTCGAGGCTTTTGGCGAGCCGCCCGTACTGCCGGTCCGGCGAGGCCCACGGCACGCCCAGCTCGCGCAGGGCGCGGTGTCCGTCGCGGGAGAGTCCCTTGATGGCGAAGTCCTTGATGAATCCGGTGGGTTCACCGGTTTCCGGGTCCACCGCGGCCGCTCCGAAGGCGAGGTCGGTGCGGTCCCGGGAGACCCCGAGCCGCCGCATGGCCGCCGTGTTCAGCCAGGCCGTGTGCACGTCGTACGAGAGCACGATCGCCGGGGTGTCCCCGGTGACGGGGTCCAGGTCGGCGGCGCACGGCATCCGCCCGCCGGGGATCGCGGAGTAGTCGAAGGCCTCGGCCTCGATCCACCCGGCGTCCGGGTTGGCTTCCCGCCAGGCCAGGATCCGCTCGTGGATGCCCTCCAGGGTGCGCACCCCGGCGAGCTGGACGCAGTCGGCGTCGGAGCCGAGCCGGACGTGGTTGTGGGCGTCGATGAAGCCGGGCAGGACCAGCTTGCCGCCCGCGTCGATCCGTTCGGTGTCCGGTCCGGCCCAGGCGGCGGCCTCGGTGTCCGGGCCGACCCAGACGATCAGTCCGTCGTGGACGGCGAGGGCCTCGGCGGCGGGCAGGTCGGGATCGACGGTGTGGATCCGGGCTCCGGTGAGCAGCAGGTCGGTGGGGAAGGGGTGGCGTGCCATGCGGGGGGTGCTCCCTTGCGTGTGCGGTGTGCGGTGTCGGTCAGGCGGCCGGGGCGTACGCCGCGACCCGGCGGCGGGTGAGGGCCCAGTAGGTGAGTCCGGAGACGACCGAGCCGAGCAGGGTGAGGTCGGCCCCGCCGAGCGGGGCGACCAGCGGCCCGGTCCACAGCTCGGAGTCGCAGGTCAGGGCGGCGAAGGCCATTCCGCTGAGCAGGGCGGTGATGCCCGCCGAGTGGTAGCCGGAGCGGTACCAGTAGGCGCCCGCGCTCCCGGCGTGCAGGGCGTCGGCGTCGTAGTGGCAGCGGCGCAGCAGCATGTCGGCGAGGAAGACCCCGCCCCAGGGGGCGAACACGATGATCAGCAGGGAGAGGAAGGAGAGCAGGGAGGTGGTGAAGTCCGTGAGGAAGAGCGCGGCGAGCGAGCCGAGGGCGGTGACGCCGGCGCTGATCACGATGGCCCGGGAGCGGCTCCACGGGATGCCGAGGACCTGGAGGTTCAGGCTGGAGGAGTAGAGCGTGATGATCGAGTTGGTGACCGAGCCGCCGAGTACGAGGGCCAGGAAGAGCGGCTGGAACCAGCCGGGGAGCAGGCTCTCGGCGCCGGCGACGGCGTCGGTCATGTCCGTCTGGGTGGCGGCGGCGACGCCCGCGACACCGAGGGCCACGGAGGACAGGAAGCCGCCGAGGGCGCCCATCCAGGTGATGGACTTCAGCGAGGTGGTCCGGGGCAGGTAGCGGGTGTAGTCGGCGGGCATCGGCAGGTACGAGAAGGGGCCGGCGAGCATGACGACGAAGGCGAGGCTCCAGCCGGAGAGGCCGGGTGCGGCGGCGGCCGGGGCGGCGGTGTCGGTGCCGGGCAGGACGAAGAGGAGCAGGACACCGAAGCCGGCGGCGAGTACGTAGGCCATCCAGCGCTCGGCGAACTGCACGGTGGCGTGGCCCCACATGGCGACGGCGAAGGTCAGCGCGAGGGTGACGAGGAGGGCGACGGCACGGCCCGCGGTACCGCTCTGCCAGCCGATCTCGGCGAAGAAGACCTCCAGCGCGAGGGTGCCCACCACGGTGTTGACGATGGTGTAGCCGATGCTCACCACCCAGTTGAGGACGCCGGCCGGGAAGTTTCCGCGCACACCGAAGGCGGCGCGGGAGATGACCAGGGTGGCGGTGCCGGTGCGGATGCCGCTGAGTCCGGCGGCGCTGATGGCGAAGAAGGACAGCCCGCCGATCACGACCACGGCGGTGGCCTGCCAGAAGGAGAGCCCGAAGGCGACGGCGAGGGCGCCGTTGATCACGTAGGTGAAGGTGAGGTTGGAGCCGAACCAGAGCCAGAAGAGGTCCTTGGCGCTGCCGTGGCGCTCGGCGTCGGGAATCGGGTCGATCCCGTGTGTTTCGACCCGGAACACCTCGTCGACGTCGGCTGTCTCCTGCTGCCCCATGGTGGACCCCTGACTTGAACGATCTTGAATGGCGTTCTAACTTCTTGAATGGCATTCAAGATGAAGGGTGGACCTCGACCCCGTCAAGACCCTGTCCGGGATAAGGTCGGCCCACGAAGATCCGGAGGGCGGAAGCGGTGGCGGGAGCAGCACGGCGGCGCGACGGGCAGATCGCCCAGGAGCGGATGCTGGAAGAGGCCATGGCGGCCATCGCCGAGGACGGACTGGCCGCGCTCACCATGTCCGCGCTGGCCGAACGGCTCGGCACCAGCGGCGGCCACATCCTGTACTACTTCGGCAGCAAGGACCGGCTCCTGCTGGAGGCCCTGCGCTGGAGCGAGGAGCAGCTCACCGGGGAGCGCCGGGCGCTGCTGGGCCGCAGGGTGACCGCGGCGCGCAAGCTGGACCAGTTCCTGGAGCTGTACCTCCCCCAGGGCCCCCGGGACCCGCGCTGGACGCTGTGGATCGAGCTGTGGGCCCGTACCGCCTCCAACCAGCCGCTGAAGGCCGCCCAGGAGGAGATCGACGACAGCTGGCAGCGGGACCTGGAGGCGCTGCTGGCCAAGGGCGTCGACCAGGGCCGCTTCGCGCCGATGGACGTGCCCGCCAGGGCTTCGGAGCTGCTCGCCCTGCTCGACGGCCTGAGTACCCGGGTCGTCCTGGGCCAGCGCGGCGCGGACCGCGCCCGGGCCCTGGAGCAGGCCCGGTCGGCGGCGGCCCTGCTGATCCCCCGCGCCGAGCCGTAACAGGCCCGACACCCGAGCCGCCCGAGCCGCCCGAGTCGCCCGAACGGCAGAAATCCTCCCTTTCCCACCGGCCCGAACGGACCGAACCGGATCGAACCCGGCCCGAACCACCGACCGGCCTTTTCCCTACGGCTCGAACCTCGGCCCCAATTCGCCGCCCAAAAACGGAAGCAGTCGCACCGAAATCCCTTTCGAGGCGACGCGAAGGGCCGTCCGGGCTCGCTCACGCCCCCTTATGCGCCCCCTTGACCAGGGCATATGCAGGCACATCCAGGCGCTTCTCATTCTCGTGAACGCTTTCACGAGAATTCCGCCGGAAGTGCGCCCTACCGCACTCCTCCCCCAGCGAGCACAATCGCGGTGACGACTCCCATCGACCGTGAAGGAGGGAGCGCGTGCGCAATCAGGTGCGCACAGCGGACGGGCGCGCTCTGACTGTGGAGCGCTGGGGCGATCCGGACGGTAAACCCGTCTTTCTGCTGCACGGCATGCCCGGCAGCCGCCTCGGCCCGGCCCCCCGGGGCATGGTCCTCTACCAACGCCGAATGCAGCTCATCGCCTATGACAGACCCGGCTACGGCGGCTCCGACCGCCACCCGGGCCGCACCGTCGCCGACGTGGCCCAGGACGTGGCCGCCATCGCCGACGCCCTCGGCATCGACACGTTCGCGGTCGCCGGCCGCTCCGGCGGCGCCGCCGGCGCACTGGCCTGCGCCGCCCTCCTCCCCGACCGGGTCACCCGGACCGCGGCGATGGTCGGCCTCGCCCCCCGGGACGCGGAGGACCTGGACTGGTTCGCCGGAATGGCCGCGTCGAACGTACGGGAGTACACCACCGCCACCGACGACCCCGAGGAACTGGCGGCCCGCCTGATCCCGCGCGCCGCCGGCATCCGCAAGGACCCCGGCCGGCTGCTCGACGAGCTGCGCCGGGAACTGACCGACAACGACCGCATGATCGTCTCGGACGCCGGCCTGCGGTCGATGCTCCTGCGGAACTACCGCGAGGGGCTGCGCCATTCGGCGTACGGATGGATCGACGACGTCCTCGCCTTCAGCCGTCCCTGGGGCTTCGACCCGGCCGACATCCGCTGCCCGGTGCTCATCTGGCACGGGGAGCTCGACGTCTTCTCCCCCGTGGGCCACTCCCGTTGGCTGGCCCGCCGCATTCCGGGGGCCACCACGAATATCGTCCCCGCCGCCGCGCACTTCGCCGCTCTGCGCGCGCTGCCCGACGTACTGAACTGGCTGCTGCGCGACCTCCCGGCGCCGGACCTCAACGAACAGCAGCCCGCATAAGGGATGTTGCTCTCCTGGGGGTGTCCCGCGGACTCCCGCGGGGTGCCCCTCGGGTCTCCATGGACCACGGCGGCCGCCCCTCCGATCGCGCACCTCTGCGGCGGCCGCCGGGCCGGACCCCCGCCCGACCCGACGCACGCCCGTATCGCCCCAGGTCAGCGAGCGGCAACCGGTGCCGGGCCGGTCCGGTCGGAGCTCCTTCCGGCCTCCCGGCGATGAAAAGGATCTTTCTTTGCGGGAAACGACCGAATCAGCCACCTCGAGAAATCCACCGCGCCTCGAGGGAAGTCATGACCAGGCGTCATGTCTCGTGTTGCGAATGGGGTGTGGCCGAGTAAAGTCCACGCTTGACAACAGCATGTCGCTCTTGTCATTCACATGCCCATTCCACATGGCTTCCCCAAGGACGGTGCCGTGAACACTTCAACGACCCCCGCGACCAGCTCGGTCAAGGCCCACCGGGTCCCGCTCACCAGGATCGACGTCCACACCGCGTCCGCGGCCACGACGCTCGGTCGCGTGCTGCCGGCCGAATCTGCTCGTCCGGTTCAGGCACCGATCTTCAACTCCGCGCTCTGACACCGAAGTATGAGCTCTAGACTGGTGGAATGACCGGCCTGATCCCATTTCGCGAGATCGTCCTGAAAGTTCACAGCAGATGCGATCTTGCTTGTGATCATTGCTATGTCTACGAACACGCAGATCAGAGCTGGCGGGCCCGGCCGAAAGTGATCTCCCCCGAGGTTATTTCGCATACCGCGTCGCGACTCGCCGAACATGCCCGTGACCATGCACTCCCCTCCGTCACGGTGATTCTCCATGGAGGGGAACCCCTGTTGGCGGGTACGGCCAGGCTCCGCCTCGTGTGCGAGGAGTTCGGCCGGGCGCTCAGCGGGATCGCCGCCCTCGACCTGCGGATCCACACCAACGGGCTCCAGCTCAGCACTCGTTACCTCGACCTCTTCGACGAGTTCGGCGTCCGGGTCGGCATCTCCCTCGACGGGGACCGCGCCGCCAACGACCGCCACCGCCGCTTCGCCGACGGCCGCACGAGCCACCCGCTGGTCCTCTCCGCCGTCGCGCTGCTCCGCTCGGAGCCCTACCGCCACCTGTACCAGGGACTGCTCTGCACCGTGGACGTGGCCAACGACCCCGTCGCCGTCCTGGACGCGCTGGTCGAACTCGAGCCCCCGCGCGTGGACTTCCTCCTCCCGCACGCCACCTGGGAGACGCCCCCGGCCCGGCCCGACGGCGCCCCCGACGCGTATGCGCGCTGGCTCCTGCGGGTCTTCGACCACTGGGACCGGCTGGGACGCCCGGTACCCGTACGGCTCTTCGAGTCCCTGCGCTCCACCCTGCGCGGCGGCCCCAGCCTCACCGAGTCGCTCGGCCTCGCGCCCACCGACCTCGTCGTCGTCGAAACCGACGGGACCCTGGAGCAGGTGGACTCCCTCAAGAGCGCCTTCGAGGGGGCCGCCGCCACCGGGTTCAATGTCTTCGAGCACGCGTTTGACCAGGTCGCGACCCATCCCGGGGTCCGCGCCCGGCAGCTGGGCCTCGAGGGCGTCAGCGACGCGTGCCGCCGGTGCCCCGTCGTACGTTCGTGCGGCGGCGGGCTCTACACCCACCGCTACCGCGACCGCAACGGCTTCGACAACCCCTCCGTGTACTGCAGCGACCTGCGCGAGCTCGTGGACGGGGTCGAGGGCCGCGCGGCGCCGCGGGAGACCGCGCCGCAGCTGTCCGACCCCGCCGAACTCGCCCGGTCCCAGGAGGAGCTGACCCGGATCCTGCTGGCGCGGCTGCACGCGGACCTCGCCGCCGACCCCGACTGGGCGCGCGCCTGGGAGCTGCTCGGCGCCGTGGAACAGGCCGGGGCGGCGGGCGCGGACGCGCTGGACGCCGTACTGGACCACCCGTTCACCCGGACCTGGGTGCTGTCCGCCCTGGACGCCGCCCGTACCGGCACCCGGGACGCCCCGGAGGCGGCGCGCAGGCTGACCGCCCTGGCCGCCGCGGCCGTGCTGCGCGGCGGGCTGGAGCTGCCGGCCGAGGTGGCCTACCGGGACGGCGAGGTGTACCTGCCGACGCTGGGCCTGCTGCGGCTCGGTGAGCCCGGCACGGAGGGCCGGGCCGCGCTGCACGTCACCGACGAGGGGTACGCCGTACGGGACGGCCGCGCCGAGCACCGCTTCGGGCCCGCGGCCGGGGACGCCCGCTGGCAGCCCGTACGGACCTGGTCGCCCGGGCCGGACGCGGCCCCGGTGGCCCCGGTGGCTCTGGAGGACCTCGACCCGTACCGCAACTGCTTCGCCCGCCCGCCCAGGCTGCGCCTCGGCACCGGCGAGGCCGAGGAGTGGCGCGGCAGGCTGGACCGGGCGTGGACGCTGCTGCACGAGGCGGTGCCGGAGTTCGCCCGGGCGGCGGCCACCGGGCTGACCACCCTGACGCCGCTCGCGGGCGGCCCGCGGGCGGGCGGCTGGGGCGAGGCCGGCCGGCACGGGCCGGGGGCGCTCGGGGTGCCGTACGCGGCGGGGGTGCGGGAGACGGCGCTCGCGCTGCTGACCGGGCGGCGGCGGACCCGGCTGCGGGCGCTGACCGAGGTGGCCGACCTGTACGCGCTGGACGGGCAGTGGCAGCACCGCTCGCCGTGGCGGGAGCGGCCGGTCCCGGTGTCCCGGCTGCTGGCCGACGTGCACGAGCGGGTGGCGGTGGAGGCGTACCGGCGGGCCACGGCGGCGCCCGAGCCGGGTGGCTCGGACCGGATCCACCAGGCCCTGGACCGCCTGTCGGAGGCGGCCGAACTGACCGTCACCGGCAAGCGGCTGGTCGCGGAGCTGCGCTACGAACTGAAGACGGTCGACGCGTGAGCACCACCCCCGCCCCCGCGCCCGGCACCGGCAGGCTCCAGCTCGCCCTGCGGTTGCGGCTGCTCGGGGTCCGCCCCGGTATGCGGCTCCTGGTGCACTCCGCCCTGGGCGGCACCGGGCTGCGCGCGGAGCTGCTGCGCGACGCTCTGATGGGCGTCCTCGGCCCGCACGGCACACTGGTCGTGCCCGCGTTCACCCCGGCGAACTCCAAGACCTCCACCGCCCACCTGGAGCGGATCCACGGCCTGGACGAGGCGGGAGTGCGGGCTTTCCGCGAGCGGATGCCCGCCTTCGACCCGGCGAGCACCCCGAGCCAGGGCATGGGCTCCCTCGCCGAGGCCGTCCGCACGGCGCCGGGCGCCGCGCGCAGCGCCCACCCGCAGACCTCCTTCGCCGCCCTCGGCGCGGAGGCGGAACGGATCTGTTCCGGTCACCGCCTCGAAAGTCATCTGGGGGAGGAGACACCCCTGGGGAAACTGTGCTCGGAGGGCGGGCAGGTACTCATGATCAATGTGGGGTTTTCGGTCTGCACCGCTTTCCATCTCGCGGAGTACCGAATTCCGAAGCCCCCCTTGCGCATGTACGAGTGTGTGGTGAAGGTGAACTTTCCGGGGCCGCAAAGGCACCCGCAGGAGGGGGCGTGGACCGCATACGAGGACGTCGCGCTGGACGACAGCGATTTCGCGGAGATCGGCGGGGCGTTCCCGGATTCCCGGGTGCGCAGGGGGCGGGTGGGAGGGGCGTCGGCCATGCTCTTCTCCCTCCCGGAAGCCGTCGATCACGCTCTTGAGTGGATGACTGAAAACAGACGCTGATTGACCGAACGATGAGGGGATGTGGCGAAGCAGCTCCGGAATGATGTTTCTTCGCTCGCATCTTCGGGACGGGGGTCGTGTGCCCGCATCAGGGGAGCCGTACTTTTTTCTCAGTTACGCACATACACCGAGGTTCGGGGCCGGGGGCCCCGACCCGGACATGTGGGTCGAGCGCCTTTTCCGTGACCTCTGCGGACATGTCATGGCGCTGACGGATCTGCGTGCCGGGTACGACGTCGGGTTCATGGACCGGGAGATACGCAGCGGCGAGGGCTGGTCCGAACGGCTCGCCCGGGCACTCGCCAACTGCCGTGTCTTCGTTCCCCTGTTCTCGCCGCGGTACTTCGCGAGCGAGATGTGCGGGAAGGAGTGGTTCGCCTTCGCGCAGCGCGCCGTCCAGCACGGTGCGGTCCGCAACACACCGGCCGAGGCCATCGTGCCCGCCTTATGGGTGCCGGTCCCGCCGGAGCAACTACCCGGCCCCGCCGAGCGGTTGCAGTTCAACCACAACACCTTCGGGGAGCGCTACGTCACCGACGGCCTGTACGGGCTGATCAAACTGCGTGGCTACGCCGAGCAGTACGAGCAGGCGGTGTACGAGCTCGCCCGGCGCATCGTCCAGGTCGCCGAGACCGCCCACCTGGAACCCATCCGCCCGCTGGACTACCGGAACGTTCCCAGCGCCTTCGGCTCCAGCGGCAGTCCCGCCCGCACCCTGCACGTGACCGTGGCCGCGGCCTCCCGGCACGAACTGCCCGAGGGCCGGACCCCCGAGTACTACGGGGACACCGCACTGGAGTGGAACCCGTACCACCCGGTCGCCCAGCGGCCCATCGCCTACGTCGCCGAGGACCTGGTCAAGAACCTCAACTACCAGACCAGCATGTCCTCCTTCGACGACGACGCGGGACACCTCGACGGCAAGCAGCTGCCGACCCGGCCGGAGATCCTGATCGTCGACCGCTGGGCGGTGGAGGACGAGAACCGGCGCCGGCGCCTGGCCGCCTTCGACCGGGACCCCCGGCCGTGGATCAACGTGGTCGTGCCGTGGAACCGGTACGACCACCAGAGCCGGACGAAGGAGAGCGAGCTGGCCGACCGGCTGGAGGCCGCCATGCCGAAGACGATGAGCCAGGGCCGGGCCGCCTGCCGGGCCGCCGCCAACGGCGTGGCCAACGTGGAGACCCTCGGCCAGATCCTGCCGCAGGTGGTCGAGGCCGCCGCCCAGCAATTCCTCAGACACGCGCAGCCGTATCCGCCGAAGGGCGACACCTCCATCGAACGGCCCCGGCTGCTCGGCCCGATGGGGATGAACGGGCCGCCCGGGCCGCCATCGCCCCGAGTCCCCTTCCCGCCCGACTCCGACCGGCATCGGACCGGCGCAGCGGGAGCCGGCCTCCACGACAACGACGACAACGACACCGACCGGGGGGACGCGGATGACAGCGAGCAGTGACAGCGACAGCCGTGACGGACGCATCGTCACCTTCTATTCGTACAAGGGCGGTACGGGCCGCACCATGGCGCTCGCCAACACGGCCTGGATCCTGGCCGCCAACGGCAAGCGGGTCCTCGCCGTGGACTGGGACCTGGAGGCGCCCGGCCTGCACCGCTTCTTCCACCCCTTCCTGGACCCCTCCACGCTCGGGGCCACCACCGGGGTCATCGATCTGATCAGCGAGTACGCGTGGGCGGCGACCAGCCCGGTGCAGCGGCCGGACGACTGGCACAAGGACTACGCGCGGATACAGCCGCACGCCGTCTCGCTCACCCCGGAGACCCACGGCTGGGAGTTCCCGGACGGCGGCACCCTGGACTTCGTCTCGGCGGGCCGGCAGAACCGCGAGTACTCGGCGACCGTCTCCACCTTCGACTGGGACAACTTCTACGACCGGCTCGGCGGCGGGCTCTTCTTCGACGCCTTACGCGCGGACATGAAGCGGAACTACGACTACGTCCTGATCGACAGCCGCACCGGCCTGTCCGACATCGCGGACATCTGCACGGTCCACCTCCCGGACGTCCTGGTCGACTGCTTCACCCTGTCCGACCAGTCCATCGACGGCGCCGCGTCGGTCGCCCGCCAGATCGACGAGCGGTTCAACGACCGCGGCATCAAGATCTACCCGGTTCCGATGCGCATCGACGAGGGCGAGAAGGAGAAGGCGGACGCCGGCCGGGCGCTGGCCCGGATCAAGTTCGACCGCTTCCCGAACGGGCTGGTGGGGGACGAGCTCACCTCCTACTGGGGCGCGGTGGAGATCCCGTACCGCCCCTACTACGCCTACGAGGAGACGCTCGCCACCTTCGGCGACGAGGCCGGGCTCACCAACTCCCTGCTCTCCGCCTTCGAACGGCTCACCGCCGTGGTCACCGGGGGCGACATCACCTCCATGCCGGTCATCGGCGAGGAGGTCCGGCTGCGGATCAGGGACGCCTTCACCCGGCGCCGCCCGGCACTGCCCGCCGACCTGTTCCTGTCCTACGTCGCCGAGAACCGGATGTGGGCCGACTGGATCGAGTCGGTGCTCACCCGGGCCGGTTTCCGGGTCGTACCCAAGGACGTCTCGGCCGAGCGGCCCCCGGGAGCGGCCGCCGGGGACACCCTCGGGGGCGCGGGCATCAGCAGCGACACCGCCGCCCGGACCGTGGTGCTGCTCTCCACGGCCTACCTCAAGTCGGCCCGGGCCGTGGACGTGTGGGAGCGCGCGGCTGCCGAGGACCCGACCGGGGGCCGGCGCCAGCTGGTGCCGCTGAGGGTGGGTGACGTACGGCTCTCCACGCCGTACATCGACCGCAATCCGGTGGACCTCTTCCGGCTCGACGAGGTGCACGCCACCACCGCCCTGCTGCGGGCGGTGGAGCGGCCGATGGCCCTGCCCGACAGCGTGAACAGCGCCTCCCGGCCCGGCCCGCGCTTCCCGGGGACGGTTCCGAAGATCTGGAACGCGCCGCCCCGCAACCCCGGGTTCACCGGGCGCAGCATCGTGCTGGAGCGGATGCGCGACCAGCTCGGCGGGGGCGTGGCCGTGGTGCTGCCGCAGCCGCAGACCCTGTTCGGGCTCGGCGGTGTGGGCAAGACCCAGGTGGCGCTGGAGTACGTGCACCGGTTCATGGCCGACTACGACCTGGTGTGGTGGATCTCCTCGGAGCAGACCGACGACGTCGTCGCGGCCCTCGCGGAGCTGGCGGTCCGGCTGGGCGCGCAGACCGGCGAGGACATGGCGGCCGCCTCGCAGGAGGCGATCGACCTGCTGCGGCGCGGGGTTCCGTCCTCCCGCTGGCTGCTGGTCTTCGACAACGCGGACGATCCGGAGACGCTCAAGCGGTTCTTCCCGCCGGGCGGTCCGGGCCATGTCCTGGTGACCTCCCGCAATCAGTCCTGGTCGCAGTACGGTGACGCGCTGCCGGTGGACGTGTTCCTGCGCGAGGAGTCCATCGAGCACCTCCAGCGCCGGGCCCCCGGGCTCAGCAAGGACGATGCCGAGCAGGTGGCGGTGGCGGTGGGCGACCTGCCGCTGGCCGTCGAGCAGGCGGGTGCGTGGATCGCGGAGACGGCGACGCCGGTGTCCGCGTACATCGAGCAGCTGGCCCAGCAGGCCGCCCGTGTGCTCGCCCTGAACCAGCCGCCCGGGTATCCGGAGCCGGTGGCCGCCACCTGGAACATCTCCATCGAGCGGCTCCAGTCCCGTTCCCCGGCCGCGGTCCGGCTGCTCCAGCTCTGCGCCTTCCTCGCACCCGAGCCGATCTCCGCGAACCTGCTCTACAGCAAGGAGATGATCGACGCCCTCAAGCCCTACGACTCCTCGCTCCAGGAGAAGCTGGTGCTGGGCCGGGTGATCCGGGAGATCGGCCGGTTCGCGCTGGCCAAGGTCGACCAGGTCAGCAACAGCATCCAGGTGCACCGCCTGGTGCAGGCCGTGATCCGGGCCCAGCTGACCGAGGAGGAGCAGCGGGAGGCCCGGCACGCGGTCCACCGGATCCTGGCCGGCGCCCGGCCGGACGACGACGAGCCGATCGACAACCCGGAGACCTGGCCGCGGTTCAACACCATCTGGTCCCATCTGACCCCGTCCGAGGCCCGGTTCTGCAAGGAGCCCGAGACGCGCCGGCTGCTGATCGACCGGGTCCGGTACCTGTGGAAGCGCGGCGACTTCAAGGCCGCGTACTCGCTCGGCGAGGAGCTGCGGGAGTCCTGGAAGGAGATGCTGGGCAACGACGACCTGCAGTACCTGTACCTGCGCTTCCACCTGTCGAACATCCTGCGTTCGCAGGGGCGGTTCGTGGAGGCGAAGGAACTGGACGAGGTCACGCTGGAGCGGCAGCGCGCCGTGCTCGGTCCCTCGCACCCGCACACCTACATGACCATGAGCGGTCTGGCCAACACCCTGGGCGCGCTGGGCCAGTACGGCCAGGCGATGGAGCTGGCGACCGACGCGCACGAGGGCTTCAGCCAGATCTTCCACGAGGCGCACCCGCGCACCCTGGCCGCCGCGAACAACCTGGCGCTGAACCTGCGGCTCGTCGGCCAGTACACCCGGGCCCGCGAGATCGACCAGGAGGTGCACGACCTGCGGACGGAGGTGCTCGGGCCGGAGCACCCGTACACCCTGTCCTCCGCGCAGAACCTGGCCCGCGACCTGCGCGAGGTGGGCCGGTACGAGGACTCGGTGCAGCTGCTGAGCCGGACGTACGAGACCTACAAGCGGACGCTGGGCCGGGCCTTCCCCGGCACCCTGTCGGCCGCGAAGAACCTGGCCGTGTCGCTGCGCCGGGCCGGCCAGCTGGAGGACGCCCTCCGGCTGACCACGGCCACCCGGGCCCGCTACCGGGCCAAGTACACCTCCGTCAATCCCGACCTGCTGTCCTGCGAGCTCAACCTGGCCTCGGACCTGTTCGCGACCGGGGACCCGGGCGGGGCGCGGGACCTGGCGCAGGAGGTGGTGGACGAGTACATAAAGGTGCCGGGCGAGCGGCACCCGTACACGCTGGCGGCGGTGAACAACCTGGCCGTCTTCCACTGGGGCACGGGCGCGGCCGAGACGGCCGAGACGATGCTGCGCCAGGCAATACGGGGCATGCGGGACGTGCTCGGCGACAACCACCCGCACACGGTCTTCGCCCACCTCAACCTGGCCAACACGCGGGCCGATCTGGGCGATCCGGAAGGCGCCCTGGAGCTGGAGCGGCTCGCCGTGATGCGGCTGCGCGAAGCGCTCGGGGCGCACCATCCCGAGACCCTGGCGAGCAGCTCCAACATGGCGATCAGCCTGGACTCGATGGGCCGCAAGGAGGAGGCGGCCCGGCTGCGGGCGGAGGCGGTGTCCGAGCTGACCCGGCTGCTGGGCGAGGACCACAGCCTGGCCCGCTACGCGCGCGACGAGCGGCGGGTCCACCGCGACCTGGAGCCTCTCGCCGTCTGATCCGACGGAGGGCGGCGGGGCTCCGCGACCGCGGGGTCCCGCCGCCCGCCACCCGACAGCAGGGGGGCGCTGTGACCGACAGCATGACCTTTCGGAACGAGGACCTGCCGGCCCTCTTCCACCACACCGACCAGGCGGCGATCTCCCGGCAGCGGGAATCCACGCAGGCCACGCGCACGCAGTTGCTGCTGCTGGTCGCGGCCGCGGCGGCCGCCGCTCTGCCCGCCGGACCGAAGCTGGACTCGATGTACCTGTTCGGGCTGCTGAGCGTGCTCGCGTACGCGGGCGTGCTGGGCGTGGGCATGCGGGCGACCCGGCGCCGGGCCCGCCCGCAGTGGCAGCTCAACCGCAGTGCGGCGGAGTTCATCAAGTCCCTGGCCTGGCGGTACGCGGTGCACGGGGCGCCGTTCGGCAGCGAGGTCGCCGGGCCCGAGGCGACGTACCGCACCCGGCTGGAGGCGGGTCTGGCCGAGCTGCGCAAGATGGGCTGGGAGGATCCGCGGGCCTCCGGGACGGTGCCCGAGGGCGGGGAGATCACCGGCGCCATGCAGCGGCTGCGGGGGATGGACTACCAGGCGCGGCGCGAGACGTACGTACGGGACCGGCTGATCGAGCAGCGCAACTGGTACCGGCGGCGGACGGAGGTGTCCCGGCGGGCGACGAACCTGTGGTCGTGGACCATCGTGCTGCTGACCTGCCTGGCCCTGCTGTTCGCGCTGCTGGGGTCCCTCGGGTCGGGTCCGGGGCCGAGGCTGACGGCGCTGCTGAGCGCGGCGGCGGCGGCCGGCATCGCCTGGAACGAGGTGCGCCGCCACCACCCGCTGATCGAGGCGCACACCCTGATCGAGCAGGATCTGGCGGCGATGATGGTCGTGATGCAGACGACGATCACCGAGTCCCAGTGGCCCTCGTCGGTGTACGAGACCGAGCGGTACGTGTCTCCGCAGCACACGGACTGGCTGGCTCGGCACAGCAGTTGAGAGCGGTCGCCGAAACGCCTCCCGCAGGGGGCGTGGCTCAGTCCCGGGTCACGCCCTCGCGCCAGATGACGGTGACCGGCTTGCCGAGCGCCCGCGCGTAGGCGACGATCTCGGCGGTGCCGCCGTGCCCGCGGGCGGGCTGCCCGTCCCAGACGGCGACGAGCCGGTCGCAGGAGTCGGCGATGAAGGTGCCGGCGGCGTAGTAGGCCTCGTCCGTGGAGCGGTCGAAGTCCATCCGGACCTCCTGGGTGGCCCGGACCTTGAGGCCCCGGTAGCGGGCGAGGGCCTCGGCGTCCTCGAAGGCGTTTTCGTAGTCCTCGCTGGGGATCACCACGGTGAGACCGGCGCCGTATTCGAGCGCGATGAGGGCGAACAGCTGGTCCGCCCCGTCGGCGAGGCTGGAGAAGGCCTCCAGCGGTCCCTCGTGGCCGCCCAGTACGGCCCGCAGACCGTCCTCCACATGGCCGAGCACCGAGTCCGGAATGGCTCGGTGCCCGGTCACGCCGATGCGTTTCATACAGAAACCAGCCTCCCCCGTGGACACCGTCGCCCGGAACATCCTCCCAGAAGGCGGGAGGACGTCCAGGGGTGCGGCGGGGGCGCGTGAGTCACCGTCAGTAGACGCTGACCCCGTAGGCGTTGAGCGCTTCGACCACGGGCTGGAAGAAGGTCGTGCCGCCCGAGGAGCAGTTGCCGCTTCCGCCGGAGGTGAGGCCGACGGCCCGGCTGCCCGAGTAGAGCGGGCCGCCGCTGTCGCCGGGTTCGGCGCACACGTTGGTGCGGATCATGCCGTAGACGACGTCGCCGCCGCCGTAGTTGACGGTGGCGTTGAGCCCGGTGACCCGGCCGGTGTGGATGCCGGTGGTGGACCCGCGCCTGGTCACCGACATGTTGACCGTGGCGTTCACGGCGCTGGTGATGTCCTGGCTGCCGACGGTCCCGGGGGGCACCGGCGAGTTGCTCGCGTACTTGATGAGGCCGTAGTCGTTGGTCGGGAAGCTGGAGCCGACCGTGGAGCCCACGACGGTGGTGCGGGCGGAGTTGCTCCACCAGGTGCCCGCGCCGTCGGTGCAGTGCCCGGCGGTCAGGGCGTAGTAGGTGCTGCCGCTGCGCACGTTGAAGCCGAGCGAACAGCGCCAGCTCGTCGCGTAGATGGCGTCGCCGCCGGAGACCAGCTTGGTCAGCCTGCCGGGGATGCGGTCGATGCGCAGGGCTGCGGCGTCGGCTCCGGCCTCGCGCTTGATTCTCGCGATACCGGCTGCGGAGACCGTGGAGTCGGCGGAGACCACGAGGGTTCCGGTGGCGGGGTCGGTGTGCCAGGCGGTGCCCGCCACGTCGGCGCGCAGGACGGATGCGCCGGCCGAGGCGAGCCGGTCGGCGCTGAATGCCGTGTCCTTGCCGTCCCGGCTGGAGTCCGCGCTCGCGGCCGTGGGGACGGCGAGCGCTGCGGCGGCGGCCAGGCCGGTGGCCGCCGCGAGCAGCCTGTTACGGGTCATGCGCTTGATCCTCACTTCTCGTCCTCCTGGAGAGGGTCGGGGGCCCGGCGGTCGTGGGGGTGCCAGAGCCCGTGAGGCGCAGCCGGGGGCACGGCGGGCGCATGAACTTTGGCCGTGCCCCTGACAAGCGCTGTCGGGAGTGTCCTGTCGTCGGATACCGGTCGCAAGAGCGGCTTTCAGCCTCCGCTCGCCCGCCGCGACCGCGAACGGCAGCGTGTTCCCGGGCAGCGGGAAAGGACGGATGAAGTGGTCCGCGAAGGCGCAGGGAGGCAGCAGGGAACGGTTGAAATCCACCGTGATCGCGCCTCGCGCGTCGGGTATGCCGGGCTTCGGGAAGCGGAAGCGGTAGCTGGAGCCCCCGCCGGTGGCATCGCCGAAAACGGCCCGGAGGCTGCCGTCGTCCGCGTCGACGGCGACCTGGAGGCGGTGCTCGGCGCGGGCGTTCAGCGTCACACCGGCCTCCGTGGCGCGCCAGTGTCCCGGAACGGCCGGAATTCGACCTTCCGGGTAGTCGGCGAGCCAGAAGGTTCCGGTCAGCGCGAGGGGGTCGTAGGGCGCGGACACGGCCGCCGCCCTGCGCTCGTGCCATGTCCGCCACGCGGCCCGCGGATCGTCTGCGTCGTCGCTCATCCCGCTCAGCCCTTCCACGCCGGTCCGGACGGGAATCCCCCGCGTACGCCGTCCGGACCTGTGCAATCCGAAAGAGCGTCAGCAGCCGTCGCAGGGACAGCAGCAGCAGTCGTCGCATCCGCAGTTGCTGCAGCAGTCGCAGCCCTCGCAGCAGTCCTCGCCGTCACAGAGCGGCTCGCGCCGCTCCCGCGACCACGGGCCCTCGTACTCCGTGCAGCACATCTGGCAGGTGCAGAACAGCCCGATGGCCACCGCACAGCCCGCGAGCAGCCCGCGGCGCGGCCGCTGCGGCGGCAGCCCGCCGCCGCCACCGCCACCGGGCCCCATGGGCGGCGGCAGCCCCGGTCCGCCGGGGGCCTGGGGGGCGTTCGGGGCGTACGGGTTGCCCCCGTACGGATTCTGTCCGTACGGGTTCGCTCCGTACGGGCCGTCCACCGCGGGCCCGCCCGCGTACGGGTTGCCGCCCTGCGCGGCGGAGGCCGTGGCGCTGTGACCGCAGCTGCCGGTCCCGAAGGCCCGGTCCACCGAGGTGCGCAGCTCGTGCACGAGCAGCCGGTGGGCGAGCCCCGCGTCCGTGAACTCGACCTCGCGCAGCGCCAGCCGGATGCCGTGCAGGGCGTCGTCGCAGAGCCTGCGGGCCTCGGTGAGCGAGGTGCCGGTGGCGGTGAGCGGGTTCCAGGCGCCCGCGACGGCGTCGGCGCCCTGGTCCTCCACCGCGTCCAGCAGGTGCGCGAGCCGGCCGAAGTACCGGCCGGCCTCGGCCAGCGCGGGGGCGTTGCCCGGCCGGCCGGCCAGCTGCGCGGTATGCGCGAAGGCGGCGGCCGTGGCGGTCTCCGTCGGCTCGGTCACCACGAGCACGGGGGTGCCGGGGCCGGCCAGGGTCTCGATGCCGGCCTGCCGGTCCACGGCGTCGACGAGGACCGCGGTGTCGAAGCCCAGCGAGGCCCCGGTGCGGGCCCCCGCCCGGTCCCAGCCGCGGGCCACCTTGCGCGCGGCCAGGGCGATGGGGGCCCGGGCCAACAGCCCGTCCCGGTCGGCGACGTGGTCGCGCACCTTGGCGGAGGCGAGCACGAGCGAGACGGCGGCGGCGAGCCGCGCGCCCTCGCCCTGGGCGACCGAGGCGGTGCGCATGCCGCGCAGCGGGCAGGGTCCCGCGGTGCGCCGGGCCCCGGGCGCCGGACCCGACTGAGCCTCCGTCAGAACGGAGACCAGCAGCCCGTCATAGTTCGTAACGATCCGGGCGAACTGTCCGTGATCTCCCCGAAGTGCCAGGCAGAGCCCGCACAGATGGGCCATCCACTCCGCCTTGAACCGCTCTCCCAACCGGTGCGTACAAGGTCTGACGATGCCGAACAAGCTGATCCCCCGGTGTGTCTTACGCGTGCTTGCCGGGCATCGTATCGACCCGCGCGATTCACCCGTACGTCCGCGTCGCTCACCCGTAAGGCGGCAGCGGTCGTATTTTCACTCAGTCAGCAGCGGTAGGCACCAGGATCCTTGACCGTGCAACGGATGTTCTGCACCAGTACCGTCACGAAACCCCTGCGCGGCGACTATCCACTTGGCGCGTTGTCAGCATCATGGACGAGCATAGGGGCAGCGGAGAGAAGACAGACTGACCGCGGTGAAAGGAGGCAGTCCATGGGTTCGGTGCGCAAGGCGAGTGCCTGGCTGGGTCTCGTGGAGGACAGCGACGACGAGCGCTACTACGACGACGACTACGCGGAGGCCGCACAGGGTTCGGTGGCCGGCCCCGGCGAGCAGTGGGTCACCGACCCCCGGGTACGGGTGGCCTCCGAGTCGGCCGTGGAGCACGGCCGCCGGATCGCGACGGTCACCCCGGACGGTTTCCGTGACGCCCGCGGGATCGGCGAGCTGTTCCGCGACGGGGTGCCGGTGATCGTCAACCTGTCGTCGATGGACCCGGGTGACGCGAAGCGCGTCGTCGACTTCGCGGCCGGACTGACCTTCGGGCTGCGCGGTTCGATCGAGCGGGTGGCGACCAGGGTCTTCCTCCTGACTCCGGCCGACACCCAGATCGTCAGCGGTGAAGCGGGCGGCCGCTCGCGCGACTTCTTCAACCAGAGCTGAGCAGGGCTCTCACCGGAAGGCGTCCAGCCCGGTGAGCGCCTTGCCCAGCACCAGCTGGTGCATCTCGACGGTGCCCTCGTAGGTGAGCACCGATTCGAGGTTGGTGGCGTGCCGCATGACGGGATATTCGAGGGAGATCCCGTTGGCACCGAGGATGGTCCGCGCGGTACGGCAGATCTCGATGGCCTCGCGGACGTTGTTGAGCTTGCCGAAGCTGATCTGCTCCGGCCGCAGGGTGCCCGCGTCCATCCGCCGGCCCAGGTGGTGGGCGAGCAGGATGCCCTTGTGGAGTTCCAGGGCCATGTCTGCCAGTTTGGCCTGGGTGAGCTGGAAGCCGCCGATCGGCCTGCCGAACTGCTCCCGCGTCCTCGCGTAGTCGAGCGCGGACTCGAAACTGGCCCGCGCCGCGCCCATCGATCCCCAGATGATCCCGTACCGCGCGTGGCTGAGGCAGCCGAGCGGCCCCTTGAGCCCGGAGACCAGCGGCAGCACCGCGTCCGCGGGCAGCCGTACGTCGTCCATCACCAGCTCGCTCGTGACGCTGGCCCGCAGCGACCACTTGTGCTTGATCTCCGGCGCGGAGAACCCGGGGGTGTCGGTGGGCACCGCGAACCCGCGGATCCCCTCGTCGGTCTGCGCCCACACCACGGCGACGGAGGCCACGGAGCCGTTGGTGATCCACATCTTGCGGCCGTTCAGCACCCAGTCGGTGCCGTCGTGCTTGGCGTAGGTCCGCATCGCCGCGGGGTCCGAGCCCACATCGGGCTCGGTCAGCCCGAAGCAGCCGATCAGCTCACCCGCGGCCATACCGGGCAGCCAGCGCTGCTTCTGCTCCTCGGAGCCGTACTTCCAGATCGCGTACATGGCGAGCGAGCCCTGTACCGACACGAGCGAGCGGATCCCGGAGTCGGCGGCCTCCAGCTCGAGGCAGGCGAGCCCGTACTGCACGGCGCTGGCCCCGGCGCACCCGTACCCCTGAAGGGACATCCCGAGCGCCCCCAGGGCACCGAGCTCACGCGCCAGCTCCCGGATTCCGGGCAGCTCGCCGCTCTCGTACCACTGCGCGATGTTCGGCAGCACCCGGTCGGCGGCCCAGGCACGCACGGTGTCCCGGACGGCGAGGTCATCGGGCCCGAGGAGCTCGTCGAGCCCGAGCGGATCAAGGGGCAGGAACGCGGACACGGGGCCTCCCGGCGGCCTGAGAAAAGAACCTAGCAGCGCAAGTTTTGCGCTCGCCCGAAGCTATTGGCCCAACCCCCGCGAGTCCACCCCACCCCACCGTTCCAGCCCCGCCGCACCATCTCCAGCCCCGCCGGCGCTTGAGGCGATCCTTCAGCCCCACCGCAGCATCCCCAGCCCCGCCGGCGCTTGAGGCGATCTTTCAGCCACGCCGGCGTTTGAGGCGCGGTGGTCCGGGGGCAGCGCCCCCGCAACGGCGCCGCACTCGCCGACCGACCACTCGGGTCAGCCCGCCTGCTCCACCGAAGCCACCCGCACCTCACCCTTCGCCTGCGCCGGCAACCGCACCCCATCACGCGGCACCGAATCCGAATCCGGCTCCGACCCCGACTCCCCCGCCCCGCACTCCATCGCCCGCGGCAACTTCAGCGCCATCACGGCCCCCGCCACCAAGAACCCCGCGCTCACCAGCAACGTCACATGCAGCCCGTGCACGAACGACTGTCGCGCCGCGGCGTACAGCGAGGCCCCCGCCGGCCCCCCGAGGTGCGCGGCGATCTGGTACGCCTCGCCCAGAGAATTCGCCGCGCCCGCCGAGTCCGCCGCCGACACCCCCGGCACCCCGACCAGCCCCGGCCGGTACGCCGCGTTCATCACACTGCCCAGCAGCGCGATGCCCATGCCCGCGCCCAGCTGGTAGGAGGTCTCGCCGATCGACGCCGCCCCGCCCGCGGTGGCCGCCGGGGCCTCGCTCAGCATCGACTCGTACGCGGCGAACAGCGTGGTCTGCAGCCCGAAACCGAGCAGGATGAAGCCGACGGTCAGCAGCAGCGGCCGGTCCTGCTGGCCCATGAACGTCAGCAGCAGCACGGCGAAGGCGGTCAGGACGAAGCCGAGCGACACCATCGTGCGCGGCCCGATCCGGCCCAGCGTGTACGAGCCGGTGGCGCCCGCGGCCATCGCGGCGAAGGTCAGCGGCAGCAGCCGCAGACCGGTCTCCAGCGGGCTGAGGTGCAGCACCAACTGCAGGTACTGGACGGCGATCAGCTCCAGGCCGACCAGAGCCAGCATGGCGAGGACGATGCAGGCGACCGAGGTGGAGAAGGCCGCACGCGAGAACATCCGCATGTCGATCAACGGGTGCTCGCGCCGCCTCTGCCGGCGTACGAACAGCACGAGCAGCGCCAGACCGAGCAGCAGCGGGATCAGCGCCTCGGCGTCGAGGAGCCGGCGCTCTGCGCCCAGCCGCTTGACGCCGAGCACCGCGCCGAGCACACCGCCTGCGGCCATCAGCGCGCCGAGTACGTCCCACGGCCCGTCCGCGGAGCCGCGCGACTCCGGCAGGAGCCAGCGCCCGAGCGGCAGGATCAGTGCCATGAGCGGGATGTTGATGAGGAAGACGGAGCCCCACCAGAAGTGCTGGACGAGGAAGCCGCCGAGCACCGGGCCGCTGGCCGCGCCGATGGCGGCGACGGCGGTCCAGATGCCGATGGCGAGTGCCCGTTCGCGCCGGTCGGGGAAGACCTGGCGCAGGATCGACAGGGTGGCGGGCATGATCATCGCGCCGCCGATGCCGAGCAGGGCGCGCGCGGCGATGAGGACCTGGGCGTTGTCGGCGAGGGCCGCTATCGCGGAGGCCACGCCGAAGAGGCCGTAGCCGAGGAGGAGGAGGCGGCGGCGGCCGACCCGGTCACCGAGGGTGCCGAAGAGGATGAGGAGCGAGGCGCAGACCAGCGGGTAGGCGTCGACGATCCAGAGGAGCTCGATCGGGCCGGGGCGCAGGTCCTCGGTGACGGAGGGGACGGCCACGTGCAGGATCGTCGCGTCGAGCGCGACGAGGACCAGGCTCACGCAGAGGACTGCCAGGACCACCCAGCGGTTGGCCCCGCCGGAGGCGGCGCTGATCCGTTGCCAGGGGGAAGGGGTCCCGACTCCGGCCGCGTTCGTCCCCGACATGCATGTACCTCCCAGGTGATCCCTCGCGCTCGGCGGACCAGCGTCTTTCGGAGCCACGGGGGGTGGTGCGCTGTGCGGCGTCCAACGGGGTCCGGCATCGACACGCGAGTGAACGGTCAGCGTACGCGAGTTCGCCTGTCCGACACGTGGTCAAGCTCTCATCCCGACAGCCGCCCCGATGTGGCGTGCGCCACTCCCCTCCCCCTTGCCCTTCCCCCGTGTGCACGTGCGCTCACGGCCCGTGCTTCTTCCCGGGGCCCCGAGGGGCGTGCGCGTGGCGCCACCGATAATCGTGCCCGTGAAAGATCTTGCATTTCGCCGGGCCGCGCCCGCCCTGGCCGTCTTCGCCGCGGTCCGGCTGCTGGGCCTGACCCTGCTCGCGGCGTGGGGCGCCGCGGTCGGCAGCAGCCCGCACACGCTGCTGTCGGCCCGCTGGGACTCGCTCTGGTACGCCCGTATCGCCGCGGAGGGGTACGGGTACGAGGTGGTCCTCCCGAACGGGGACGTCCACTCGAACCTGGCGTTCTTCCCGCTGCTGCCGTGGCTGGAGCGGGCGGTGTCGGCGGCGACCGGGCTCTCGTACGGTTCCGCGGGTCTGGTGGTGTCGGTGGTCGCCGGCCTCGCCGCGGCCTGGGGGATCTTCGCGGTGGCCGATCTGGTCCACGGCCGGCGGACCGGGGTGTTCGCGGTCGCGGTCTGGGCCGCGCTGCCGGTCGGGATCGTGCAGTCCATGGCGTACAGCGAGTCGCTGTTCACCGCGCTGGCCGCCTGGTCGCTCTACGGGGCCCTGCGCTGCCGGTGGCTGACAGCCGGGCTGCTCGCCGCCGGTGCGGGGCTGACCCGCCCGGTCGGCGCGGCGGTGGTCGCGGCGGTGTGGGTGGCGGCCGCACTGGCGTGGCGGCGCGGGGAGCGGTCCTGGCGGACGGTCGCGGGCGCCCTGCTGGCTCCGGCGGGCGCGGCGGCGTACGTCCTGTGGGTCGGCGCGCACACCGGGGGCGGGCTGCTCGGCTACCTGGACGTGCAGGGCGGCTGGGGCAACGGCTTCGACGGCGGCTGGGCGTTCGCGCGGTTCGTCGGGGCGAAGCTGGCCTCGTCCGCGTTCCTCGCCGGTGCGGGGCTGATCGCGGGGGTCGCGCTGGTGCTCTGGCTGTACGGCAGGTGCGTCCGGCAGCGGCAGCCGGTGCCGCTGCTCGTGTACTGCGGGATCGTCGTGGCGCTGGCGCTGTGCGCGTCCGGGTACTTCGGCTCCAAGCCCAGGCTGCTGCTGCCCGCCTTCCCGCTGGTGCTGCCGCCGGCGGTGGCGCTGGCGCGGTGGCGGACCGGGCGGGCGACTGCGGTGGTGGGCGTGCTGGCGCTGGCCTCGGCGGTCTACGGGGCGTTCTGGCTGAACGGCTCGGGTCCGCCGTAGAGCCCCCACATCACGGAATGGATCACTCCCAACCAACTTTCAGCAAAAGAAATGACCTGTTGGGCAATAAAGTCCGGATAAGTGGCTGAAATAATTTCCGAAGCAGTGGATCAAGAAGTGTCCAACCGCTGTCGAAATAGCGGGAATTAAGTCCCGCGTGAGACCAACTCCACATCACATGGTCATCACAAAGCCCGCGATTCGCCCGGGCCGACCAGTGGCGGGCGGTAACGTCGATTGAGTGCGTACCGACCAAATCCTGACCCGTCTGGAGCGGGTGTTCGCCCGGCTGGACCGGGAACCAGAGCGACCGGCTCATCTGCAAACACCGCAGATGAGCCGGCACCGCGTCGTGCTCCTGGGATCGACCCTCGCGTTCTATCTCGCAATCGTGGTCGCCGTGCTGACCACGTCCTGGCTGGTCCGCCTGGACTGGCAGATCATGTTCTTCCGGCCCTACGAGCAGTGGCCGCAGCTGCACGCCTTCCTCGACTACCTCGTCGTACTCGGCCAGCGCGGACCCACCGCGGTCATGGTCGCGGCCTGGCTCGGCTGGCGCTCCTGGCGGCAGCACACCCTCCGCCCGCTGATCACCCTCGGCGTGGCGCTGCTCCTGCTCAACGTCACCGTCGGCGCCGTGAAGCTCGGCCTCGGCCGGCTCGGCCCGCACTACGCCACGGAGATCGGATCCGCCGAGCTCTTCGCCGGTGGCGATATATTCCCTTCCGGCCACACCGCCAACGCCGTTGTGACCTGGGGAATCCTGGCCTATCTGGCCTCCACGGCAGTCACCCGGCGGGTGCTGTCCATCGTGTCCGCCGTCGTCTCGCTGAGCGTCGGCGCCACGACCGTGTACCTCGGCACCCACTGGGTCAGCGACGTCCTGCTCGGGTGGTCCGCGGGCCTGCTGATCCTGCTGGCCCTCCCCTGGTTCGAGCCGCTCATCGCCCGGGCCGAGGCCTACGTCTTCGCCCTGCGCGAGCTGCTGCGCCGCCGCGCCGAGACCGGACGGATGCCCGCGCCGGTCGTCTCCGCGCTCACCCCGCTGCTCTCGGCGGGCGGCAAGTGGCAGCTGCGGCGTGTCGCCGGCACCGCCGCCGAGCCGGTTCCGCAGCCCGTAACGGCCACCGCGGCCGGCACCGCCTCGACCCCCGCGACGACCGCGACCGTGACGGCCGTTGTCGCCGTGCACTCCGCGGCGCCCCGGCCCGCCGTGCACCCGACCGGCCGGCCGCACGTCATCCGCTCCGAGCGGACCCCTGCGGCCCCGGCCGGCAGCCGCCGCCCGCCGCACACCGAACGGGCCGCCGCCCGGGGGGCCGCGGCCCGCCCGGTCGCCGGCGGCTGACCGGGCGGGGGACGGTACGCACCACCTCCCCCCGCGACACGAAGGCGGGCCGGGTCCTCGGACCCGGCCCGCCTTCGTGCGTTCGTCAGCGCCACGCCCGGACGTTCGTCCGTCCCGGGTCACGCTTGTGTCACAGAATATCTACAGCCGCGAATTGTTTACCGATCCGCGACACGCCCGGGGTGCGGACGGTTTGGAATTCGGCTCGGCTCCCCCGGAATTCATGTCCGGGATTGTCGCGATCCCCCTGCCCGGAGCAAGCTGAATCCCCCTCAGGTCCGCTACATTTCCTTCACTTCTCCGGGTCCACGGCCCTGGTCAGGAGATCCCGTGCCCACCTGATCCGATCCGTCAGCCCAGGCGGCTCGACCACTTCGAACTCACAGCCGAGCAGCATGATGTGAATCACCAGAACGTCCAGGTTCACCGCCCCGGTACGCAGCAGGCAGCTCCCCTCGTCGACCGGTTCCAGGGCTCCGTCGCTCGGCCCGATGATCCGCGCCGCGTCCTGCGCCGACACCTTCAGCCGGACCGTCGCGCGGGCCGCGTACACCCGCTGCGACACGCCCTCGGAGACGTACGCGGCGAGGTCCTCGGCGGGCGGCGGGCGCGGCGTGAACCGCGGGCCGTGCGGCGGCCTGGGCTCGATCCGGTCCGCGCGGAAGGTCCGCCACGCCTCCCGGTCCAGGTCCCAGGCGACCAGGTACCAGCGGCGCTCGGTGCACACCAGCCGGTGCGGTTCGACGGTGCGGCGGCTGACGTTGCCCCCGTGGTCGCGGTACCCGAAGCGCAGCCGCTCACCGTCCCGGCACACCGAGGCCAGCTCGGTCAGCACCGAGGCGTCCACGGTGGACCGCTGCGCCCCGCGCAGCATCGGCACGGTGAACTGGTTGAGCGCGGACACCCTGCGCCGCAGCCGTGACGGCAGCACCTGCTCCAGTTTCGCGAGGGCCCGTACGGAGGCCTCCCCGATGTCCTCGACCCCGTTCCCGGCCGCGGTCCGCAGCCCCACGGCGACGGCCACGGCCTCGTCGTCGTCCAGCAGCAGCGGCGGCAGCTCGGCCCCCGCCCCCAACTGGTAGCCGCCGCCGGTGCCGGGGCTGGCGTTCACCGGGTACCCGAGCTCCCGCAACCGGTCCACATCGCGCCGCACCGTCCGCGCGGTGACCCCCAGCCGGTCCGCGAGATCGGGGCCGGTCCATTCGCGGTGAGCCTGCAACAGGGAGAGCAGGCGCAGCAGTCGTGCGGAGGTGTCGAGCATTCCCCGAGTCTGCCAGCGCCCCGCGATCAGCCGTGGCTCAGCACAGCAGCGGGGGCGCCTCGGCGCCGCTCGCCTCGATGAGCTGGCAGACGGTCTTGAGCGAGACCTTCCAGACCCCGTCCTCGAGCACCACGACCCCCTTGCTGCCGGGGAGCTCCGTCGCGCCGCCGACGCTCAGGTCGTACGTCACCGTGCCCTCGGTGGGCGAGGTGAAGGTGACGTCCGTGACCTTCACGGAGGTCTTGGCGGCCTCGGCACCGGCCGAGAACCCGTCCAGCAGCGGTTTCAGCATGTCGCCGTGCTGCAGCAGCTCGGCCTTCTCGTCGGTCGGGGTCTTCGGGTCGAAGAAGGCGGTCCAGTTCTTCTCGACCTGCGCCTTGGCCGCCTCGGGGTCCGCGGGACCGTCCGCGGCCGGCACGATCAGCACCGCGGCGGCCGGTGGGCCCGGGGCCCCCGCCGCCACCGCGCCCGAGGCCCCGCCCACGACGGCCGGTACGGCCAGCAGGACCGCGGCCGCCGCGCAGGCCGCGATACGTGAGGGTGCGCGTGAGTGTCTGCTGTGGACCATCTGGCTCACCACCGGGAGTCCGAGCGGGCCGTTCGGCCCGTCGCTTCCAGCGTCAGCGCCTTCCGGGCATCGCGCAATGCGCGAACGGTCGCGCCGGGCCGGTCAGGGGCCCGGGGCGGGCCGTGGAGCGGGCGATGTCGCGGTCGGAGCAGCGACCGGCACCAGTGCGGGTGCCGGTACGGCCGGGAAGGGCTTCGGGGCAGGCACCGGTGCGGGTGCCGGTACGGCCGGGACCGGCGTCGGGGCGGTCGGCTCCGGAGGGGGGAGGGCCAGCAGCATGCCCACCACGAGGGCTTCCGGCTTCGGCCCGATCAGCTCCCGGTTCGCCTCGTGGAGCGCCCGCCACCCGCCCCGCACCCGGTGCTTGCGGGAGATCGACACCAGCGTGTCCCCCTCCCGTACCGCGTGCATCCGCCCCGCCAGCCCGTACCGCTTCGAGCACACCGGCCACGCGTTCCAGCCCTGCGAGGCGAGGAGGTCCTCCGCGACCCGGATCTGCTGCGGGCGGCCGGCCAGATCGGCTCGCTGCGCGTACGCCAGCCCGCCGTACTCCTCCCAGGTCGGCTGCCAGAACTGCAGCCCGCCGTAGAAGCCGTTGCCGGTGTTCACCGTCCACCGCCCGCCGCTCTCGCAGTCGGCCACGCAGTCCCAGGGCCAGACCCCGCCCGGTCCGCAGTCCCCGGGTCCGGTCCCGATCACTCCCGGCGAGCCGGGGTGCGCCGCGCCCGCGGGTCCCGGCGCCGGTGGCGGCGGAGCCGCGGCCGCCGCGACACCGCGGGGTGTCCCGGGTACCAGCACGCAGGCGAGGAGAACGGCGACGCCGACGGCCCGGCAGGTCCGGTGGTTGGGCATCGGGTCACGCTACGCAGCGGGCCGCGGCACCTTCGGCCCGCCACACGGCGGCTCACCGCACCCCACCCGGTCGGCCGACCGCCGCCTCCATCCGAAACGGCCACACCCGGGCACCAACTGCACACAACCAGAAAACAGTTGGCGCGAAAGCAAAGCCCCGGTCGGACGGTTCACCCTTCCGGGGGCCAGGTTCGAATCCGTTCCCTCAAATGGCGTGACCCCGGCCGCCGCCGGACCGTTGAGCCCGGCGAGCCGGGAGCCTCCCGGACCCGCACCTATGCCGAGGAGCCACACCGTGCCGCGCATGCTCGACGTCAGTGATGAGGTACGTGCCGAGATCGGTGACGAAGAAGCCGACAGGCTGCTCGTCGGCGAGGACGCGCCGCGCAGTTACGACTGCACCTCCTGCCGCACCCCGGGCGACCCCGAGAACGACCGCACCAGCACCGTGCTGTTCGTCGGCGAGGAGACCGCGGTCCTCGCCTTCGCCCACGCCACCTGCATCCCCTCGCAGGTCGTCTCGGTCTCCGAGGAGCAGCTCCAGGGCGCCGTCCGCAGCATCACCGGCGACAGCCCGGCCTCCGGCGGCGCCCCGCAGAACGTGCCCGGTGGCCAGGCGGTCCTCGGCATCACCAGCGGCCTGATCCTGATCGGCGGGGAGCTGCACCCCGCCCTGGTCGTCGAGCCGACCGCGCCGATCGCCCGCCCCGGCAGCGACGGCCCCGGCGACGACTTCCTGCCGCTCCTCATCGAGCAGGGGTTCATCCCGGTCACCGACACCTCCGAGGTCCCCACCGTCCTCGGCGGCTGGTCGGTCCTGCTCGCCGCGGGCCAGCTGCACGCCGTACTGCAGCCGGGCGCCGAGGGCGGCGGCCAGGTCGCCTGGTGGCAGGCGCACCAGGCGCTGTCGGTCACCGACGGCTGGCGGGCCGCCGTCAACAAGACCCAGCGCGTGCTCATCTACGCCGCCCCGGTCGGCTCCATCGGCCAGCAGCCCCGTGAGGACCTGCTGCGCGACGCCCTGGACAAGGCCGCCGCCGCGGGCAAGCTCGTGGCCGCCGCGATGCCGCTGGCGGGTACGCCCGGCGCCTGACCCGAGGCGGGACCGGAACGGCCGCCCAGCCCCCTGCCGAGGGGGCCGGGCGGCGTGCGCCGGGAGTGTGCGGTCCGTCCCGCACACCCCCGGCGCTTCTGTGTTTGCTCCCCCGTCACCCCGCATCCGCAGAGCGCCGGTTTCGTTGGCTGATACGTGCATTCATACGACTCCTCCCGCGCCCCGTCCTACCCGAGCACCGTCCCCGCGATGCGTCCCGCACGGGACCGGGACAGCTCTCCGGCCGTCTCGCACACCCCGATCTACGACACGCTGTACTCGGAGTACCTGCGCGCCTTCCGGGCGCTGCCGGGCGATCGCACGGGCGAGGAGGACCACGGGTTCACGGCCTTCTCCTACGGGGGTTCGTACACGAGCGGCAGCTGGTACGGCAGCGGCTGGAGCGGTTCCGCCTGGCAGCGGGTCGACGGCTGGCAGCCCACCTACACCCCAGCCCCGCAGACGCAGGCGGCGTACTCGTACGCGGGCAGCTCCGGATACGCCGACGGGCGGCAGCACCAGACCGGGATGACGCACATCCCGGCGGCCCTGCCGCCCGCTCCACGCCGGGGTCACTGACCCCTCGGGGTCCCCCGCCCGGCTCCTACTTCTTCTTGTGCTGGGCGCCGCGCTTCTCGCGCACCCGCACCGAGATGTGGATCGGGGTGCCCTCGAAGCCGAACTCCTCGCGCAGGCGGCGCTCGATGAAGCGCCGGTAGCCGTGCTCCAGGAAGCCGGAGGCGAAGAGGACGAACCGCGGCGGCTTGCTGCCCGCCTGGGTACCGAACAGGATGCGGGGCTGCTTGCCGCCACGGATCGGGTGCGGGTGAGCGGCGACGACCTCACCGAGGAAGGCGTTCAGCCGACCGGTGGGGATGCGCGTCTCCCAGCCGGCCAGGGCCGCCTCGATCGCCGGGACCAGCTTCTCCATGTGGCGGCCGGTGAGCGCCGAGACGTTCACCCGGGGCGCCCAGGAGACCTGCTGCATCTCGGTCTCGATCTCGCGCTCGAGGTAGTAGCGGCGCTCCTCGTCGAGCTCGTCCCACTTGTTGTACGCGATCACGATCGCGCGGCCCGCCTCGACGGCCATGGTGATGATGCGCTGGTCCTGGACGCTGATGGACTCGGAGGTGTCGATGAGGATCACCGCGACCTCCGCCTTCTCGACGGCGGCGGCCGTGCGCAGGGAGGCGTAGTAGTCGGCGCCCTGCTGGAGGTGGACCTTCTTGCGGATACCGGCGGTGTCGACGAACTTCCAGGTGATGCCACCGAGTTCGATCAGCTCGTCGACCGGGTCGCGGGTGGTGCCGGCCATCTCGTTGACGACGACGCGGTCCTCCTTCGCCACCTTGTTCAGGAGCGAGGACTTGCCGACGTTCGGGCGGCCGATCAGCGCGATGCGGCGCGGGCCGCCGGGGGCGACGCCGAAGGTCTGCTCGGGGGCCTCGGGCAGGGCTTCGAGGACGGCGTCCAGCATGTCGCCGGTGCCGCGGCCGTGCAGCGAGGAGACCGGGTGCGGCATACCGAGGCCGAGCGACCACAGGGAGGCCGCGTCGGACTCGCCGCTCTGGCCGTCGACCTTGTTGGCGCACAGGACGACGGGCTTGCCCGCCTTGCGCAGCAGCCGGACGACGGCCTCGTCGGTGTCGGTGGCGCCGACCTTGGCGTCCACGACGAAGACGACCGCGTCGGCGGCTTCGATGGCGTATTCGGCCTGGGCTGCGACGGAGGCGTCGATGCCGAGGACGTCCTGCTCCCAGCCGCCGGTGTCGACGACCTTGAAGCGACGGCCGGCCCACTCGGCCTCGTACGTGACGCGGTCGCGGGTGACGCCGGGCTTGTCCTCGACGACCGCCTCCCGGCGGCCGATGATCCGGTTCACCAGGGTCGACTTGCCGACATTGGGGCGGCCGACGACGGCGAGGACGGGAAGCGGGCCGTGGCCGGCATCCTCGATCGCGCCTTCGACGTCTTCGATGTCGAAGCCCTCTTCCGCGGCGAGCTCCATGAACTCCGCGTACTCGGCGTCGCCAAGTGCTCCGTGGTCGTGCTGGTCGTTCATGAAGTCCGTTCCTCGTCGTTCGTGGTGGTCGGTGGTATCCGCGCAGCGCGGTTCCACTACTGGTTTCAAGTCTCGCTCAGCGCCCGGTGAGGCGCTTGGCGTCGGCCAGGTGGGCGGTCAGCCGGTCCTGGATGCGTACGGTGGCCTCGTCCAGCGCGGTACGGGTCCGGCGGCCACTGCCGTCCCCCGCGTCGAAGGCCGAGCCGAAGACGACGTCGACCCGGCTCTTGAGGGCCGGCAGGCCCTTGACGACGCGCCCCGGGGTGTCCCCGCTGCCGAGAACGGCCACGGGCACGATGGGAGCTCCGCTGCGGACCGCGAAGTACGCGAGGCCCGCGCGCAGCGAGGCGAAGTCACCCTCGCCCCGGGAGCCCTCGGGAAATATCCCCAGGGCCCCTCCATTGTCGAGCACTCCGAGGGCGCGGCCTATCGCCGTCCGGTCGGGTCCGCCGCGGTCGACCTTGACCTGGCCGATCCCTTCGAGGAAGGGGCCGAGCGGGCCCACGTACGCTTCCTTCTTGATCAGGAAGTGCAGGGGTCGGGGCGCGGTGCCCATCACCATGGGGCCGTCGATGTTGTGCGAGTGGTTCACGGCGAGGATGACGGGGCCCGAGGCGGGCACTTTCCAGGCCCCCAGTACGCGCGGCTTCCACAGCCCGTACATGAGCCCGATGCCGATGCGCCTGCCGACCGCCGCACCCTTGAGGGAGGGCGCTTCGCTCACTTGCGGACCGCCCGCTTCTCTTCCACGAGCGTCACGACGCACTCGATCACCCGGTCGAGCGTGAGCTCGGTGGTGTCCACCTCGACGGCGTCGTCGGCCTTGGCCAGCGGGGAGGTCTTGCGGCCGGAGTCGGCCGCGTCGCGCTTGATCAGCGCTTCCTTGGTGGCCGCGAGGTCGGCGGCCTCCTTGCCCCGGAGCTCTCCGCTGCGCCGGGCGGCGCGCGCCTCGGCGGAGGCGGTCAGGAAGATCTTGAGGTCGGCCTCGGGCAGGACGGTGGTGCCGATGTCCCGGCCCTCGACGACGATCCCCTCGGCCTCCTGGGCCGCTTCGGCGGCGATGGAGCGCTGAAGGTCGGTGATCAGGGTGCGCACCTCGGGGACGGCGCTGACGGCGCTGACCCTGGAGGTGACCTCCTGGGTCCGGATGGGACCCGCCGCGTCGAGGCCGTCCACGGTGATGGTGGGGGCGGCCGGGTCGGTGCCGGAGACGATGGTGGGCTTGCCCGCCGCGATCGCGATGGCCTGCGGGTCGTCGGTGTCCACGCCGTTGGTGATCATCCACCAGGTGATGGCCCGGTACTGGGCACCGGTGTCCAGGTAGCGCAGCCCGAGCTTGGCGGCCACGGCCTTGGAGGTGCTGGACTTGCCCGTGCCGGAGGGACCGTCGATGGCGACGATCACGGCGGACGGAGCTGCGGTTTCCACGGTGCGGGCACCTTCCTGGTTGCGCGTACGTGTCCGGGCGCGTCAAAGCGCCCCTCCCCAAGGTTACCGGCCCCGGACGGCCCCCGTCCCCGCCGTGTTCCATGGGGCCCGCAGAACCTGCCCGCTACTGCTGCCGCAGGGCCCAGCCCCGCTCGCGCAGCTCGGCGGTCAGGCCGGCCACCGCCCTCGGTTCCACCATGAGCTGGACGAGGCCGGCCTGCTGGCCCGTCGCGTGCTCGATCCGTACGTCCTCGATGTTGACCCCGGCCCGTCCCGCGTCGGCGAAGATCCGCGCCAGCTCGCCGGGCTGGTCGCTGATGAGCACGGCCACCGTCTCGTAGACCGTGGGAGCGGCGCCGTGCTTGCCCGGTACCCGGACCCGGCCCGCGTTCCCGCGGCGCAGCACGTCCTCGATGCCCGCGGCCCCGCCGCGGCGCTTGTCCACGTCGCCGGACTGGAGGCCGCGCAGCGCCTCCACGGTCTCCTCCAGGTCGGCGGCGATCCCGGCGAGGACGTCGGCCACCGGTCCCGGGTTGGCGGAGAGGATCTCCACCCACATCCGCGGGTCCGACGCCGCGATCCGGGTCACGTCGCGGATGCCCTGCCCGCACAGCCGCACCGCCGTCTCGTCGGCCTCCTCCAGCCGGGCCGCGACCATGCTGGAGACCAGTTGCGGGGTGTGCGAGACGAGCGCCACCGCCCGGTCGTGGGCGTCGGCGTCCATCACCACGGGTACGGCCCGGCTCAGGGCCACCAGCTCCAGCGCGAGGTTGAGCACCTCGTGGTCGGTGTCCCGGTTGGGGGTCAGCACCCACGGGCGGCCCTCGAAGAGGTCTGCGGTGGCGGCGAGCGGGCCCGACTGCTCCTTGCCGGCCATCGGGTGGGTCCCGATGTAGGCGGTGACGTCCACGCCGAGCGCCGCCAGCTCCCGCCGCGGTCCGCCCTTGACGCTGGCGACGTCCACGTAGGCCCGTGCGACCCCGCGTCCGATCAGGTCGGCCAGGGTCGCGGCCACGTGGGCCGGCGGCACGGCGACGATCGCGAGGTCGACCTGCTCCTGCGGGGCCTCGTCGGTGCCGGCGCCGAGGGCGGCCGCGGTACGGGCCCGGTCCGGGTCGTGGTCGCAGAGGTGGACGGTGATCCCGCGGGCGGTCAGGGCGAGCGCCGCGGAGGTGCCGATCAGTCCGGTTCCGATGACGACGGCGGTTCTCACGAGGCACTCCAGGGTGACGAAAGGCGAGCTGACGGGCTGTCCGGCCAGGGTATCCAGCCCGTGCGGCACGAGGGCCCGACCGCCCATCCCGTGGGACGGCGGCCGGGCCCGGGTGTGCTGCTGCCGGCAGGTCAGACCTTCTGCTGCCGGATGATGTCCTCCAGCGAACCGGTCGGGAGCTGCCCCTGCGGGCTCAGCCTGTCGACGGCGGTCGGCAGCGCCTGCGCGATCTGGTCGGCGGCCTCCTGCGGGCTGACGCCGGCCTGTGCGGCCGCCTTCTGGAGGGCTTCGTCCGGCAGCGCCTCGGCGATCTGGGCGCCGCTGACCGCCTGGTTGTCGCCGGTGCCGATCCAGGACTGGGCCTGGTCGGCGAGGCCCGACTTGGTCAGCATGTCCATCAGCCCGCCGAGCGGGTTGTTCCCGCCGGCCTGGGCACCGCCCGCGCCTCCCGCGCCGCCCATGAGCGCGCCGAGCAGGGCACCGAGGATGTTGCCGCCGCCACCGCTCCCGCCCTGGCCACCACTGCCGCTGCCGCTGCCGCCCAGGAGGCCGCCGAGAAGAGAGCCGAGGTCGTTACCCGCCATCGTCATGCCTTTCGAAGAGGGACCGGGACGCGCGGACAGCGGCGTACCCGGCTTCGAGACACGGACAATGTCACCCACAGTGGGGCGTGCCGCCACCTGGCGCACACGGCTTCGACCGTTGCGGTAGAACGATCGTCATGATCTTCCACATCGTCCCGCTCACCGACTGGGCGGCCGCGCCCGAGCTGGCGTACGCCCCGCCCTCGCTGGAGGCCGAGGGGTTCGTCCACTGTTCGGCGGACCGCTCCACGGCGCTCGCGATCGCCGACGCGCACTACCGGGCGGTACCCGGGATCCTGCTCGCGGTGGAGCTCGACGAGGGCGCGCTGACCTCCGAGGTACGCCGGGCGAGTGAAACCGGCGGCCGATACCCGCACGTGCACGGTCCGCTGAACCGGGAGGCCGTGGTCCACGTGTGGGAGGTCGTACGCACACCCGGCACTCCCACCTCACTGTCCCCATGGGAACCGGGCCGATGAACCGGCGCGGCAGGCTTCACCTGAGGCCCGCCGCAGGCCAGGATGCTGCACGCCATCCGGCCACGAAGCGAGGAGAGACTCATGAGTGACCTCACGCACACCGCCCGGCGCACGGTACTGACGATCGGCGCGGCCGCTCTGACCGGCGGCGTGATCACCGCCTGCGGCAGCGGTAGCGGTGAGAGCGCCGCCCAGAGCGAGGCGAGCGGCCCTGCCACCCCGCCCAGCGCCCCCGCTCCGGCCAGCTCGGAAGCGGGCGCCCCGGCCACCGACAAGGCGCTCACCAAGAAGGCGGACGTGCCGGTGGGCGGCGGCAAGGTCTTCAAGGACGAGAAGGTCGTGGTCACCCAGCCCAAGGCCGGCACCTTCAAGTGCTTCACGGCGGTCTGCCCGCACCAGGGCTGCCTGGTCAACAAGGTGGCGGACGGCACCATCGACTGCCCCTGCCACGACAGCAAGTTCGCGATCGCCGACGGCGCGGTGACCAAGGGTCCGGCTACCAAGGGGCTGGCGGAGAAGAAGATCAAGGTCGCGACGGACGGCAATATCTCGCTCGCATAGCGGCAGGTCACACGCCTACGCTCCCCGGATGGACGATCTGACGCTGGTACGGGACCACACGGTGTACCGGTGCGTGATGGGCTCCCGGGCGTTCGGACTGGCGACGGAGGCGAGCGACACCGACCTGCGCGGTGTCTACCTCGCCCCGACGCCGCTGTTCTGGCGGTTCGAGAAGCCCCCCACGCACGTGGAGGGCCCGCGGGACGAGGAGTTCTCCTGGGAGCTGGAGCGCTTTTGCGAACTCGCCCTGCGGGCCAACCCGAACATCCTGGAGTGCCTGCACTCCCCCCTGGTCGAAGAGGTCACACCGATCGGCGAGGAGCTGCTCGCCCTGCGCGCGGCCTTCCTCTCCCGCCGGGCCCACACCAGCTTCAGCCGGTACGCGGCCTCCCAGCGCGGCAAACTCCTCGCGGACGTCCGCGTCCACGGCGCCCCGCGCTGGAAGCACGCGATGCACCTGCTGCGCCTGCTGCTGTCCTGCCGTGACCTCCTGCGCACGGGCCGCCTGACCATCGATGCGGGCCCGCACCGCGACCGCCTCCTCGCGGTCCGCCGCGGGGAGCGGACCTGGGAGGAGGTCGACGCCTGGATGGCCCGCCTCCAGCAGGAGACGGACGCGGCCCTGGCCACCACCGCCCTGCCCGAGGAGCCCGACCACGCCCGGGTGCAGGACTTCCTGGTCCGCACCCGGCGCGCGTCAGCCGTGTAGCGTGCGCCGGCGTACGACGAACGCGTCGAGCGCGTCGTGGGCCGAGCCGTGCTCCGCGGCCGCCTCGGCCTCGATCAGGGCGGCCAGGTACGACGGGGGTGTGGTCGGGACTCGGCGCATCCCTGCTGGATCCAGCAGGGATCAAGCATCCCAGAGCGCGCCGAAGGCCAGCAGTTCGTCCCGGTACTCGATGCGGCCCTCCCACTCGCGGGGCCAGACGTCCGCGCCGAGGTGGGCTCCCGCGAAGGCGCCGGCGAGGCAGGCGATGGAGTCGGAGTCGCCCCGCGTGCAGGCGGCCCGGCGCAGCGCCGTCAGCGGCTCGTCGGGGAAGAGCAGGAAGCAGTGCAGGGCGGTGGCGAGGGCCTCCTCGGCTATCCAGCCGTCGCCCGTGGTCAGGCAGGGGTCGGTCTCCGGGGAGGGGAACCGCAGGGCGGCCGCCAGACGGTCCAGGACCGTGAGGCACTCGTCCCAGCCCCGTGCGATGAAGGACTCCGGGGAGGCGTCGGACGCGGTCCGCATCCACAGGTCGCCCAGCCAGCGCTCGTGGTAGCGGGTGCGGTTCTCCAGGGCGTAGGAGCGCAGCCGTCCGACGAGCCCCGTCACCTCGGTGCCCTCGGCCAGCAGGTACACCGCCCGCGCGGTCAGGTCGGAGGCGGCGAGCGCGGTCGGGTGCCCGTGGGTGAGGGCGGACTGGAGCTGTGCGGCGCCGGCCCGCTCCTCCTCGGTCCAGTCCGGCACCAGCCCGACCGGGACCACGCGCATGTTGGCGCCGCACCCCTTGGAGCCGATCTGGCTGGCGTCGCGCCAGTCCCGCTCCGGGGTGTTCAGCAGCCGGCAGGCCGTCATGCAGGTGCGGCCGGGGGCCCGGTTGTTCTCCGGGGAGTGGTACCACTCGACGAACTCCTCGCGGACCGGCCGGTTCAGGCGCAGCGGACCCACCCGGCCCCGCTCGGCCGCCGTGCGGATGCCGCGGGCCAGGGCGAGGGTCATCTGGGTGTCGTCCGTGACGATCGCCGGGCGCGGCAGGCCCATCTCGCGCCAGGGGCCCGTCTTGGCCAGGATCGAGGGCACGTCGTTGAACTCGGTCGGGAAGCCGAGGGCGTCGCCCAGGGCCAGGCCGATCATGGCGCCGGTCGCGGCTCGCTTGGTCATCGGGAGGATCCTTCCGGTCGCAGCAGGGGTGGATGGAGGGTGGTCGCCGGACCGGGCCGGTAGAGGGCGGCCGGTTTGCCGCGGCCGCCGGTCAGCCGGGCCGCACCCGGCACGGCCTCGACGAATCCCGGTGTCGTGAGGACCTTGCGGCGGAAGTTGGGGCGGTCGAGAGTGGTGTTCCAGACGGTCTCGTAGACGGCCTGCAGCTCGCCGAGCGTGAACTCGGGCGGGCAGAAGCCGGTGGCGAGGCAGGTGTACTCCAGCTTCGAGCCGATCCGCTCCCGCGCGTCCGCCAGGATCAGCGCGTGGTCGAAGGCCAGCTCCGAGACCTCCTCCAGGGCGAGCCAGCGGGCGTGCGCCGCGTCGCCGCCGCCCTCCGCCGCCGGCTCCGGCAGGTCCGGTACGAGGGCGGTGAAGGCCACCGAGACCACCCGCATCCGGGGGTCCCGGTCGGGCTCGCTGTACGTGCGCAGCTGCTCCAGGTGGAGCGCCGCGACGAGCTGCTCCGACAGACCGGTCTCCTCGGCCAGTTCGCGGCGGGCGGCGGTCTCGGCGGACTCCCGCGGCAGGACGAAACCGCCGGGCAGCGCCCAGGCCCCGGCGTACGGCTGCTGACCGCGTCGGATCAGCAGGACGTGCAGGGCTCCGCCGCGCACCGTGAACACGGCCAGGTCGACGGTCACCGCGAACGGCTCGAAGGCGTGCGGGTCATAGCCGGCGGTCATCGGTTCTCCGGGAGGGGGTCGCTGAAGTGCCAGCCCTCGGCCAGCAGTCCGTCCACGGCCCGGACGGCCGTTTCCAGCCGGGCCGCCCGCTCGCCGCGCACGACGAGGTAACGCCTCCCCGTGCGCTCCAGTTCCTCCCGGAACCTCTCGGTCATCCAGGGCCGCAGCTGGGGCCCGTCCCGCAGTCCGTCGTCCTCGAATGGCACGTCGGCGTGGTCGGTGAGCAGATACAGGTCCCGCCGGGTCAGGGCGGCGATCCGCTCGACCTCCGCGTTGCGGCCGTCCATGTACCGCTCGTGCCAGATCCCGGTCGCGAAGGAGTCGGTGTCGCAGAAGAGCACCGGGGAGCCGAGCCGGGCCGCCTGCTCCTCGTCCGCGTCCTGGCGGCGCGCGATGACCGGGAACTCCTCGGAGGCGAAGGACACGTCGGCCCAGGAGGCCGCCGGGTCGGCCGCGCGGGCCGCCGCCAGCTTCTCCTCGCTGTACCGGCGCCCGTACTCGGCGACCCAGCCCGTCCTGGCCCAGACTCCGCCGCGCCGCCGGTAGTGGTCCGCCAGGGCGCGCGAGAGCGTGGTGGTGCCGGTGGACTCCGCGCCGAGGACGACGACCCGCCGGGCCAGGGCGGCCCGTACGGCCGGTCCGAGGAACTCCCAGGAGCCGACCGGGTCACTGCGCACCGCCGTCCCGGAGACCGGGAACAGCGTCCGTTCCCGGTCCACGAGGACCTCCTCGGCGCCGAACCGGCGGGCGAGCTCGCTCCCGTACGCCTCGGAGGTGAACACGGCGTCCACCCGCCCGGGAACCGCGCCGCGGAAGACGGCCATGTGCGCCTCCCAGATCGCCGGGTCGTGCAGGTCGACGGGGATGTCGTCCACCGCGCCGACGACCTCGGCGCCGGGGTGCGCCTCGCGCATCCAGGCGACCCGGTCGGCGAGCGGGACCGACTCCACCGAGGCCGCGCAGACCAGGATGGTCAGCCGCTCGCACTGGTCCAGGGCGGTGCGGACGAGGTGGTGGTGCCCGGCGTGCGGCGGGTAGAACTTGCCGAGGACCAGGCCGTGCCCGTGGCGTGTCATGCCCTCGCCCCTGCCGTCGTACGGGCGTCCCGCGCGGGCAGCGTGCGCCGCCAGCCGAGGAGTCCGACCACGCACAGGGCCAGGAAGCCCACGTAGAGCGCGGAGGTCAGGTAGAGCCCCTTGTGGGCGTAGAGCGGGATGTAGACGAGGTCGGCGGCGATCCACAGCCACCAGGACTCGACGAGCTTGCGGCACTGCCCGTAGGTGGCGACGAGCGAGAGCCCGGTGGTAGCTGCGTCCCAGAAGGGGACGGTGGAGTCGGTGGCCCGGCTCAGCAGCAGGGTGAGCGCGAGCACCCCCACCGCCCCCGCCGCGGCGAGCCCGGCCCATTCGGTGCGTGTGGTGCGGCGCACCGGCAGGGAGTCGGCGGATCCTGGTCCACCCCCGTGGGTCCAGGACCACCAGCCGTAGGCGGCGAGGGCGATGAAGACGATCTGGAGCCCGGCGTCGGCGTACAGGCCGGCCTGGGCGAAGAGCACGATGAAGAAGATGTTGTTGGCGATGCCGATCGGCCAGTTGGCGACGTGCTGCCGGGCGACCAGCCATACGCACAGGGCGCCGGTGGCGAAGCCGAGCACCTCGGTCCAGCTCATGGTCCAGCTCATGCCGACCCCCCTCACTCCGTTTAATGGTCAAGTTGACTATAAACAGGAATCGGGGTCCCCGACAAGCGGGAAAGCCGGGTACGCGGAAAACCCGCGGCGCCCTGGGGCATCGCGGGTTTTCCGTGATCGGGCCGGCCGCCTGCGCGGCGGCCGTCTGCGTCCTAGAGACCGACCTCGCGCATCAGCATGCCGACCTCGGTGTTGGTCAGGCGGCGCAGCCAGCCGGACTTCTGGTCGCCCAGTTCGATCGGGCCGAAGGAGGTCCGGACGAGCTTCTCGACCGGGAAGCCGGCCTCCGCCATCATGCGGCGGACGATGTGCTTGCGGCCCTCGTGGAGGGTGACCTCGACCAGGTAGTTCTTGCCGACCTGGTCGACGACACGGAAGTGGTCGGCGCGGGCGTAGCCGTCCTCCAGCTCGATGCCGTCCTTGAGGCGCTTGCCGATCTCGCGCGGCAGCGGGCCGGTGATGGCGGCCACGTACGTCTTCTTCACGCCGTACTTCGGGTGCGTGAGGCGGTGGGCCAGCTCACCGTGGTTGGTGAGCAGGATGATGCCCTCGGTCTCCGTGTCGAGCCGGCCGACGTGGAAGAGACGGGTCTCACGGTTGGTGACGTAGTCGCCGAGGCACTGGCGGCCGTCCGGGTCCTCCATGGTGGAGACGACACCGGCCGGCTTGTTCAGCGCGAAGAACAGGTACGACTGGGTGGCGACGGTCAGGCCGTCCACCTTGATCTCGTCCTTCGGCAGCACGCGCTTGCCCTGCTCCAGCACGATCTCACCGTTGACCTCGACGCGGGCCTGCTCGATGAGCTCCTCGCAGGCGCGGCGCGAACCCATGCCGGCGCGGGCGAGCACCTTCTGCAGGCGCTCCCCCTCCTCCTCGGCACCCGGGAAGGTCTTCGGGGTCTTGACCACGGGCTTGTCGGCGTACCGGTCGCGCACGCGCTCCTCGATGCGCGCCTCCAGCTCACGCGGGCGGGACTGGCCGCTGCGGCTGCCGGGGCCGCTGCGCGGGCCGCCGGCGCCGCCGATGCCGGGGGTCCGGGAGGTCCGGGGACCGCCCTTGGCGCCACCGCGCGCCGCAGCGCCACGGGCACCGCCGCCGCCCGCCTTGGGGCCGCTGCGTCCGTTGCGCTCGCCCTCGGGGCCTACGTCGTAGCGGCGCTCCTCGGGACGCGGGTTGCGGATGCGGGGGGCCGGCTGGTCGCGGTCGCGCGAGTCGGAGCCGCCGCCCTGGTAGCCGCCACCGCCCTGGTAGCCGCCGGAGGAACCACCGGAGCTGCCACCGCGGGAACCGCCCTGGTAGCCGCCGGAGGAACCACCGCGGGGGCCGCCGCCGGATCCGCCGGAGCTGCCACCGCGGGAACCGCCCTGGTAGCCGCCGCCGGAGGAGCCCCCGCGGGAGCCGCCGGAGCTGCCGCCACGGGAGCCGCCGCCGGAGCCGCTGCCACCGCCGGAGCCGCTCCCGCGGTAGCCACCGCCGCCGCTGGAGGAGCCGCCGCGGGAGTTACCGCGCCCGCCGCCACCGCCGCCGCCGCCGCTGTTCCTGTTGCCGCCACCGTTGCCGTTGCCGCTGCTTCGCATCAAAGTTCCGTCGTCTTGTCGTCGTCTGCATCTGTGTCCGGTGCGTCCGGATCGAACGACGGAACACCTTCCTGCGTCTCGGCTTCGATCGCCTCCGCCTCGGGGAGGAAGGGCGCGAGCTCCGGGAGCTCATCAAGGCCGCGCAGGCCCATCCGCTCCAAAAAGTGGTTCGTCGTCCTGTACAGGATCGCACCTGTTTCGGGTTCCGTCCCCGCCTCCTCCACCAGACCCCGCTGGAGGAGGGTCCGCATGACCCCGTCGCAGTTGACTCCGCGCACCGCCGAAACCCGCGATCGGCTCACCGGCTGGCGGTACGCGACGACCGCCAGGGTCTCCAGCGCCGCCTGGGTCAGCCGGGCCTGCTGGCCGTCCAGTACGAAGCCCTCCACGGCCGGCGCGTACTGCGCCCGGGTGTAGAACCGCCAGCCCCCGGCCACGAGCCGCAGCTCGAAGCCCCGGCGCGCGGCGGTGTACTCGTCCGCCAGCTCCCGCAGCGCCCGCGCGACCTCGCGCGGGGTCCGCTCGAGCACCTTGGCCAGGTGCGCCTCGGTCGCCGGCTCGTCCACCACCATGAGGACGGCCTCCAGGGCCGGCTTCAGCTCCAGCGCGGCCACCGCGCTCACGTCGCCGCTCAATCCTTCGCCTCCACGATCTGGTCGAACTCGTCGGTCACGGTCGGCATGCCGTCGCCGTCCCCGCCGCTCCAGCGCACGGTGAGGGTCTGCAGGGCCTCCTCCTGATCGAGGACGACCGCCTTCTCCCGGTAGAGCTCCAGCAGGGCCAGGAACCGCGCGACGACGGTGAGGGTGTCCTCGGCGTCCTCGGTCAGCTCCTGGAAGGTGGCCGCCCCGCGCGTCTTCAGCATCAGCACCACGAGCCCGGCCTGCTCCCGCACGCTGACCAGGGGCGCGTGGATGTGGTCCACGTACACCTCGGGCTTGGCCCTGGGCTGCATGGCCTTCACCGCGAGCCGGGCGAACCCCTCCGGCCCGATGCTGATGACCACCTCGGGCAGCAGGTCGGCGTGGTGCGGCTCCAGCCCCACGGTCCGCGGGTACCGCCTGCCCTCGGCCTCCGCGCGCCGCTCGAAGATCTCGGCGATCTGCTTGTAGGCGCGGTACTGGAGCAGGCGGGCGAAGAGCAGGTCCCGGGCCTCCAGCAGGGCCAGGTCCGCCTCGTCCTCGACCTCGGCGACCGGCAGCAGCCGGGCGGCCTTGAGGTCCAGGAGGGTGGCGGCGACGACGAGGAACTCGGTGGTCTGGTCGAGGTCCCAGTCGGGTCCCATGGCCCGGATGTGGGACATGAACTCGTCGGTGACCTTGGACAGCGCGACCTCGGTCACATCGAGCTTGTGCCGGGAGATCAGCTGGAGCAGCAGGTCGAACGGGCCCTCGAAGTTGGCGAGCCGCAGCGTGAAGCGGCCGTCGCCGCCCGTGGGGGTGGAGGGGGGCGCGGGGTCCGCCGCCTCCGGGCGTACGTCCGGCTCGACATCCGGGGCCGGCTCCGGGTGGGACTCAGGAGGCTCCTGCTGCCCACCTGCGGGCCCGGGGGAACGTTCCGGCTCGGTACCGCCCGCCGTCGGCGCGGGGCGCGCAGCGGGCGCCTCAGGGATTTCGCGGTCCGCTCCCCCGTCGTACGCATCCGGTCGCCGGGCCGTGTCGGGGGCGCCGGGGCCTCGGCCCAGTACGCGCCGGGTCGGTCGGCCGGATTCGGCGGGGAGGGGCATCGCGGTCCAGGAGGTGCATGGGGGCGGCGTGGAGGGCCGGGCGCCGTGGCCGCGGCCGACCAGCAGCCTACGGGCTCCCCCGCGCTCCCCGGCGTATCACCGCCCGGCACGGCGCCGCACCCCGCGCGCCGTCCTGGCGGGCTCGGGGCCGCCGGGCTCCCGGGGCGGGCCCGCCGGCGCGGCCGGGAAGCGGGCGCCGGGAAAGCGGGTCGTCGCGGGCGGCTCAGCGGCCGCGCAGGCGCCGTACGAGGATGCTCGCGTCGCCGCGGGATTCGAGGTCGGCGAGTACGACCGCCACCGCCTCGCGGACGATGCGGCCCCGGTCCACCGCCAGCCCGTGCTCCCCGCGCAGCACCAGCCGCGCGTGTTCCAGGTCCATGAGCTCCTCGGCGGAGACATAGACCGTGATCTTCTCGTCGTGGCGCTCGCGGCCGCTGGGGCGCCGGTTGGCACCCCGGCCCTGCCCCTTGCCCCGGCGGCCCGCGCCGGCCTGGGCCGACCCGACACCGCCGACGGGGCCGGCAGAACCTTCCTGCGGGCGCCTCGGCTGCCCGACGACGGGCCCGCCGGGGCCGCGACCCTCACCCGCCGTACCCTCGGCCGAGGTGGCCGAGTGTTCCGCGGCGGGCGTCTCGTCGACCCCTCGCCGCGGCGAGGACGACTGGAGCGCCATCCCCCCGGTCGTACGGAACAGCTCGTCGGCTCCGGGCAGACTCACTCGGCGTGACACCGGGCGAGCACCTCCCTGGCCAGCTGGCGGTAGGCGGCGGCGCCGACGGAGTTGGACGCGTACGTCGTGATCGGCTCACCGGCGACCGTGGTCTCCGGGAAGCGCACCGTGCGGCCGATGACCGTGTGGTAGACGTGGTCGTCGAAGGCTTCGACGACGCGCGCCAGCACCTCCCGGCTGTGCACCGTACGGGAGTCGTACATCGTGGCGAGGATGCCGTCGAGCTCCAGCTCGGGGTTGAGCCGCTCCTGCACCTTCTCGATGGTCTCGGTCAGCAGCGCCACGCCGCGCAGCGCGAAGAACTCGCACTCCAGCGGGACGATGACCTTGTGAGCCGCCGTCAGGGCGTTCACGGTCAGCAGACCGAGCGAGGGCTGACAGTCGATCACGATGTAGTCGTAGTCGGCCATCAGGGGCTTGAGGGCCCGCTGCAGGGTGGACTCGCGCGCCACCTCGCTGACCAACTGCACTTCGGCAGCGGACAGGTCGATGTTGCTGGGCAGCAGGTCCATGTTGGGGACCGCTGTCTTGAGCAGCACCTCGTCGGCCGACATGCCCCGCTCCATGAGCAGGTTGTAGACCGTCAGGTCGAGTTCCATCGGGTTCACGCCGAGACCCACGGACAGGGCGCCCTGCGGGTCGAAGTCGACGAGCAGCACACGGCGCCCGTACTCGGCGAGCGCGGCACCCAGGTTGATGGTCGACGTGGTCTTGCCCACGCCGCCCTTCTGGTTGCACATCGCGATGATCTTCGCCGGACCGTGGTCGGTCAGCGGACCCGGGATCGGGAAGTACGGAAGCGGGCGTCCGGTCGGGCCGATCCGCTCACGGCGCTGACGGGCAGCGTCGGGGGCGAGAGTGGCCGCGTACTCGGGGTCCGGTTCGTACTCCGCGTCGGGGTCGTAGAAGTGCCCCTCGGGCACATTGTCGTAGTCGGCGAAACCCACGGGCTTTTCGCCGCTCAGGTCGCCGGCCCTGGAGTTCACGTCTAGGCCGTCCATGCTCTTTTGGGGCGTCGTCATGTGCTGGTGGTTTGCGAAGGTGCGTACTGCGACGGAGCCGACGGCTTCGAGCCCGGTAGGGCCCTGGCCCCGCTCAGGCATCCCTGCTCGACCACCCCCAGGAGCAAATGTCGACTCATTCACAAGTCGTCTTACCTCCTCGGATGTGACCAGGACACTTATCGATAGGTCAGCGTGGCACCATGCCGACGGTTGGCGACTCTATGGCGTGTCACCACTCAGCGGCAACACAATCCGCCGGACCCGACGCGTTGTGTCGGCAACCGAACACCACTCTGTCAAGGGCGCACGAGCTGTCGCTGCGAAGTTTCGCGGGTGTGCGAAAGGGTTAAAGGGTTACGTTCGAGGCGAGTTGAACGGGGTCGCCGGGCACCGCGCAAACGCGTCCGGCCGGACCTTGCGGGCAAGGTCCGGCCGGATACGTGAGATTGACGTCAGTCGTTGACGGGTCAGCCGAGCAACGCGCTCAGCTCAAGGGTCTCGAGGCCGTGAGCCTCGGCAACGGGACCGTAAACAACCTGGCCGTCATGGGTGTTGAGGCCCAGCGCGAGCGCGGCGTCACGACGCAGCGCCTCGGCCCAGCCGAGGTTGGCGAGCTGCACGATGTAGGGCAGCGTCGCGTTCGTCAGCGCGTAGGTGGAGGTGTTCGGCACCGCGCCCGGCATGTTGGCGACGCAGTAGAAGACCGAGTTGTGGACCTGGAAGGTCGGCTCGGCGTGAGTGGTCGGACGGGAGTCCTCGAAGCAGCCGCCCTGGTCGATCGCAATGTCGACAAGGACACTTCCGGGCTTCATCTTGGCGACGAGCTCGTTGGTGACCAGCTTCGGGGCCTTCGCACCCGGGATCAGCACCGCGCCGATGACGAGGTCGGCCTCGACGACGGCCTTCTCCAGCTCGAAGGCGTTGGAGACGATCGTCTTGATCTTCGTACCGAAGACCTTGTCGGCCTCGCGGAGCTTGTTGATGTCGCGGTCCAGCAGGGTCACGTGGAAGCCCATGCCGATGGCGATCTGCGCGGCGTTCCAGCCGGAGACGCCGCCACCGATGACCACGCACTCGCCCGCGTGGGTGCCGGGGACACCACCCGGGAGGACGCCGCGGCCGCCGGCCGAGCGCATCAGGTGGTAGGCGCCGACCTGCGGGGCCAGCCGGCCCGCGACCTCGGACATCGGGGCGAGCAGCGGAAGCGCGCGGTTGGCGAGCTCGACCGTCTCGTACGCGATGGCGGTGGTGCCGGACTCCAGCAGGGCGTCCGTGCACTCGCGGGAGGCCGCGAGGTGCAGGTAGGTGAAGAGCGTCTGGTCCTTGCGGAGGCGGTGGTACTCCTCGGCGATCGGCTCCTTGACCTTGAGCAGCAGGTCGGCGGTGGCCCAGACCTCGTCGGCGCTGCCGAGGATCTCGGCGCCGGCCGAGACGTACTCGGCGTCCGTGATCGAGGAACCCACACCGGCGTTCTGCTCGACGAAGACCTGGTGGCCGCCCCGGACCAGCTCATGCACGCCGGCAGGCGTGATGGCGACCCGGAACTCGTTGTTCTTGACCTCGCGGGGGATGCCGACCTTCATCGTCGATCACGGTCCTTGGCTCAGGGGATTTTCGGGGGCACTTCCATACATACCCGCCCACAAGAACGCGCAACGGGATGCACCACGGGATGCCGCAGTGAACCCAGTCTAATGAAGGATGAGTCGCTGTCTAGCCTTGCAAACCAACAATCTTAGTCGGAACCACTGCGGATTTCGCAGGCTGCGGGGTCATCTCCCAACAATCTGTCGGCTGCGGACCGGTGCAACCTGGCAGCTGCGGGGTCCCCCAGCCGGTCCAGCGTGTCGGCCAGCCGGACCTGTAGCGCGGCTTGAAGCCGCTGGTCGCCCGCCCTGCGAGCCAGCTCCACCGCCTCGCGGCAGGTGTGCAGCGATTCCTCGGGCCGGCCGGCGTACTCCTGGACCCGCGCCATCTCGCTCAACGCCTTTGCCTGACCGGGTACATCGGTCAGCTTCCGGTAGCCCGCGGCGGCCGCCCGCCAGCTGCGCAGCGCGTCCCCGTAGCGCCCCGCGTAGGTGTGCACGTTCCCGAGTCGCCCGTACAGCCGGGCCTCGTCAGCGCGCTCGCCCCGGGCGAGGGCCTGGGAGAGCGCCCGGCCGAACCAGTCGGAGGCCCGGTGCCAGTCCGTCAGCTCCTGGTAGGCGCCCCCTACGGATTCCATCGCGCGGCCGGTCGCATACGGATCGTTCGCCGCCCGTCCGGCGTCCAGCGCGGCCCGGTAGCGCTCCAGCGCCTCCTGGGTCCGGCCGGTCGCGGCATCCAGGTCGGCCAGGTTCAGCAGCGCGGCGGCCTGCTCCCGGTGCAGCTTGCGCCGCTCGGCCACGTCCAGGACCAGGCGGTGCAGCCCGTACAGCTCGGGGGCGGCCCCGGCCGTGCCCCGGTGGTCCGCCAGCGCCCGCACGAGGGCCGCGACGAGCCGGCGGGCCAGGGTGTCCAGCTCCCCGTCGGCCACGGCCAGCGAGGCGGCCGCGGAGAGCGCGGGCAGCCGGGTGTCCAGCCAGGTGGCGGCGGCCCGCCGGTCGGGAAAGCGCAGGGCCCGCGGCAGACCGTCCAGCAGTTCCCGCAGGCCGTCGTCGACGGCGGCGTCGACCGCGGGCTCCTCGGGCTCGGCCATGGCCCGGCAGGAGTGCAGCAGCCGTACGGTGCGCTCCAGCATCCGGGCCCGGGCCAGCTGGACCTCGGCGGGCCGCTCCCTGGCCTCCAGCAGGGCCCGGAGCATCGGCGCGAGGCAGCCGGGCAGCAGGAACAGGCCGTTGCGGGAGGAGTGGACGAGGCCCAGCCCGGCGAAGTCGTCGAGCGTGGCCTGGGCGGCGGCCACGGAGCAGCCGGCGAGGGCGGAGGCGGTGTGCGAGTCGACGATGCCGGCCGGGGCGAGCGGCAGCAGGCGCAGGGTCCGCTGGGCGGGCTGCGGCAGGGCCTCGTAGACGAGCCGGAAGCCGCGGGCGAGCGGGCCGCCGGTGGCGGCGGGCATGTCGTGCAGCTGCTTGGCCACGTCGGCCACGGAGGCCTTGGGGTGGGCGGCGAGCCACCCGCCGACGAGGACGAGTGCGGCGGGCTGTCCCCCGCACTCCTCGGCGAGGGCCTCGGCGGCCCGCGGGTCGGCGGTGACACGGGTGTCGCCGATGCGCTGCGCGAGCAGTTCCACGGCGGAGGGGGTGTCGAGCCCGCCGAGGGTGCAGGGCCGGACGTCCGGGATCCCGGTGAGCGGCCCCTCGGCGGTGACCACGACCAGGCACTCGGGGGTGTCCGGCAGCAGGGCGTCCACCTGCTGCGGATCGGCGGCGTCGTCGACCAGGATGATCACCCGGCGGCCGTCGAGGGCGGTGCGCAGGGCGGAGCTCAGTTCGTCCTCGCCGGCCCCGGGCGGAGTGGGCCGCCCCAGCCCCTCCAGGAGGCTGCGGACGGCCTGCTCGGTGGCCACGGTCTCCCCGCCGGGGGCGGTGAGCCGGGTGCGGAGCACTCCGTCGGGGTACTCCTCGGCGACCTCGCGCACGAAGGCCTCGGCGAGGGCCGTCCGCCCGGAGCCCGGCCGCCCGGCGACGAGCAGCACCCGGGCCCGGGGCGCCTTGGCCTTGCGGCCGGAGAGTGTGTCGAGCCCGGTCCGTGCGATGTCCTCGCGCAGCTCCTTGAGCTCACGCCGCCGCCCGACGAAATCCGCCACGGATCCGCTCCTCTCCCTGCCACCGGATTGCGAGCGTAGTTCACGCAGAGCGACGACCCGTGTGGAGCGCGGCGGGCAAATCCCCCAATCGGATCAGCAGATGGACCTACTTTTCACGCACAGCCCGCAAGAACCGGCCTCCGGGCGCGCTCACGCCTCGTACGGGCGGGCCGGCCAGGGCGCCTGGGCCGGGCGCAGGGAGTCGATTCCGCCCTCGGAGGCGAGCGCGGCGGAGAGGGCGAGCACTCCGGTCACCAGCCCCGGGTTGCCCAGCTCGCCCGCCAGGACCCCGCGGACCAGGTCGGCGAGCGGGACGCGGGCGATCTCCATGTCGGCCTCCTCGTCGGAGACCGCGTACCGCTGTCCCTCGGCCTCCGCCAGGTCCCGCGCGAGGAAGACGCGGACGGCCTCGTCGGATCCGCCGGGCGAGCTGAAGAAGTCGGCCAGCACCCGCCAGTCGCCCGCCTTGGCGTGCGCCTCCTCGTACAGCTCCCGCTGGGCGGCGTGCAGCGGGTTCTCGCCGGGTACGTCGAGCAGCCCGGCCGGGAGCTCCCACAGCCGGTGCCGCACGGGGTGGCGGAACTGCTTGAGGACCAGCACCCGCTGCTCCTCGTCCAGAGCCAGGACACACACCGAGCCCGGGTGCACCTGGTAGTCGCGGCGCACCACCGCGCTGTCGGGCATCCGGACCTGGTCCGAGCGAACGGCCGTCTTCGCGCCCTCGAACGGGGTGCGTGAGGCGACCACCGCCCACGACTCCGGTGTGTCCACGATGTCGTTGCCCATGGCCATGGCCGATACCTTCCCCGAGAACGCGACAGCCGGGGCACGATCCGTGCCCCGGCTGCCTACGTTATGCGGTCAGGCGCTCACTTCGCGGACTGCTGCCGCTCCACGGCCGCCTTGACCAGCCCGGCGAACAGCGGGTGCGGGCGGGTGGGGCGCGAGCGCAGCTCCGGGTGGGCCTGGGTGGCCACCAGGTAGGGGTGCACCTCGCGCGGGTACTCGACGTACTCGACGAGCTTGTTGTCCGGGGAGGTGCCGGAGAAGACGAGGCCCGCCTTCTTCTCCAGCTCGCCGCGGTAGGAGTTGTTGACCTCGTAGCGGTGGCGGTGGCGCTCGTCCACGTACGCCTGGTCGCCGTAGGCCTCGCGCACGATGGAACCCTCGGCGAGCTTCGCCGGGTACATGCCCAGACGCATGGTGCCGCCCAGGTCACCCGCGCCCTCGACGAAGGCCAGCTGCTCCTCCATGGTCGAGATGACCGGGTGCGGGGTGGAGGCGTCGAACTCGGTGGAGTTCGCGTCCTCGATGCCCGCGAGGTTGCGCGCGGCCTCGATGACCACGCACTGCAGACCCAGGCACAGGCCGAGCAGCGGGATCTTGTTCTCGCGGGCGTAGGTGATCGCGCCGACCTTGCCGTTGACACCGCGGTCGCCGAAGCCGCCGGGCACGCAGATCGCGTCCACGTCGGAGAGCTGGGCCGCGGCTTCCTCCGGGGTCTTGCAGTCGTCGGAGGTGACCCACTTGATCTGGACGCGGGCCTTGTTGGCGAAGCCGCCGGCGCGCAGCGCCTCGGTCACCGACAGGTAGGCGTCGGGCAGGTCGATGTACTTGCCGACGAGCGCGACCTTGACCTCGTGGTCGGGGTTGTGGACCCGGTCCAGCAGGTCCTCCCACACCGTCCAGTTGACGTCGCGGAAGGGCAGGTCGAGCTTGCGGACGACGTACGCGTCCAGGCCCTCGGTGTGCAGGACCTTGGGGATGTCGTAGATCGACTTGGCGTCGATCGCGGCGACCACGGCCTCCTCGTCGACGTCGCACATCAGCGAGATCTTGCGCTTGATGGAGGTGGGGACCTCGCGGTCGGCGCGCAGCACGATCGCGTCGGGCTGGATGCCGATGTTGCGCAGGGCCGCGACCGAGTGCTGGGTCGGCTTGGTCTTCAGCTCGCCCGAGGGCCCGATGTAGGGCAGCAGGGAGATGTGCACGACGAAGACGTTGTCACGGCCGACCTCGTGGCGGACCTGGCGGACGGTCTCCAGGAAGGGCAGGGACTCGATGTCGCCGACGGTGCCGCCGACCTCGGTGATGACGACGTCGACGTCCGCGGTCGCCATGCGGCGGATGCGGTGCTTGATCTCGTTGGTGATGTGCGGGATGACCTGCACGGTGTCACCGAGGTACTCGCCGCGCCGCTCCTTGGCGATGACCTGCGAGTAGACCTGGCCGGTGGTGACGTTGGCCGAACCGTCGAGGTCGACGTCGAGGAAGCGCTCGTAGTGGCCGATGTCCAGGTCGGTCTCGGCGCCGTCGTTGGTGACGAACACCTCGCCGTGCTGGAACGGGTTCATCGTGCCGGGGTCGACGTTCAGGTACGGGTCGAGCTTCTGCATCGTGACCCGCAGACCGCGCGCCTTCAGCAGCGCACCCAGGCTGGAGGCCGTCAGGCCCTTGCCGAGGGAGGAAGCGACACCCCCGGTGACGAAGATGTGCTTGGTCGTCATGGATTTGGGCGGCATCGCCAAGAGGGGGCTCCCGTGGTCGCGAGGTGAGGTGCGTCCGGCGCCGGCCACCATCGATCCGGAAGGGTCTCAGGGGGCGCCGAAGCTGCGGTTTCGGGGCTCCTGATTTGCACAGGCAGACCACCGGTCCACGGGGTACCAGCCTATCAGCGCCCGGAGCGGTCCGCCTCCGGGGACGCGGCGCGCGCTCCGTCCGGGGGCACGGCAGTGCGCCGGAGCGGTGTACCCGCTGCTCACCCGTTCGGCCCAGCCGCATTCTTCCGGGGCTCCCGTGGATCACTAGGGTGCCGTCATATCCTGCTCGGATATTGCACACATCGCCGCCGAGCAGTCCGTCGGACGGCCTAACCGGGCCGGTATGCGGAATCATGGGGCTCATGCGGCACTCTCTGCACACAGGAGACCGCTCAACAGCGCAATGCAAGCGCCCCCTCGGGGGCGGACGTGGCCGTTCGACTGGAGATGCACGTGTCCGGGCGCATCGAGGATTACGCACTGATCGGGGACATGCAGACCGCGGCACTGGTCTGTCGGGACGGGGCGGTGGACTGGCTGTGCCTGCCACGCTTCGACTCGCACGCCGTGTTCGCGAGCATTCTCGGCACCGAGGATCACGGGTTCTGGCGGATCGGCCCGGCGTTCCCCGCGGGCACCGAGGCTCCCCGTGCGACCCGCCGCCGCTACCGCGGTGACTCGCTGGTACTGGAGTCGGAGTGGGACACCCCGCGCGGCAAGGTCCGCGTCATCGACTTCATGCCTCCCCGTGAGGACCACGCGCCGCAGCTGATCCGCATCGTGGAGGGCATCAGCGGGCGGGTGCCGATGCGTTCGGCACTGCGGATGCGCTTCAGCTACGGGCGGGTCGTGCCGTGGGTGCACAAGGTCGACGGGCGCACCGTGGCCGTCGCCGGTCCGGACTCCGTCTGGCTGGACGCCGACGCGCAGACCTACGGCAAGGACCTGACGACGTACTCCGACTTCACCGTCGGGCCCGGCGACCGGAAGGCCTTCAGCATCACCTGGCAGGCTTCGCACCGCGACGCGCCCGAGACCCCCGACGCCGAGGCGGCCCTGGACTCGACCACCGAGTTCTGGCGCGAGTGGGTCGAGCAGTGCACGTACCACGGGCCCTACCGGGAGGCCGTGATCCGCTCCCTGATCACCCTCAAGGCCCTCACGTACGGCCCCACGGGCGGGATCGTCGCCGCGCCGACCACCTCCCTCCCGGAGGAGATCGGCGGGGTCCGGAACTGGGACTACCGCTACACCTGGCTGCGGGACGCGGCGATCACCCTCTCATCGCTGCTGCGCACCGGCTACCGCGAGGAGGCCCGCGCCTGGCGCGAGTGGCTGCTGCGCGCGGTCGCCGGCGACCCGGAGAACCTGCAGATCATGTACGGGATCGCGGGCGAGCGGGAGCTCGGCGAGACCGAGCTGGACTGGCTGCCCGGTTACGAGAACTCCCGCCCCGTCCGCGTCGGCAACGGCGCGGCGGGCCAGCTCCAGCTGGACGTGTACGGCGAGGTCACCGAGGCCCTGCACCTGGGCCATATGACCGGGCTCGCCCGCAGCGACTACGCCTCGCTGCTCCAGCTCAAGCTGATCCGCTACCTGGAGACCCACTGGGACCAGCCCGACGAGGGCATCTGGGAGGTGCGCGGCCCGCGCCGCCACTTCGTGCACTCGAAGGTGATGGCCTGGGTGGCCGTGGACCGCACGATCAAGCTGATCGAGAGCGGGGACGCGGACGGTCCGCTGGAGCGGTGGCGCGAGCTGCGCGACGAGATCCACGAGGACGTGTGCGAGAAGGGCTACGACAAGGAGCGCAACACCTTCACCCAGTCGTACGGGTCGAAGGAGCTGGACGCCTCCCTGCTGCTGATTCCGCAGATGGGCTTCCTGCCGCCGGACGACAAGCGGGTCATCGGCACCATCGAGGCGATCCAGCGCGAGCTGTCCACGCCCGACGGTTTCATCCTGCGCTACCCGACGGCGGGCGTGGAGGCCGGCGTGGACGGCCTGGAGGGCGACGAGGGGGCCTTCCTGGCCTGCTCGTTCTGGATGGCCGACGACCTCGCCATGATCGGCCGGGTGGACGAGGCGCGGCGGCTGTTCGAGCGGCTGCTCGCACTCCGCAACGACCTGGGCCTGCTGGCGGAGGAGTGGGACCCGCGGCTCCAGCGGCAGGTCGGGAACTTCCCGCAGGCCTTCAGCCACGTTCCGCTGATCGACACGGCCCTGCGGCTGACGGCGAGCGGGGCGTACGGGGGCTAGCAGCGCGTACGGGCCGCGGCGGCGGGCCGGCTCACCGGGGCGGCGGACTTTCCCGCCGCGCCCCCGTGATCGTCCCCGCCTACGCTGGAAGGGTCCTATGCCCTCCCTCCGGTGGAAGGGGGCAGCCCCATGGCTCCCCTGTCGAAGGCGGGCGCGGCCCTGACCGCGCTCCGCGAGGATCTGTCCGGCGAGGTCTTCGCCCCGGAGGATCCGGGGTACGACGAGGCCCGTACCGTCTTCAACGCGATGATCGACCGCAGGCCCGCCGTCATCGCCCAGTGCGAGAGCACCGCGGATGTGATCACCGCGGTGCGTTTCGCGAGGGAACTCGACCTGAACATCGCCGTGCGCGGCGGCGGGCACAGCGTGGCCGGGATGTCCCTCAACGACGGCGGCCTCGTGGTGGACCTGCGGCGGATGCACGAGGTGACGGTCCATCCGGCGGCCGGGTCCGCGCACATCGAGGGCGGCGCCACCATGAGCCACCTGGACCGGGCCTGCGAGCCGTACGGGCTGGCGACCACCGGCGGCCGCGCCTCCACCACCGGCGTCGGCGGCTACGTCCTGGGCGGCGGCAGCGGCTGGCTGGACCGCAAGTTCGGCCTGGCGGTGGACAATCTGCTGGGCGTGGACCTGGTCACCGCCGAGGGCGAGCTGGTCCACGCGACGGCCGAGGAGCACCCGGAGCTGTTCTGGGGGCTGCACGGCGGCGGCGGGAACTTCGGCATCGCCACCTCGCTGACCCTGCGGCTGCACGAACTGCCCGCCATGTCGATCGCGTTCCTGCTGTATCTGCCGGAGCGCGGGCCCGAGGTGGTCCGTACGTACCGGGACCTCATCGAGGCCGCCCCGCCCGAGGCCTCGGGCGGCGCCCTCTACCTGACCGGTCCGCCCGAGGAGTTCGTCCCGCAGCACCTGGTCGGCCGGCTGCTGGCCGGGGTGCTGCTGACCTACGCGGGCCCCGAGGAGGAGATGCGCAGGCTGGCGGAGCCGCTGCTGGCGATCCCGCACGAGTCCGAGATCGTCACGGCCATCCCGTACGCCGATCTCCAGTGCATGATCGACGACCCGCCGGGCATGCGGAACTACTGGTCGGCGGAGTACCTCACCGGTTGCCCCGACGCGTTCGTGGACGTCTTCTGCTACCGCGCCGAGGCCATGCCGGTGCCGACCGGCACCCAGCACCTGGTCTTCCCGCAGGGAGGCGCCATCGCCTCCGGCCCCACCGACTACCCGGTGCCGTACCGCGACGCGCCGTGGGTGGTGCACCCGTTCGGGATCTGGGAGGACGTCGCCGACGACGAGCGCTGCCGGCAGTGGGTCAAGGACGTCCGCGCCGACGTCCGGCCGTGGAGCACCGGCGCGGTCTACCTCAACTTCACCGGGGACGAGGGCGCGGAGCGGGTGGTCTCGGGCCTCGGCGGCGAGAACATGCAGCGGCTGGGCGCGCTGAAGCGCCACTACGACCCCGACAACATCTTCCGCTTCAACCACAACATCCGGCCCGCCTGACGATGGAGACGGGTCGGCCGGTAGCGTCCCGCGATATGGAAAACCAGGGCGGGATCACGGTTCAGCGGGCATTGGAGCTGCCGGGACTGCGCGGCGGTCTGCCGGAGGTGGTGGCCTGCGCCGACCGCCTGGGACGGACCGTCCGGTGGGTGCACGCGGGTGAGGTGCCGAACATCGCCTCCCTGCTCAAGGGCGGCGAGCTGCTGCTGACCACGGGGCTGGGCCTCGGCACGCGGCCGGCCGAGCAGCGCGCCTTCGTACGCCGCCTCGCGGACCGGGGCATCGCCGCGCTGGTGGTCGAACTGGGCCCGCGCTTCACCCGGCTGCCGGCCACCATCGTGGAGACCGCGCGCTCGGCGGGGCTGCCCTTGGTCCAGCTCCACCGGGAGGTCCCCTTCGTGGCGGTCACCGAGGAGGTCCACACCGAGATCGTCAACCACCACTACGCCCTGCTCCAGCGGGCCGAGGAGGTCCACCGGCGCTGTACGGAGGCCCTGCTGGGCGGTGGGGGCATCCCGCTGGTCCTGCGGATCCTGGCCGACTTCACCGGGAACCCGGTCTTCCTGGAGACCCCCGACGGCCAGCTCCTGTACGCGGCCGGCAGCACGGCGGGGGACCCGGGCGCCGACCCGCTCCAGGTGTGGGAGGGCCTGCGGGGCCACCGCGAGGCCGAGCCCTCCGCGAACACGGTGGTGGTCGACGTACCGGGCGGCGGCCACGGCACCGGCTCGGTCCGGGCCCGGGTCGTCCTGGTCGGCGTCTCCGCCCCGCTGCTCCCGGTGCACCGGATGGCGGCCGAGCGGACCGCCGGCGTCCTCGCCGTCGTCCTGATGCAGGCGCGGCAGGAGGACGAGCTGGCCGCGCGCGGCCGCGGCGACTTCCTGACGGACCTGGCGGAGGGCCGCATCTCGGCGGAGGACGCCCCCGCGCAGGCCCGCGTGCTGGGCTTCAAGCCCGGCGGCGGCCCGCTGCTGCCGGTGGTCATGCGGCTCTCCTCGGACCTCGGCCCGTCCGGCAACTGGGCCGTCCTGGCCCGCGCGGTACTGGAGGAGCTGTCGTCCGTCGGGGTACCGGTCCTGCTGGGCGTCCGCCCGGTCGAGGGCCGGGTCCCGCTGCTGGTCTCCCTGCGCGCGGAGTCGGAGCGTACGGCGGTGGCGGACCGGGTCTCGGCCGCACTGCGGGCGGGCGTCGAACGCGCGGGCCTGGACCGGGCCGACGCCCCGCCGGCGGTGGTCGTCGGCGTCGCGGGCGGCTGGGCGGCCGCCTCGGCGGGCCTGCGCCATGCCGCGGAGACCGCGACGGCCGCGCACGGGCTGCCGGCCCGGCCCTGGTACGACGCCCGGCGCCTGGACATCGACCTGCTGCTGTGGCGGCTGCGCGAACACCCCGACCTGGCGGCCTTCGTGGACCGCGCGATCGGTCCGCTGCGCACGCACGACACGACCTCGCGGCCGCCGCTCCTGCCCACGCTGGAGACGTACCTGGCCCACGCGGGCCGCAAGGCGGAGACGGCGCGCGAGCTCCACCTGAACCGGCAGACGCTGTACAACCGGCTGGCCCGCATCTCGGAACTCCTGGGCACGGACCTGGACGACCCCGAAACGGTCCTCGCCCTCAGCCTGGCCCTCCGCGCCCGCCGCCACGTGCCTTCTTGACGCCCCACTCGCACGGTTCGGCCCCGGAGGGCCTCCCCGGCTTCGCGCCGCTGCGCCGGACTCCGCCCACCGTTTCCCCGGGCTCTGCCCCCGGAGCGGCGACGGCCCGCGGCGGCTAGTGGCGGGTTCTTTCCATCAGTTCGTCGTAGACGGACAGGACCTGCGCCACCGTGTCGTCCTCGGACGGCCACGTCGCGGCCTGGGCGCGCCCCGCGACCGCCAGCGCGGCCCGCCGGTCCGGATCGGCCAGGAGGCCGGTCACGGCCGAGGCCAGGGCCCCCGCCTCCCCCGGCGGGACCAGCACCGCGCCCGGTCCCACCAGCTCCGGCACACCGCCCACCGTCGTGGCCACCAGCGGTACGCCCACCCGCAGCGCCTCCTGCGCCAGCAGCGCCCGCGCCCCCCACCGGCTCGGCAGCACCGCCAGGTCCGCCGCCGCCAGCAGCTGCGCCGCGTCCCGGCGGCGGCCCAGCAGCCGTACCGGGAGCCCCTCCTCGTGGATCCGCCGGGAGAGTTCGGCCCGTAGCGGCCCCTCCCCCGCGATCACCAGCAGCGGCACCGGGTCCAGGCCGCGCCACTCCCGTGCCGCGTCGAGCAGGACCGAGTACCCCCGGTGCGGCACCAGGCTGCCGACCGCGATCAGCAGCGGCCGTTCCACCGCGCCGAGTTCCGCCCGTACCTTGCCGGGGTCGGCCGCCGCCTCGGTACCGCCCGGGCCCGCCGGCACCGCCACCGGGGCCAGCCGCGCGTCCCTGGCGCCGCGCAGCCGTGCGAGGTCCACCTGGTCCGAGGAGGCCCCGAGGACCACTGCCGCGGCCCGCGCGACGTGCCGTTCCAGCATGCGGCTCAGCCGCCCGAGCGCGCCGACCGCCGTGGGGTCCTCGCCGTGCCAGCTGACCACCAGGGGTACCCGGCGCCCCCGCATGGCCAGGGCGGCGCGCATCCCGGCGCGCACGCCGTGGGCGTGCACGAGGTCGGCTCCGGCGCACGCGGCCCGCAGCACGCTGACCGCGTCGGGCGCGAACTGCGCCCCGGCGCCGGTGAAATCGTACTCCCCCTCCGCCTGGACGGGTGCGCACACCGTGACGCGTAGCCCGCGCGCGGCGAGTCCGGTCGCGAGCGACCGTACGTGCGCGCTGCTGCCCGCGCCCGCACCGCCGCCGAGTACTTGCACGGTGCGCAGCGGCGGCCGGCCGTAGGGCTGGGCCGGAAGGGAGGTGGAAACCGGGGAGCTGCTCACGGGCCGAAGCTCCAGGGTGAGGGAGTCAGAGACGTCGCCAAGGATGCCAGTCCGCACGCGCGTTCCGGGACCATACGGGTGCGGATCCCGGACGAGATACCGCAGGACGCCCCTCAGCCTCACCCACACGGACTATCGCCGGCTCGGTCCGGGCACGGCGAAGGGCCCAAAACGCCGCGCGTTCCGGACCCCCGCCACCGGGCACATCACGCGTCCGCGCGCGCCGCTGCCAGTAGTTCCTCGGCGTGGGCCCGCGCCGAGGCCGAGTCCTCGTGCCCGGCCAGCATGCGCGACAGCTCGCGGATCCGGTCCTCGCCCTCCAGGACGGTGACCCCGCTGCGGGTGACCGATCCGTCGTTGGTCTTCTCCACGAGAAGTTGACGGTCCGCGAAGGCCGCCACCTGCGGCAGGTGGGTGACGACCACGACCTGCGCCGACTTGGCCAGCTTCGCCAGCCGCCTGCCGACCTCGACCGCCGCCTTGCCGCCGACTCCCGCGTCGACCTCGTCGAAGAGGTAGGTGGGCACCGGGTCGGAGCCCGCGAAGACGACCTCGACGGCCAGCATCACCCGGGACAGCTCACCGCCCGAGGCGCCCTTGGCGATCGGCCGCGGCTGGGCGCCAGGGTGCGGGGCCAGCAGCAGCTCGACCTCGTCCGCGCCCGAGGGTCCGTAGGCGACCGGGCGGCCGTCCACGTCCACTCCTTCGGGGTCCTCGGCCTGCCGGATGTCGATGGTCACCCGGGCGTGCGGCATCGCCAGCGAGGCCAGCTCCGCCGTCACCGCGGAGGCGAAGCGCGTCGCGGCTTCCACCCGGGCGTCCGTCAATGCCTGGGCCAGCAGGGAGAGTTCGCCGCGCAGACCGTCGCGCTCGGCGGTCAGTTCGGTGATCCGTTCGTCGTCGCCATCCAGTTCCAACAGCCGCGCCGCGCCCTGCTCGGCCCACTCCAGTACGGCGGCCACGGTGCCCGCGGAACCGTACTTGCGGGTCAGCTGGGTCAGGGCGGCCCGCCGTTCCTCCACCGCGGCCAGCCGCAGCGGGTCGGCGTCCAGGTCGTCGGCGTAGCCCGCCAGCTCCCCGGCCACGTCGGACAGCAGGATGCCCAGCTCCCCGATCCGTTCGGCGAGGGTGCCGAGCGCCGGGTCGTGCGCCCGTACGGATTCCAGCGCCCGGTGGGCGCCCGCGACGAGCATGTTCGCGTCGACGACTTCCGGGTCCTCGGGGTTGCCCGCGAGCGCGGCGTGCGCCAGCTGCGCCGCCGAGGCCAGTGATTCGGCGTGTCCGAGCCGCTCGGCCTCCGCCGCGAGTTCGGTGTCCTCGCCGGCCACCGGCTCCACGGCCGCGATCTCGTCCAGCCCGAAGCGCAGCAGGTCCGCCTCCTGGGCCCGCTCGCGCGCCCGGGTGGTGATCTCCTCCAGCTCCACGGCGACCGCGCGGAGCCGGCGGTAGGCCGAGCCGTACTTCTCCAGCGGGACGGCGACGGCGTCGCCGGCGTACCGGTCGAGCGCCTGGCGCTGGCGGGCCGGGCGCAGCAGCCCCTGCTGGTCGGTCTGCCCGTGTACGGCGACCAGGTCGTCGGCGAGCTCGCCGAGCAGGCCGACGGGCACGGAGCGGCCTCCGACGTGGGCGCGCGAGCGGCCCTCGGCGGACACCGTCCGGCTGATCAGCAGGGCGCCGTCGTCGAGCTCGGCCCCGGCCTCCTCGGCACGAACGGCGGCGGGGGCGTCCGGGCGCAGGACAATGCGGCCCTCGACCACCGCCGCCTTGGCCCCGATCCGCACCAGGGCCGGGTCGGCGCGACCGCCGAGCAGCAGCCCGAGGCTGGTGACGACCATCGTCTTGCCCGCGCCGGTCTCGCCGGTCACCGCGGTGAAACCGGGCGACAGCTCGACCACCGCGTCGTCGATGACCCCGAGCGACCGTATCCGCATCTCCTCAAGCACGGGACGACGATACCGAGGTTTCATGGGTGCCATGTGACGTCACCCGTTCCAAGTTGTTCGAACGGATGTGCTATTGGAGGCGTGTGAACTGCGCCTCAGTGCGGAGCCCCACGCCAACCCGACACCGGCAGCGCGAACTTGGCGACGAGCCGGTCCGTGAAGGACGCGTGGTGCAGCCGCGCGAGCCGTACCGGCACCGCACCCCGTCGCACCTCGACCCGCGCCCCGGCCGGCAGCTCCAGCATCCGTCGGCCGTCGCACCACAGCACACCGTGCGGAGTGCCGTTCTGCACCTCCACCGCCAGCACCGAGGTCGGCGAGGTCACCAGCGGCTTCGCGAACAGCGCGTGCGCGCTGATCGGCACCATCAGCAGCGCCTCCACCTCCGGCCAGACCACCGGCCCGCCGGCGGAGAAGGCGTAGGCCGTGGAACCCGTCGGAGTCGCGCAGACGATCCCGTCGCAGCCGAAGCCGGTCACCGGGCGCCCGTCGATCTCCAGGACCACCTCCAGCATCCGCTCCGGGGACACCTTCTGGACCGCGGCCTCGTTCAGCGCCCAGTCCCGATGGACGACATCGCCGTTCGTGCGCACGACCACGTCGATGGTCATCCGCTCCTCGACCTCGTACGAGCGCGTCACCACCCGGTCCACGACCTTGTCCAGGTCGTCGCGCTCGGCCTCGGCGAGGAACCCCACCCGGCCCAGGTTGACGCCCAGCATCGGCACCCCCGAGGCGCGCGCGAACTCCGCGCCCCGCAGCAGGGTCCCGTCGCCGCCCAGGACGATCAGCAGCTCACAACCGTCGAGCGCCCCCGGGGTGGACTCGGTGACGAGCTCCACCTCGGGCGGCAGCGGCAGGTCCACCGCCTCGTGGTCCATGACGCGGACGCCGAGCCCGCACCGCAGCAGACCCTGCACCACCAGCTCGGCGCTGCGGATGGCCGCCGGCCGCCCGGTGTGCGCGAGCAGGAAGACCGTCCGCCCCTCCCCCGAAACCTCTGAACCCGATCCTGCTGTACCCGATGAATCTGTCACTGCGGCCCCTCCGCCACTGCACGGTCAACATCCGCCGGGTCGAGTGCCGGTGCCCCCGCCCGCAGCCACAGAAAGTACTCCACGTTCCCCGACGGACCCGGCAGCGGACTCGCCGTCACCCCGAGAACACCCAGTCCCAGCTTCGCCGCCTGCGCCGCGACCTCGCGCACGGCCTCGGCCCGCAGCTCCGGGCTGCGCACCACGCCGCCGCTCCCCAGCCGGTCCTTGCCGACCTCGAACTGCGGCTTGACCATCAGCACCAGGTCCGCGTCCGGCGCGCAGCAGCGCACCAGCGCCGGCAGCACCAGACCGATGGAGATGAAGGACAGGTCACCGACGACCAGGTCGACCGGAACCCCGTCGAGCTGCTCCACCGTCAGCTCGCGCACGTTCGTACGGTCCTTGACCGTCACCCGGTCGTCGCTCTGCAGCGACCAGGCCAGCTGTCCGTAGCCGACGTCCACGGCCATGACGTGCGTGACGCCCGAGCGCAGCAGCACGTCGGTGAACCCGCCGGTGGAGGCGCCGGCGTCCAGCGCCCGGCGGCCCTCGACGGCCAGTCCCTGCGGCTGGAAGGCCGCCAGCGCGCCGGCCAGCTTGTGGCCGCCCCGGGAGACGTAGTCGGGGTCGCTGTCGTCCTTGAGGACCACCAGGGCCGCGCTGGTCTCGACCTGGGTGGCCGCCTTGGTCGCGGTGCTGCCGCCCACGGTCACCCGGCCCGCGGCGATCAGCTGCGCGGCGTGCTCGCGCGAGCGGGCCATGCTGCGGCGTACCAGTTCGGCGTCCAGGCGGCGGCGTGCCACTCCTGCCACGTTCGATTCAGCTCCTGTTTTCGTACGGACCAGGGACGGGCGGTGCGTCCAGCGCGGTCAGCGCCTCGCGCAGTCCCCGGTGGACATCCTCGTACACCGCGACGTGTCCATCCGCCGCGAGGTGGTCCGCGTCCGCCAGCCGCGCCAGGTGCGCGTCCACACCGGCGTGGCCGGTGGGCGTGCGTACGATGCCCAGCGCCACGGGCCCGGCGGGCTCGGCGGCCTCGTCGGCCCGGGTCTCGGCAGCTTCGTCGCTCATGCCCCGACGCTACCCGAAGCGCCCGTCGACCACGCATGCCTCTGCGGTACGGTCGTGATCACGATGGCTACGATCCAGGAGTGCCGCGCAGCACTCGACAAACTCTCCGACAACCTCGCTCGGGCCGACGACGGCGTACGCGGCGCGGCTGCCTTCGACCGCTCCCTGAGCTGCCACATCACGGACCTGGACCGGACGTTCACGGGCCGCCTGGAAACGGGCCGGATCCGGGTGGACGCGGTCGCCCCGGGCCCGCCCGCCACCAAGGCGGAGATCCGGCTCGCGATGACCGGCGACGACCTCGTGGCACTGGTCGCGGGCGAGCTGAAGTTCGCGAAGGCCTGGGCCTCCGGCCGGGTCCGCCTGGAAGCCGGCTTCCGCGACCTCCTCCGCCTCAAGAGCATGCTCTAGCGAGCCGGCTCATCCAGCCCCGCCGGCGTTTGAGGCGCGGGGGTCCGGGGGCGGCGCCCCCGGCAACCGGCCCGCAGGGACGAGGACCGCGGCCCGGCCCGGGAGGGCTACTCGGCCCGGGCCACCACACGGGCCCTGCGCGCCGCCGGAACCACCAGCGGCGTCCCCGTCTCCGGGTCGTCGATCACCTGGCACCGCAGCCCGAACACCTTCTCCACGAGCTCCGCGGTGACCACCTCCTGCGGCGGCCCCTCCGCGACGACCTCCCCGCCCCGCATCGCGATCAGGTGCGTGGCGTAGCGGGCCGCGTGGTTGAGGTCGTGCAGCACCGCGACGAGCGTGCGCCCCTGGTTCTCGTGCAGCTCCGCGCACAGGTCCAGGACGTCGATCTGGTGCTGGATGTCCAGGTAGGTCGTCGGCTCGTCGAGCAGCAGCAGCGGCGTCTGCTGCGCCAGCGCCATGGCGATCCACACCCGCTGCCGCTGACCGCCCGACAGTTCGTCCACGGCCCGGTCGGCGAGCTCGGCGACCCCGGTCGAGGCCATCGACTCGTTCACGACCCGCTCGTCCTGCGCCGACCACTGCCGCAGCAGCCCCTGGTGCGGGTACCGGCCGCGCGAGACCAGGTCGGCCACCGTGATGCCGTCCGGCGCGATCGAGGACTGCGGGAGCAGGCCCAGGGTCTTGGCGACCTTCTTCGCCGGCATCGACCCGATGGCCTGCCCGTCCAGCAGCACCCGCCCGGTGGACGGCTTCAGCATCCGCGAGAGGGCCCGCAGCAGGGTGGATTTGCCGCAGGCGTTGGGGCCGACGATCACCGTGAAGGAGTTGTCGGGGATCTCCACCGACAGGTTCTCGGCGATGACCCGCTGGTCGTAGCCGAGGGTCACGTTCTCCGCGGTCAGCCGCTGCACTTGCGTACTCCTCATATCGCGATTCTTCGCAGTCATATACGTCCCGCCTTGCGCTCCGTGACGAGCAGCCAGAGCAGGTAGACACCGCCGACGAGGCCGGTCACCACACCCACCGGAAGCTGGTCGGCGCCGAAGGCACGCTGGGAGGCCAGGTCGGACCCCATCAGCAGCACCGAGCCCATCAGCGCGCCGGTCACCAGGTTCCCGCCGGGCGAGCGGGTGAGCCGCCGGGCCAGCTGCGGCGCGGCCAGCGCGACGAAGCTGATGGGCCCGGCCGCGGCGCTCGCCGCGGTGGTGAGCAGGATCGCCGCGAGCATCAGCAGCATCCGCGTCCGCTCCACCCGCACGCCGACGGCGTACGCGGCGTCGTCGCCCATCTCCATCATCCGCAGCGCCCTGCCCTGCCCCAGGACCAGCGGGAAGAACACGGCGCACGCCGCGAGCAGCGGCCACACCTGCGCCCAGTCCCGGCCGGCCAGCGAGCCGGTCAGCCAGACCATGGCGCGAGTGGCCTCGATCATCTGGGCCTTGGTGATCAGATACTGGATCACGGCGATGAGGACGGCGGAGGCGCCGATGCCGACCAGCACCAGCCGGTAGCCCTGGATGCCCTGCTTGTACGCCAGCAGGTAGACGACGACTCCGGCCAGCAGGCCGCCGACCAGCGCGCCGACGGCCACCTCGGCGGCGCTGCCCTTGAACAGGATGATGACGACGAGCGCGCCGACCGCCGAGCCGTAGCCGAAGCCGAGCATGTCCGGGGAGCCCAGCGGGTTGCGGGAGACGGACTGGAAGACGCCTCCGGACAGCCCGAGCGACGCGCCGACCAGCAGCGCGACCAGGACCCGCGGCAGCCGCAGGTCGTTGACGATGAAGTCGTTGGCGGGGGTGCCGTTGCCCAGCAGGGTCTGCACGACGTCCCAGGGCGCGATCTCGAAGTCGCCGGTGCCGATGAGTACGACGGCCAGCGCGAGGGCCGCGGCGCTCAGCAGGACACCCACGGCCAGGGCGCGCCGCTCGACGCGCAGCGAGATCCCGCCGGGCAGGTGCAGCGGACGGGGGCCGGACCGGCGCTTGCGGGGGCTGCCGGCCGCGGTCACGGTCGCAGTCGCGGTCTCCGTCGTGGTCGCGGTCACAGCTGGGCCATCCTCTTGCGCCGAACCAGGTAGATGAAGACCGGGCCGCCGATGAGCGCGGTCACGACGCCGACCTGCAGTTCGGCGGGCCGGGTGACGACGCGGCCGACGATGTCGGCGCCGAGCAGCAGTACCGGCGACAGGACGGCCGAGTACGCGAGCACCCAGCGCATGTCCGGACCGGTGAACGCCCGGACCAGGTGCGGGACCATCAGACCGATGAACACGATCGGCCCGCACGCGGCGGTCGCCGCTCCGCACAGCAGGGTGATGGCGATCACGGCGCCGATCCGGGTGCGCGTCAGGTGCGCGCCGAGCGCCCGGGCCGTGTCGTCGCCCATGGCCATCGCGTTGAGCGGCCGGCCCAGTGTCAGGGCGAGCACCGCCCCGACGAGCAGGAAGGGCGCCACCTGCCGGACGGTGTCCATGTTGGCCGAGGCCAGCGAACCCACCGTCCAGAAGCGCAGCTTGTCCAGCGCCTTGCTGTCCATCAGCTGCACGGCGTTGATGTAGCCGACGAGCGCCGCGCTGGCCGCCGTACCGGCGAGCGCGAGGCGCACCGGCGTCGCGCTGCGGCTGCCGCCCAGCACGTACACGACGACCGAGACCACGCCGGCGCCGAGGAAGGCCCACCACACGAACTCGCTCAGCGAACTCGCGCCGAAGAAGCTGATCGCGGAGACCACGGCGGCCGCGGCGCCCGCGTTGACGCCGAGGATGCCGGGCTCGGCCAGCGGGTTGCGGGTCAGCGCCTGCATCACCGCACCGGACAGGCCGAGTCCGAGCCCGACCATCAGCCCGAGGAGGGTGCGCGGGATCCGCAGGTCCCGCACCACCACGTCGGCGGGCGTCCCTGCGTAGGAGAACAGGCCGTGCCAGACCTCGTCGAGGGACATCGGCTTGGCGCCCACGGCGATGCTCACGACGGCGATCAGCGCCAACACCGCGAGGGCGGCGAGCAGACCGGCGGCGCGCGCGGCGTGGCGCGGGCGGGCTACGGCGGCTGCGGCGCCCTCTGCGGGCGCCGCGCTCCGTTCGGGTTCAGGGGGACTCTCGACCAACACGCAGGTTAGGCTAACCTATCCTGCGCTCGGAACGGTTCCCCGTGCGCCCCTAAAGACCCAGCCTGGCCAGCGCCTTCGCCGCGTCCAGCGTGCAGGCGCCGGCCCCGGCCGCCGTCCAGGCCGCCGCGCACAGCGCCCGCAGCCCGTCGAGCGGGTCCGCGGCCGCCCCGTCCTCCCCTTCCTCCACGCGCAGTTCCAGCACACCGCCGTTCGTCGCGACCGCCGTCCAGCCACCGCAGCGGAAGCCCTCCGCGGCCGGTTCCACCTCCGGCTGCCCGGTCAGCAGCCCTCGCAGATCCCGGTCCACGTAGGTCGGCCGGTGCCGGGGCTCGGCGCGCAGCAGCTGCTCCGCGTCCGTCACCCCGGTCAGCACCAGCAGCGAGTCCACCTCCCCGTTGAAGGCGCCCTCGATGTCGGTGTCCAGCCGGTCCCCGACCACCAGCGGTCGCTGCGCCCCGGTCCGCAGCACGGTCTCCCGGTGCATCGGGGGCAGCGGCTTGCCCGCCACCTGCGGCTCGGCGCCCGTGGCGATCCGTACGACCTCCACCGCGGCCCCGTTGCCCGGCGCGATCCCCCGCGCCCCCGGAATCGTCAGGTCGGTGTTCGACGCGAACCACGGCACGCCGCGGTTGATCGCGTACGAGGCCTCCGCGAACCGCCCCCACGGCAGGTCGGGACCCCCGTACCCCTGGACGACCGCCGCGAGGCCCTCCTCCTCGGCCGAGTCCACCGGCACCAGGCCCCGCTCGCGCAGGGCGACCCGCAGGCCGTCCCCGCCGATCACCAGGACCTTCGACCCCGGTTCCACCTGCTCCGCGATCAGCCGGGCCACCGCCTGCGCCGAGGTGATCACCTCGGCCGCCTCCGTCGGGATGCCCAGCTCGCCCAGGTGCTCCGCGACCGCGTCCGGCGTCCGCAGCGCGTTGTTGGTGACGTACGCGAGGTGCATCCCGTCGGCCCTGGCCGCGGCGAGGGACTCCACGGCGTACGCGATGGCCTCGCCGCCCGCGTACACCACCCCGTCCAGGTCCAGCAGGGCGGTGTCGTACGCCTGGTGCAGACTCTGCTCACTCGCCGCGGGACCGGTCCTGCTCTGCCGGGTCATCGTGTACACCCCTTCTGGAGGCCCCACCCGGCGGTAGCCGGGGGAGATCGATCTTGTCCGATTCCGTACTGCCCCGATCATCCCGCATGGCGAGACGCGTCTTACGATGCACCAATGACCACATCTGGCACCGCGGAGCAAGGGCTGCGCCTGATCCCGTTCCATGGCCTGCGCTACGTCCCCGAGCGTGTCGGCAGCCTGGCCGCCGTCACCTCGCCGCCGTACGACGTGGTCGTGCGCCCCGACGGAGTCGACCACCTCGAATCCGCCGACCCGCACAACATCGTCCGCCTGATCCTCCCGCAGGCCGGCACCCCGGCCGCACGCAACGAACAGGCCGCACGCACCCTGCACCACTGGCTCGCCGAAGGCATCCTCAGCGCCGACCCCGAGCCCGCGCTCTACGTGTACGAGCAGCGCAGGGCGGGCCTGCTGCAGCGCGGTGTCATCGGCGCGCTCGCCCTGTCCACCGCGGACGCCGGCATCGTCCTGCCGCACGAGGACGTCATGCCGGACGTGGTCACCGACCGGGCCGGCCTGATGCGGGCGACCTCAGCCAACCTCGAACCCCTGCTCCTCACCTACCGGGGCGACGACCCCGGCGCGGGAGCGGCCGCGGTCGTCGAACGGACAGCCCAGCGCGCCCCCCTGCTGTCGACCACCACCGAGGACGGCTTCCAGCACCGTCTCTGGGCCATCACGGACCCGACCGAACTCGACACTGTCACGGCCGATTTCAGCCACCGCCAGGCCCTCATCGCCGACGGCCACCACCGCTGGGCGACCTACCTGCGCCTCCAGGAGGAGCACAGTTCCCCCACGGCCTGGGACTTCGGCCTGGTCCTCCTCGTGGACACCGCCCGCTACCCGCTCCAGGTCCGCGCCATCCACCGGATGCTGCGCCGGCTCCCCGTCGAGGACGCCCTCGCCGCCCTCGACGGCCATTTCCGCGTCCGCCCGGTCGACGGGCCGCTCCCGCTGGCCCTGGACGCCCTCACGGACGCCGCGGAACGCGGCAACGCCTTCCTCATCGCCGGCGACGGCTCCTTCCGTCTGGTCACCGACCCCGACCTGGCCCTGCTCGACCGCACGGTCCGCCACGACCGCCCCGAGGCCTGGCGCCGACTGGACGCCACCGTCCTGCACGCGACGCTCCTCGACTCCCTCTGGCACATCCCGGACGCCCCGGACCAGATCACGTACATCCACGACGCCGCGTCCACGGTCGCGATGGCGGAGCGGCACGGCGGGACCGCGGTCCTGCTGCATCCCGTACGCGAGGACGTCGTACGGGACCTGGCCCGCCAGGGCGTCACGATGCCCCGCAAGTCCACGTCCTTCGGACCGAAGCCGGCCACCGGCCTGGTCCTGCGCGGCCTGGGCTGACCGCCTCCGGGCGGCGGAGCCCGGACCCCGGACATGAAGAAGGGCGGTACCCCGACCGGGGTACCGCCCTTCTTCATGTCACCGTGCCTCAGGCCTTGTCGTCCTCGACATCGGCGTCAGCGTCGGAGTCGGCCTCGGACTGCTCCAGGGGCTCGTACTCCTCGTCGTCCTCGTCGTAGTACTCGGCGACGTCGGAGGCGCGCTCGGCCGCGGCGATCTCCGCCGCGTCCTCACCCTCACCCTCGTCGTCGTCCTCGTCCTCGTCCTCGTCGAGGTCGGCCAGGTCGACCCCGGCGTCGACGAACTCGACACCGTCGAGCTCGGCGAGACGGTCGGAGGCATCGGTGGCCCCGTCCTTGTCCGCCTCGAGGGTCTTGCCGAACCACTCACGGGCCTCGTCCTCACGACCGGCCGCCAGCAGGGCATCGGCGTAGGCGTAGCGCAGGCGCGCGGTCCACGGCTGGACGGAGCTGGAGGCCAGCTCCGGGCTCTGCAGGGTCACGATGGCAGCTTCCAGCTGACCCTGGTCCCGCCGGGCACCGGCCGCGACCAGACGCATCTCGACCTGGCCGGCCTTGTCCAGCTTCTGCACCTCGGGCTCGCCGGCCATGGCCAGCGCCCGCTCCGGACGGCCGAGGCCGCGCTCGCAGTCGGCCATGACGGGCCACAGCTCGACGGAGCCGGTCATGCGCTTGGAGGCACGGAACTCGGCGAGCGCCTCGCTGTACTTCTGCGTGGCGTACGCGGCGAAGCCGGCAGCCTCACGGACGGCGGCGACGCGGGAGGCCAGCCGCAGAGCGATGCGCGAGTACGCGTACGCCTGCTCGGGCTCGTCGTCGATCAGCCGGGCGACCATGACGAGGTTCTTGGAAACCTCTTCGGCCAGACCCTTGGGCAGGCTCAGCAGCTCCTGACGCACATCGGCGTCGATCTCGAGGCCGGTGACGTCCTCGTCGATCGGGAGGCGCTTGACCGGGTCGCGGTCGGCGCGGAAGTCACGGTCGCCACCACGGTCATCGCGACCGCGGAAGCCACCACGGTCACCACCGCGGTCGTCGCGACGGGGGTACGAGGGACGGTCGCCGCCACGGTCGTCGCGACGGAAGCCGCCGCCACCGCCGCCGGAGGGACGACCACCACGGTCGTCGTCACGGCGCGGGTACGAGGGACGGTCGCCGCCACGGTCGTCGCGACGGAAGCCACCGCCACCGCCACCGGAGGGACGGCCACCACGGTCGTCATCACGGCGCGGGTACGACGGACGGTCCCCACCACGGTCATCACGACGGAAGCCGCCGCCGCCACCGCCACCGGAGGGACGGCCACCACGGTCGTCATCACGGCGCGGGTAGGACGGACGGTCGCCACCACGGTCATCACGGCCGCCGCGGAACCCACCACGGTCGTCGTCGCGACGGGGGTACGACGGACGGTCGCCACCACGGTCATCACGACGGAAGCCGCCGCCACCGCCACCGGAGGGACGACCACCACGGTCATCATCACGACGGGGGTACGAGGGACGGTCGCCACCACGGTCATCACGACGCGGGAAGCTCGGACGGTCGCCGCCACGGTCGTCGCGGCGCGGGTAGGACGGACGGTCGCCACCGGAGGGACGGCCACCACGGTCGTCATCACGGCGCGGGTACGAGGGACGGTCGCCGCCACGGTCATCACGACGCGGGAAGCTCGGACGGTCGCCGCCACGGTCGTCGCGGCGCGGGTAGGACGGACGGTCGCCACCGGAGGGACGGCCACCACGGTCGTCATCACGGCGCGGGTACGAGGGACGGTCGCCGCCACGGTCATCACG